>DATJYK010000198.1:0-55506 GCA_035578005.1 Terriglobia bacterium
TTGGGCGTGCTCATCGAGCCTTCCCAGCGCCCATTGAGATCGGCCGCGAGCGAGAGCGCCGCCGAAAGCAAGATTAGCATTCCCGTTAGCGATGCACGTCGAAGCATGGTTTCCTCCTGTTCGACTCTGGAGGCCGCAGCCTCCTGAGTCCAGCCACAGCCTAGCTCATCAGCCTGGGACCGTCAACAGCAACCCGCCGGCTGTCACAGCAACCCGCCGGCTGACGCCGGCTGACACGACGCACGTTCCGCGTTATCTGCGGGATCAGTTAGCTGATGTTGGTAGTGTTTGACTGGAATGGACTCCTTTGGCGGGATTGCAATACCCCTTGGCAACCCGACGCGCTTTCTGATAATCCTTATTACTTGGAGCTTTCTCGCTGAGCGCCTCGTGTGGTATACCGCAGAGGTGCAGGAACCATCCGTGAAGCGAGTCCTTGGGCCTGGCTGGATCCACTGATCCCATCAGTAAAAGGCTTTTCCTATAGCGGGCCCACCAATCGGTCGAGCCGGTCTCAGTGGCACTACGAACGGGCTTTGCGGCTGTGACGGCATGGCTGCGGGCTTGGCGTCAAATTTTTGCTCATAAGGACGAGGCGCAATGATTGAAGTGGAAAACTTAAGCAAGCATTACGGTCCCACGCAGGCGGTCACTGACGTCGATTTTCGAGTGGAAAAGGGCGAGGTGCTGGGCTTTCTCGGCCCGAACGGCGCCGGGAAAACCACTACCATGCGAGTGATCACCGGATATCTCCCGCCCAGTGAAGGCACGGTGCGCGTGGCGGGCTTCGACGTGGTGGAACAACCCATCGAGGCCAAGCGGCGCACAGGCTATCTGCCCGAGACTCCCCCCGTCTACCCTGATATGACCGTGAACGAATACCTGACATTCGTGGGACACATCAAGGGCGTGCCACGACGCGATCTCAAGCGTCGCATCGACGAAATTACCGACAAGTGCGCCATCGCCGATGTTCGGCACCGTCAGACGGGAAAGCTCTCAAAAGGGTACCGACAACGCGTTGGGCTGGCCCAGGCGATGATCCACAATCCTGACGTGCTGGTGCTTGACGAGCCCACCGCCGGCCTCGACCCCAAGCAGATTATCGAAACGCGCGAGTTGATTAGGAGCCTGGCCGGACAGCATACGGTGGTGTTAAGCACGCACATCTTGCCGGAAGTCTCGAAGACGTGCGAGCGGGTGGTGGTGATCAACGGCGGCAAGGTGGTGGCCGTGGGCAAGCCGGATGACCTGACACGCCGGCTACAGGGGTTTGAGACGGTCCTAGTGACGGCGCAAGGTCCGGCCAACGAGCTCAAGGAGCGGCTGGAGCGCGTGGTTGGTGTGGATTTGGTGGAGCAGAAGGAGGCTCTGGAGAGCCACGTGAGTTTCGAGATTCACGCCCATAAGGATCAGGACGTGCGGTCCGAATTGGCGCGCGCCATCGTGGAATCGCAGTGGAAACTGCTCGAGCTGCGCGCCACCGCCCTAAGCCTGGAAGACATCTTCCTGAAACTCACCACGAAGGACCTGACTGAAGAGGCGAAGAATTAACCACCGAGACGGAGAGGCAGAGAGAAATACTGCACGAGGTAAGTAATTGCAGAGCGATGCGGAGACCGACGCGCAAGCCAGACGGGAAGAGCTTGGGAAGAGCCAGCATGGCGAGACTCGGTGAAACATCCTCGCGTGACCCGCGACGCAACAGATTATCGGGGCAGCCATCGAAGTCCATCGAGCTTTGGGGCCTGGCTTGTTGGAGTCTGCATACGAATGGTTCTATAAGGCCGGTCATTTTCTCTCGCTGTCTCTGTGCCTCTGTGGTGAAAACAAGGAGTTGATATGCGCAATATTTTGGCCGTGGCTGGAAAGGAACTGCGAGCGTACTTTCACTCGCCGATCGCCTATCTTGTTTTGACGATCTATACCGTGCTCTGCGGCTACTTCTTTTACCTCCTCACGGGAATGGTCGTGGTGGAGACATTTCGGATGCAGATGAGCGAAGGAGGCATGCCGCCGGTCAGTTTGAACGAAATGGTCATCCGGCCTCTGTTCGCCGGGATTCTGACCATCATCATGGTGCTGTTTCTCATTCCCTTGATCACCATGAGGCTTTACGCTGAGGAAAAACGCACGGGAACGATCGAACTCTTGCTCACCTCGCCCTTGACTGATATCCAGATTATCCTGGGCAAGTTTTTCGGGGCAATGGCGCTTTACCTGGTCATGGTCCTGCTGACTTTCCTGGAGATCGGGCTTCTTTTTCTCTACGGCAACCCGGACGCAAAACCGCTCATCGCCAACGCCACAGGCTTCATCCTGCTGGGCGGGGCGTTGATCGCCCTCGGCATGTGGGTGTCGTCGTTTACCAAGAACCAGATCATTGCCGCCGTGGTGGCCGCTGCCCTATTTTTGTTGCTGTACGTCCTCGACTGGGTGTCGGGAATTTCATCTTCTGCCGTAGGACGGGTGATGTCTTATATGGCGCTCACCACGCATTTTGACAGTTTCACGAAGGGTGTCATCGATTCGAGTGACGTAGTCTATTACCTCTCGCTGGTGGTACTCGGGATTTTTCTGACGGCGCGCTCGGTTGAGGCGCTGAAGGGGAGGACGTAAGTATGGCGGAACAGTCGCAAACTCAAAACACCGCGGGACGGCGAATTCTGAAAGGCACGAACTTTGTAGTTTATACCGCGGTCGCCGTCGCCATCATCGTGGTGATCAACTGGTTTGCAAGCCAGCACGTCACTCGCTGGGATCTCACCAAAAACAAGCGCTTCAGCCTGTCACCGCAGACGGTGAAGCTTGTCAAGGGACTCAATCAAGACGTCACGGTCTACGTTTTCGACCAAAAGGAGCGATTCCAAGCCGAGGGTGACGTTCTGAACCTTTATCCGGCGGCGTCGCATCGGGTCAGCCTGCGCTACATCGATCCCAACCGTGATCCGGCTCTGGCGAAACAGTTCAACGTTCGCAACTACGGTACTGTAATTGTTTCGATGGGCGACCGCCACTTCGAAGCCCAAAGCAACGACGAACAGGGTGTGACCAACGCGCTCATCCGTGTCCTGAAGGGCACGAAGACGGTCTACTTTATTCAGGGGCACGGCGAGCACGACCCTGACACGGCGGACCCCAACGGTTATTCTGATCTCAAAAAGGCTCTGCAGAACGAGAACGAAGACGTGAAGACGCAGGTTCTGGCCCAGAACCTCACGATTCCGCAAGACGCAGACATCCTGGTGATCGCCGGGCCGCAGCACGATTATTTGCAGCCGGAAGTTGACGCCATCCAGAAGTACCTCGCCGGCGGCGGCCGCCTGATGCTGATGGTTGATCCCGGTGTTGAGGTTCCCAACATCGCCAAGCTGGTATCCGATTACAACTTCACCGTGCAAAACGATCTGGTGATTGACCAGAACCCGATGGCTCAGATTTTCGGGACGCGTCCTGAGATGCCCTTGATCATCAAGTACGGATCGAGCCCCATCACCCAACCGCTGCAACGCACCATGACGTTGTTCCCTCTCACGCGCTCGTTCGAGGTCAACAAATCATATAAGGCCGGACTCACCGTAGATTCGCTGTGCGAGACCACGCCTGAGAGCTTTGGTGTGGCCAACTTCACGCCCGCCATGCATGAGATTCGCTTTCGTCAAGGAACCGACTACAAGGGACCGCTCACAGTTGCCGTCGCAGCCGATATGAGCGGATCCGGTGAAGGCAAGCCTGATGCGCGCCTCGTGGCGCTTGGGAGTTCGCTGGTGGCCAGCAACCGCTTCCTCAACTTTCAGGGGAACCGCGATCTTGTCTTGAATATGGTCGATTGGCTGACGGCCAATGAGAATATGATGTCGATCCGGCCCAAGCCGCCTGATTCGCAGCATCTCAACCTCACCGCACAGCAGATGAATATGGTTCTGCTGCGGCTCATCGCAGTGCCGCTGGTGATCATCGCAGCCGGCGTCATTGTTTGGTGGGGAAGAAGATAGAAATCAGAAGGAGGAAAAGCAAACCCGTTGCCGAATAGAGCGGGATTTCAAGTCTCGTCTCTCAGGTCCCAACTATGAAGAGGTACCTCAATACTCTAGTCGCACTTGTCGTCTTGGCTGCACTCTGGTTCGGCTTCAACTACTACAATAAGCGCAAGTCTAAAGAGAGTGCGGCCAGTGCGGAGAAACCCAAAGAATTGGTGCTGCCCGTCAAGGCAGACCAAGTGCACTCCTTTACCGTCACGCCACGCGACGGCCAGGCTTTCACCTGCGCGCTGGACGGAAAAACCTGGGACATTACCCAACCAAAAGCTCTGGGCGCAGACCAAAGCGCTGTTTCTGATTTCGTCGGCAGTCTCGTGGGAACGACGGTGAACTCCGTCGTAGACGAGCATCCGTCCAGCTTGAAGGACTTCGGACTTGATCCGCCGGTCACGACTCTGAACGTCGCGACCACCGGGAAACCTGCCAATTTCACCTTGCTGATCGGCGATTCGACGCCCACCAACGACGCTGTTTATGCTCAGGTGGCCGGTAATCCGCGGGTGATCACTCTGCCGGGTTATGGCAAGTCAGCCCTTCAGAAGACTTTGTTTGACTTACGCGACAAGCGCGTGCTGACGCTCGATCAGGATCAGATTCAGCGGCTCGACGTGACTTCGAAAGGGAAGACCTACACGCTCACCAAGAACACTGACGGCGTTTGGGATCTGGTCTTACCGCCGCCTGTGCGCGCCGATAACTTTTCCGTCCAGAATCTGCTCAGTGGTCTGCAAAGCACCAATATGATCAGCATCGTCAAGGAGGATAAGGCTGGCGATCGGGAGTACGGCGTTGACCAGCCGACCGTCAGTCTGAAGTTCAGCACCAGTTCCAGTTCGCAGACGATTGTGATCGGCAAGAAGGACGGCAACAACTACGACGCCGTCAATTCCGCGCTGGCTCCCGTCTTCACCCTCGGCTCCGACTTCGTCACACGTTACCAGATCGACCCCGCGACGCTGCGGGACAAGGCCTTCTTTTCCTTCTCGAGCTTCGACGCCAAGAGCGTGGACCTTACCACTCCGAAGGACCATCGCGTTTTCGAGCAGCAGAACTTCAAGTGGAAGCAAACGGTACCGAAGGCCAAGGACGAAGCCACCGACAAGATGGAACCCCTACTGAACGCCCTCACCGATGTCAAAGCCGTGACCTTCCCCAAAGCAACCTCGGGCAATCTGGCGCCGTTCGGCCTCGACAAGCCGCTTTACACCATCAAGGTCACCTACGGCGACAAGAATACGACCCAAACCGTCATCGTCGGCAGTGTAGACGACCACTACTACGCAGCCCGCAGTACCGATACACTTCCCGGTGAAATCTCGAAGACGAATCTCGACGCCATCGACAAAGCATTAGGGGACCTGTAGGACGAAGTGCTCTGCTGAGTTTTCAACATCAAAGCACTACTCGCCGCGAGTCAGCGCAGTCGCTCACTAACCGAAAGTCCATCACGAAGCGGAATGATAGTTGTGAAAAGCTTGGGCGATGTATACAGGAGCCGATTGAACTCCTGAATGGCAGATGTTTCTACATCATTGCTGGCGGGCGACCGAGCGACCTTCCCATACCACAAAACGTTGTCGGTGATGAACAGGCCGCCAACGCGCAACCTGGGCACGGCAAGCCGGAACACCTTCGGATACTGATCCTTATTAACGTCGTTGAAAATGAGATCAAACTCGCCCTGGGTTGAGCCCAGCAGTTCGACGGCATCGCCCGTCAGCAAACGTACTCGATCGAGGATGCGAGCGCGCTTCAAATAAGCTTGGGCGCGGCGCGCGTTCTCGGGATCGCTGTCCGTGTAGAAAACCACACCTTTGGGCCCAACCGCGCGGGCGAGCCACAAGGTGGAATAGCCGATCGCCGACCCCATCTCGAATACGCGCCGCGCCCGGGAAATACGCGCCAGTTGATGGAGAACGCGCCCGCAGGCGGGATCCACGATGGGCACGTTATGCTCCGCGGCGTAACCTTCCATCTCCTGAAGCACGGCGTCACGGGCCGGAAGCAGCCCATTCAAATAGGATTCCACGGGATCCCTCAGGACCTCGCTCATTCATAGCCTCCACCCATAACCTATTGCGCTAGTCAAACTCAAAACACAGCACGACGATCACCCGCTACTCACAACTCATTTCTTGAAAAGATTCTCGAAAGCCTGACGCGGATCGTTTGACGCGCGGGAAGAAACCACCGAGTTTCCGCCCGAACCCGGAGAGGTCTGACGTTCCACTGTGCTACGCGGCTCGTAAAACGTGCACTCATTGCGCGCGTCCTTGCGGGCGATGCGCACCGGAATCGGTTGACTGCACTCGAACCGCGCCGCCGTGTCGAAGTGAACGCACTGCTTGCAACTGTGCAGCTCGAAGCCGCAGCGGCGGCAGCGTCCTTGCGGGTCGAAATCGGCGGGAAGGATAGTGCCGCAACCTGCGCAACGCACGACGGTATGCGCCGGAGAGAAATTCGGGGTGCGCGGGCCAAAGGTCTCAGGCTTCGGTCCGGGCCGTCCGCCGGGCGGTCTCTCCGGCCGTTCGCGTCCCGAATCCTGGTAGCCGCGCTGACGGTACTTTCGGTCACTCATGGTATAACACTCGAACTCAGAAGGTGGGGCAGGCTTACCAGATCAGGACTGCGCCTTCAGCCAGGGCCTCACCGGAATATCGCCTGGCTTCTTGGGCTTGTACGGCCAGGTGATGCGCCGGCCGGATGCGGCCGACTCGTAGGCCGCGTAAATGATCTCCAGGGTGGTGCGTCCGTCCTCTCCGGTCTCCAGTAACTGTTCCTTGCCCTGGATGACGCGCAGAAAGTGGCGCATCTCGTGAGGAAAGCCGTAAATGTGCGTCTCTTCAAACACGGTGAACGTCCAGCCGCGAGTCTCGCCGGCCTTCTCCACCGCGTAGCCGTAACCACTCGAGCTGTAGGTCTGCATCGAGCTGCCTCGCAGCAGGTCGCAGTAAATCACGCCTTCGGTTCCGTAGAGCTCAATGCGGTCATCCATCCCGCCGGGCTTGGCCCAGCTATCTTCGATCACCGCGATGCCGCCGCCCTCGAACTCGACGGTCACCACCGAATTGTCATCGCCCTTGGTGCGCCGGGTGTGCAGCACGCGCTGGCAGTGGGCGGTAACGCTCTTCACTTTCGGCTTTCCGTACATCCAACGCGCCCACTCGATCCCGTGGCAACCCATGTCCATCAGAGCGCCGCCGCCGGAACGTTCCACGTCATAGAACCAGTCGGAATGCGGACCAGAGTGCTTCTCGCCCTGCTTCACCATGTAAAGGGGGCCCACGGCGCCTTCTTCCACCAGCTTGCGGGCGCGCACATACTTCGGTGAAAAGCAAATGGTCTCCGCGTAACCTAACATCACTTTTCGCTTGCGACAGGCTTTCAGCATCGCGTCCGCGTCGTCCAGGGTATGCGCCATTGGCTTTTCCAGGATCACGTGCTTGCCAGCCTCGGCCGCGGCCACCACCACTTCGCGGTGAAGGTCATTGGGTATGCCCACGACGATCGCGTCGATATCGTCGCGCTCCAGAATCTTGCGATAGTCGGTGGTGAAACTGGGAATCTGCCAGCGCTCGGCAAAGGCCTCCGCATGACCCTTGGTGGGCGAGCATACGGCCACCACCACCGCTTCCGGCACTTCACCGAGAGCCTCGACGTGTAGGCTCGATACAAACGCCGAGCCAATGATCCCGAGCCGGACTTGATCCATAGAACCTCGCTGCGCCTCCGGCGCACTTCACAACCGGGCGCCGCTCCAAGGTGCGGCTGCCGCGGCGCATCCGCGCGCCTCGTCTTGTCGGTGGCTTGAAAACGGGCGGTCGCCCCCCAACTGCAGGCGTGTCGTCCCCTAACACTCATCTACTGAAACACTCAACCGGAACGCTGAAGGCGGGGCTGCAAGACGGGCCCTCGCGATGGATTCGGGCCGTGTTTCGGCGTCCGCAAGTCCACCGGGCATCGCCGGCTACTTCTTCGCGCTGTTAAACGAGCGAATCTGCTTTACCAGCGCGTGAATCTCGTCATCCTTCAATTGGCTTCCGAACGCCACCATCATGGTGTTCTTCTTGCTCCCGCCCTTAATCGTGTCAAAGATCTGCTGGTCGGTCACAGAAGCCTGCCACTTGGGATCGGTGAAATCCGGCGTTTTAATAGCGGCGAAGCCTTTGCCATCCTGGCCATGGCACATGGAGCACTTTGTTTTGAAGATGGCGGCGCCATCGGGTTCCTCGGGCGCGGCCTGGGCAAAGCTGCCAAGCGCCACGCCAATCGCCGCCAGGCTAATGAGTACGGTCAGCACGTATTTCATAGTCGATAGGACCTCGAAGTCTGGTTGCCCGTGTGGGTAGCGGCCGCTGAGATAACCGGTGTGGTAGAAGTCGCCAGTATCGGAGTTTCCCGCTCTGACCCCACCTTAGATGTGTAATCGCCGAAGATCGTCGCGTTTTTTCATGAGCGGCGCCCCTTCGGCAACATGACTGCAGCGCCGTTGTGGCACTTGCGCTCCAACCGACCTTGTTGAGCACAAAACCACGGCGCAAATCAACCTGACGGAAACTTCCATCGGATCGCCCTGGAAGGAGTCGGACGGCCTCACTCCAACGAGAAGCCCATGCTACAGACGCCGCAAAGAAAAATCAAGAAAAACAAAAGAATTTCTTGGACCGATTCCTCACGCACGCCCAACGATCCTCGGAGCCCACTGCCTGCGTCACGATAACCCGACCACTCGAGAAGTTCTGGAGCCAAGCGTCGCGGAAACCCCGATTCGGGATTCTCGGCCTACGTTGTAACCCACTAGACCGCCCCCTGATTGGGATCACGCTCATTGGCCATCTGCCCGGACCCATTCGTCGCTAAGACTCTTTCCATCAATAACATGCTGGGTTTTCCACTTTAAGTTATTTGAGATCAATGGGATGCTGGGATACTAAAACAACCGCTATTTGTTTTCAATAAGATGCTGGGTTGTTCGGGCACCAATGGTGCCAGTGAACCGTCGCGTGACACCAATTCGGAGGAGCAGAGTCTTCGACCTCAAACCAACGAGCCACGCCCGAGCACCGGGCTCGGGTTCGTTTCTTGGGTTCGTTGGGTTCGTTTCCTGATTTTGCAAGTTTTTTCCCCCGAAAGTCAGGTTCGTTTAGGTTCGTTTTCGAACGCCAATTTGGCCCCTTTTTGACTCTTATCCATCTTTGAATCTGCGGGTTAAGTGTCTTGGGTTCGTTTTTTTCGACTCGTTTGGCAAATAGGCCGCCGGATTGCCATTAACATACGCTGCAGCAACACGATACAAGTTTGGGTTCGTCAACGCGCATAGGTGGTACCCCCGGAGGGGTGCTCTTTCTCGCACCCCAAGGGACTCAGGGGGCTTTGCGAATTCCGACTTCGAAAAACTTGCTATATTCGTTCAGATCCTTCTCCGATCAGACGCCTAGAACCGCTCCGAAGGTCACCGCATTTTCCCGTGGTAATGCCGCCAAGCGCGTTTTGCCAACTTGCTGGTGGAAGCGTCCGAGGCTTCGCACTGCGGACATAGTCCCTGCGGTCCCGATTCGTTTACTCGATTGTATATAACAAACAATCAGAGATGTCAAGCAATCGTCTTGCAATTCCTCGGATCGCAGATCAGTGCGCGAAAGCGTAATGCTCATCAGAGCGTGGGAAACAGTTCGGCGGATGTTTGTCGCGACGCCGATCTCTGCGGCGCGGAGGGCGCTCGTTCCGAGACTAACGCAACTACGGGTCTGCTCTCCCGCAAACTCAGCACCGCTTGCGGCTCGTCGTATTACAAGTGCGGCCGGTTTTAGACTGTCATCTTGGGCGGCGCGGAATCGGCCACGGCAACACGTGTAGCCCTTCCCAGAGTCATCCGGACCGCTTCCGGCTGAAATTTGGCGCCGTGGTGCCGAGGTGTTTGTAACTCGCGCTTCGATAATAGCTTAAAGCCAGCCACCAGGTTTGAAGGCAGTTTGCCGATTTACCGCGCGCTTGAGTTCGCTCTCTTTGCTCCCGATAAAGGGATTTCTGATTCTAAAGGATTTGCGTCTCTCACCAAAAATAAAGCTCGGGTTCGTTTTAGGTTCGTTTAGGTTCGTTTTAGGTTCGTTTTTTGGCACTTTTATTGATTCTAAATAATTTCTCGGGTTCGTTTTTGCAAACGGAAGTATGTACTTTACGCAAGGTCACGTTCAATTTCATCAGATGATCTTAGCTCAAAACTAAACAAGCATTCTACCAAACCAGTGTCGTTCCGAATCACCGAGAGCGCATTTGTGAGTTGCCCGAGGGCGGAAAAGAATTCTGAATGAGCGTCTGTTCGTTCTCCCAAAACCCATTTGTCCCCGCAGTGTCTACAGGCATGGGGCAGCCCGCGAAGATCATTCGATAGAATTTTAGTAGTTGCATGGCACTTTTTGCACTCTAGATTGAACGCCACGATGTCATCGGGTGTGACAGAGATACAGCGCTGTACGGTCATTCGTTTAGCTCCTACGGCATACCTATCAGGTGGAAGGCTAGCAGATCAACACCTTTCCGACTTCATGTTCGTAAGCTGCTGATTAGGCACCGAATATAGTTAGGCGAATCCTCAACTTTGTACTTGACACAAGGCTTGCGCTAAGTATAGTATTAAGACATGGAAAAGAGAGAGCGCACCGAGCTAACGAAATCCGAAGTGATCGCAGTGATGCCGCTGGTTTGCTCAAACGAAGATGCGGCTGTCGAGTTCTTTGAGCTTGAGCGGTGGGGCAACAAGCCTACCTGTGTTCACTGCGGTAGCGAGACGGTCTACAAGATGTCAGACGCCAAAACCGGCAAGCGGAACAAGCGATATCTGTGGCGTTGCCGAGCCTGCAAGAAGCAGTACACGGTTCGGATTGGCACGGTCTACGAAGAAAGCCGCCTCGATCTCCGTCATTGGTGCTACGCTTTCTGGCGAGCGGCAACATCCAAGAAGGGAGTAGCGGCACTTGAGATCATGCGCCACTGCCAGATCACTTATAAGTCGGCTCTCTTTCTCATGAACCGTATCCGCTTTGCGATGGCTCCGCCTGCTGACGCTCCGAAACTGAGCGGCATCGTTGAAGCTGACGAAACCTACATCGGCGGCAAGCCAAGGCCCGGTGACAAGAAGGAACACAAGCGCGGACGTGGAACCTCTAAGACTCCTGTGTTCGCCGCTGTCGAGAGAGACGGTCGCAAGCACAGCCGGGTCGTGGCGGACGTAACGAGTGATACCTTGGAAGCGGCCATGCGGGAAGTGGTAGACCAACAAGCTCGCGTCATCACTGACGATTATCAAGTCTACAGCGGCCTTGGAGCGCGGTTCGAAGGCGGACACGACACGATTTGCCACAGCACTAGAGAGTACGTTCGCGGTGACATCCACACGAATACGGTTGAATCCTCTTTTGCCCTGGTGAAGCGCGGAATCCACGGCATCTACCACAACGTCAGCCGCGAGTATCTTCACCGCTATCTCTGGCAGTTTGACTTCGTTTGGAACAATCGGTTTCTGAACGATGGCGAGCGCACAGAAGCGGCAGTTCGGGCGGCAGAAGGCAAGAGGCTAATGTACAAGAGTCCGGCGGTCTAAAAGCGGGGAAGCAAAAGGCCCGCCTGCCAGCGGGCCTCTCTTTAATCCGTAGGACTCTCTCTTAGTCGGGCTGATTCCCGATTTCATTGTAGCATGGGAGTTTGCCTTGACGCGAGCAAAGCCGAGGTACTACCTCCGATGCGACAAAGAATAAGCGAGGGTGCATCGATGGCATCTTTGTTGGTTTCCGCCGTCTTTGGCGTGATCGGGGTTTGGGGCTGCCCAAACGCTAGCTGGCTGCATTGGACGATTTTGGGATTCTTGCTACTCGGAAGCGCATTCGGGTTTGTGGCTCTCTGGTTCGCACGGTGGTCTAAACCGAAAAGTTACACGGAGATCGCGAATCAGCCATATGTGAATTGCGATGTCTCCCTGGACGGTTATAGATACTTGGCGTGCACTTTCACGAACGTTACATTTGTCTATGATGGCGGGGACGCTGGGGGATTTGACGGCGGTTGTCGATTCGGGGGGACGCTTGGCTTTAAGACCGGCGATCCGAAACTCGGTCAGATGTTAGGTTTTCTCAAGGAACTACGAATAGTGCGCCCTGAATTGGTTACCATAGTGACGCCAAAAAGGAGTAGGTGAGTGCCTAACGCTGGCAGAGATTTTTTAGTCCTTTGGAAGTGGAAAGAGGCTCTGCGAGTACAGGGCAGCGTGATAACTGGGGCTAGTGGAACCCACGCTAGCGGCTTAAATCGCGGTGATCGGACGTTCGTCTGGGCAACGAACAATAGTGAGCTATACCTGTTGGGAGCGATTGAGATCAAACGGAGCGGAAGTGATTGGAGCGAAGGCCGTAGCGTGTACGGACCATTCCAGATCGTTCCGCTAAAAGCGTTGAAGTGGAAGCTCCGATTCCAGGGAACTCCTGCCGTCAAACTGTCGAGGAAGGGCTCGCTCGCATGGCAGGTTAGGTCACGACGGCGCCCAACACCGGAGACTAGCAGAATCCTTGAAAGAATTCTCTCACAGCGACTCAAGCACGCTGAGACAATCATCCGCGCAAGAGAGGGCAAGCTAAGACAGGTGACGCTCTCCCAAAAAGAGCGCAATCACGGACTCCGCGCTCTTGCTCTGGCCGCCCGTGGCACTCAGTGCGAAATCTGCGGTTTCGATTTTGCGGAACGCTATGGCGAGTTTGCAAGGTACTGCCTTGAAGTCCACCATCTCAAGCTGATATCGTCTGCCGAAAAGCGCGGGCGCACGACAACGCTAGACGACCTACTTGTCGTTTGCCCGAACTGCCATCGAGCCTTGCATCAATTCAAGAATCCTGGGAATTGGAAGGCGTTTCAGAGAGCGTGCAATCTGGCGTAAAAGGAGACTCATGACCAAGAAATCAATGCCGCTTGCGAAAGGTGCCAAGCCCGGCCCGAAACCTGAGCGTTTGAAGATCGAAGGCAACTGGCGCGACGCCATCAAGAAGTCGCTGGCTAAAAAGAAGCCGCCCGAAGGCTGGCCGAAGTAAAGCCGCCAAATGGAATGAAGCATTTACAAGCTAGTACGACTTAGTTCAACCTTGCGTAAAGTACATACTTCCGTTTGCAAATAAGGCATACCCCCCGGGGGGGTACCCAAAAGCTGAGTTCGGCCTGAGAGCGGCTGCCGCCCGGTCTCGCGGCTGTATGTAGCCTCTCGGCTAGCCCCAGTACGGCTCCCTGAATCTGGTCGGCCCACCCCTATATAGAACGCACTAAGTCCTGTGCAGCCCTTATGGGCTGGACCATGTGTCGTGACTTAATGCGTTCTGCATAGGTGGTTCGGCCCGAGGGGGCCAAATGCGGGTGGGCGTGCGTGGCGAGCTACTCGCGGCGTGCAGCTCGAAAGCTCTCTGTGCTCTCTGTGCCCAAAAGCCTCCAACACTGAGGCCACAGAGTCTCCGTGAACTCAGCGTTGAGAGGCTTCGAGGCACAGAGGTCGAGGGACTTCGGTTCGGTTGCGGCCAAAGGCCGCGCTGGCGTCAATTCTTTTCTTCGCAAGCCTCGACGCCTCGGCAACGCGAAGGCTACCATTGAGAATCAAGATCATGGTGAACCGCCGTTCCACACGCCTCATCTTTGCCTTTGCACTGCTTCTCGCTCTTGCCGGCTGCCACAAAGGCACTCGTCCCGTAACCACCCAGATTGTCGTCCTCGGTTTTGACGGCGCCGATCCCAACCTGGCCGCCAGGTGGATGGCTGAAGGCCACCTGCCCAACCTCAAGCACCTCGCGGAGGCGGGCGCTTTCCAGCCGCTGGGAACTACCAATCCGCCGGAATCGCCGGTGGCCTGGGCCACCTTTGCGACGGGCTTGAATCCGGGCGGGACCGGAATCTTCGATTTCCTCCGGCGCGACCCACAAACATACTTGCCGGAGCTGGCTCTCGCGTCGCGCGTGCCTCCAAAGTTTCTCTTTGGCGTCATCCCCATCTCGCGTCCGCGCGTCACCAACGAGCGCAGTGGCGTGCCCTTCTACAAGGCAGCGGCGGATGCGGGCTACAAGACCACCGTGGTTCGCATGCCGCTCGAATTTCCGCCTACCAATTTGCCTGGCGGCAAGCTTTGGGCCGGGCTCGGCGTGCCGGATGTGCGCGGCACCTGGGGAACGTTCTTCTACTTCGGTACCGACCTTACGCCTTGGGACGTGGGTGATACCGAATTCGGCGGGCGGCTGGTGCGCCTCGAGCTAAACGGCAATCGCGCGACGGCAGAAATCGACGGGCCCGTGAATCCGGCCTCCAAGGTTTACAAGCGCGTTTCCGTGCCCGTTGCCTTTACGGTGACGCCCGACAAGAACACTGTTACCATCAGCCTCGGTGGCCATGACCAGACGCTGAGCGAGCGCGAGTGGAGCGATTGGTTCCGAGTGCGCTTCCGCATCACGCCGTTTCTGTCGGTGCCGGCCATTTGCCGCTTTTATGTGCTTCAGGTCACGCCTGACCTGCGGCTCTACATGTCGCCGCTCAATATTGACCCCGATTCGCCCGCCCTGCCGGTCACTTCGCCCAACGGCTACGCCGCCGAGATCGCGCGCAAGCACGGATTGATGAAGACCGTGGGCTGGTGGCACGACACCTGGGCGCTGAACGAAGAGAAGATTGACGAGGGCGTTTTTCTCGACGACCTCTTCCGCACCACGCAGACCCTCGAAGATGTAACCCTGGACGAGCTCAAGAATGATCCGCCCAGCCTGCTGGTCTCCGTCTTTACCAGCACCGATGGCGTCTCGCACATGTTCTACCGGCTGATCGATCCCCAGCACCCGCGCTACGATCCCGAGTTGGCCAAGAAGTACGGTGACGCCATCCTGCGCGTTTACGAGCGCATGGACGAAACCATCGGCAAGGTGGAGCAGGCCATGAAACCCGACGGGACTCTCATCATCGTCTCCGACCATGGCTTTCACACCTGGCGCAAAGGTTTCAACACCAATACGTGGCTCGTGGAAAACGGCTACATGACGCTCAAGAATCCGAACGCCAAGGAGAACAATTACAACCTGGCCGACCTTTTCGGCCAAGGTAGCTTTTTCCCTAACGTCGATTGGAGCCACACGCAAGCTTACGCGCTTGGCCTGGGTCAGATTTACCTGAATTTGCGAGGACGGGAGAAATACGGAATTGTTACGCCGGACGCAGAGGCTGACCAGATCTTGCAGGAAATGCGCACGAAGTTGCTGGCCTTCCGTGACCCCGACACCAACGACCCCGTGATCCAGGACGTTTATCTAGGCCGCGAAATCTTTCACGGCGCGCACATGGCGGGCGCGCCCGACTTGCAGCTCGATTTTCGTGACGGCTACCGGACGTCATGGCAGACTTCACTCGGCGCCATACCGGAAGGCATTGTGGTGGCCAACCTGAAGAAGTGGAGCGGCGACCACTGCGCTTCCGACCCGAGCGACACACAAGGCATTTTCTTCTCCAACCGTCGCCTCGAAACGCCGTACCCGAGTATTCAAGACATCGCACCCACCGTGCTCCATCTGATGGGCGTGCCACCGCCGGATGCGTTGGATGGAAGGGCCCTTGAGTTGGGTTCGGGAGGCGGGTGATTTTCGCGTAGGAGACGTTTGCGTCCAATTGTAGCTCGCTACGCCAGCCCCACTGGTTCGCGAATCTTGCTTACGAAATACTGAAAACTCGGAGACGTGTTACAGTCAATGTCCATGTGGAGGGTGATTGCCTCCGCCCATCTCGACTTCTCGACCCCGATCGCCCGATATCCTTTTTCGCACAATGCGGCAGACCCGCCCGGATACACAGCTTCCGCCAACCGTTCCCACGTGTTGCAGATGCTATCGTTAACGTAGGAGTTCAAGACGGCGTCCTTGGCCCTCGGATACGCCGACTTGATCGCAGCCAGGTCGCCGAGCAACCATGCTTCACCTTCCTCGACGGCGATGCAGAAACGGGTGATTGGTTGTGGATCACAGGCGTTAAGGATTCCATGAAGTTCCTGCCTGAACGTCTTTAGGCATTTATCGTCGAGATCGCAGACTAGGATTACCGCTTCCGGAAAGTGTGGCCGGCCAACTTGTGTCCTGCCATAGCCTTTCAGAAGCTTTGGCAGATTCTCCATGAGGATGCGTTTGCTAGCATCCCGTGCGTCCCGCATATTTCTCGGTATTCGACCGATTCCCTTGTAAGAATGAATGAGGAACGTATGCTGCTCTCCGATGATCTTTGGGACAATGGCGTCGAGAGCTGTTTTGCCTGAATAATCTTCGACGAGGATCTCAAAATGCACGCCTCACCTCGCGTCAAGGTAGTCGCTGTACCACAGTCCCCCTAAGAGGAGACCTTCATTCACCATGTTCTTCACCGTTTGATCGTCGCTTGCGCGTTTCACCTTCGAGAAGCCGTCTTCGTCCTTTTCTAGGATCCAGACTTCTTCCGGTGACAGTGCATCGACGAAATATGGCTGATGGGTCGTAATGAATATCTGGGATCCGCCCTTTTGTCCGGTGGCGTGGGCACGGAACTCGGCCGCGAGGGACTCTAACAGTTTATGGTAGAGGCCATTTTCGGGCTCTTCGATGCAAAGAAAGGGCGGCGGCGAAGGATCTTCGAGGAGCAGCAGGTACGCGAAGACTTTAAGCGTGCCGTCCGACATCTGCTGTGAGTAAAAAGGGTCAGTGAACCCCCTATCGTTGAAGCGGAGCAGCAGCCGGCCATCTCCCGTCTTGTCGGTGTCAATCTTCTGAATGCCGGGAATCTTGGCGGCAATGCGACTGAGAATCGCTTGCAGCTTCTTGGGATGTTCGCGCTCCATAAATTGCACAACATTGCCAAGGTTGTCGCCGTGGACGTTGAGGTGCTTTTGGGGTCCAGCCAGGGGCAGCCTGCGCGCCGCATCTGGTGTGAAGTAGCTCAGGTACCATCCCTCGATGAAGCGTCGAAACGATGAGATTCGAGGGTGCTGCTTAAGTGACCCAAGCGTTGCTATTCCTAGTTTGCGACGGTCTTCCAGTTCCACAATTTCGGTTTCCCGGCTTTCTTCCTTGTCTTTATCCTCGACAGACCTGATCAACTCTAGGATGTCGATCTGGTTTTTGCCCTCGTCGATCTCCCGACCTTCCTGGTCTCCTTTCCAGGCGACGCCCTTTCCGTCATTAAGGACGAGAAAAGAGAACGGCCAGCCGTGTTTTTGTCCCTTTCGACGCTGTCTAAGACGCTCCTTCTCGACTAAAGGGCGGCCCGAGTGGTCGACGTTAACAGCCATCTCATAGGTGATTGGGCGTGCGTTACCTTCCTCCTTGTAGTACACCTCGAACTCAATAGGGCCCTGCTGTCCCTGGGACCTGATGCGTTCGAAGCCGCCACGACCTCTGGAGTCGCACGCCTCCTCGACGCCTACGCGGAGACAATCGGCGAGGAATCCGAAAGCATCGAACAGCGAACTCTTCCCAACACCGTTTTTGCCTATGACGCCTGTCATGGGCGTCAGCGGCTCGGCTTCCTGCAGATTCCATAATTTGCCCAACGTGACGTCGCGTAGTGCTCGAAAGTTCCTAATTCGGATTCCTTCTATGTGAGCCATGGCAACCCCTGGAAATCGATCTCGTTTGCGCCCCTGCGCGCGGGCGGAGCTGCAATTATGAGGCCGAAGCGCGATTGTTCCAAGCGGCGATCAAACGGCACGTGCGGATTTGCAAACGTGGGGTTTCCGAGAAGCTCGTGCATGCGCATCAGTAGGCCCAAAGGGCCGGGTAAGTAGGGCATCCGGCTGGCTGCGGAGACCCCTCGCTCTTCCGGGGTCTGCGATCTCGCGAAGCGACTTTCTGGTGTCACTTGCTCTGTCTAACCTTCCCGTAGGTTGGACGGCAACCGCAGTCCCGAGCGTCATGAAGAGCCGCTATGCAGGGAGAGAGTGGCGTGCCGAGATTCAGGCAAGGAGTGTCCCTTCGGGACGTCGCAGGCCTCAAATAGCGGAGGTCTGCGCCAGCCAGCCGGAAACCGAGTCGCAAGTGGCTTCAGTACAAAACCCACAAGTATGATCCAACAACGCGAACCCACAAACTACAGCCGCGAGCCAGTTCCCACAACCCGGATCCATAGGAAATATGGACAGAGCGCAGGCTTAACAGTGGGCCCATATCAATTGTCTGGCCGGCGCTATGGAATCGGGAGAGGGTCACTTCTCTCGCGACTTCAACGCCGAGCGCAGCTTGTCGGCGAGTGTCCCGAAGCCCTCGGCAGGAGAAGCATTGCGCTCCGTCCACTCGCGCACTTCCTCGGCCTCGCGTGCCTCCATGACGGCCTTCGCGCTCAGGCGGATGCGCCGGCCTGAGGGATCGATTTCCAGCACGATGACCTCGACGTCGGCCCCAACCGGAAAGGCTCGCCGGAGATCGCCTTCCTTCGCGATGCCGGTTTCGCTTACCGGGATGACGCCGGTACGCCCCGGGGCTAGGTACACGAACACGCCGAAGCTTTCGTGTCGCTCGACCTTTCCCGTCAGGCGTGCGCCCGGGACGATGCCAGGCCGGGCTCCGGCAGCTCCCTCGATCCGCCCCCAGCTCTCCGGAACCAGCGCCACGCCGATCCGTTTCTGCTCGAGGTCGATGGTTAGAATCTCGAAGGTGCCCGTCATCCCGGCAGCGACCTGTCCTATCCAGCCTCCCGATCGTCCGGTGGGCTCGAACGTAGAAGCATGGGCCAGCGCCTCGACGCCCGGTTCGAGCTCGACGAACGCGCCGAACTGCGCCACGCGCGTGACGCGGCCCGGCCGCAGTTGGCCTACCTTGTACGCCTCGGGCACTCTCGACCAGGGGTCGGCAATGAGCTGCTTCATCCCCAGAGCGATCTTCTGCCTTCCCTCGTCCACGCGCAGCACCTTGACCGCGACCTCGTCGCCTGCTTTGACAATCTCCGCGGGGTTCGACACACGGGACCACGCCATCTCAGACACGTGGACGAGGCCCTGGACGCCAGCGCCTAAATCAACGAACGCGCCGAACTCGCGGACGGAGGTGACGCGGCCGGTGATGACGGCGCCGGGGACGAGCTTGTCGCGGATCTTCAGGGCGTTCGCCCGCTGTTCCTCCTCAAGGAGCGCGCGACGGCTGACAACGATGTTCGAGCCGCCTTCCTTGTACTCGACGATGCGGAATGGGTAGACATGCCCTTCGTGCGCCGACGCGTCCGCGGCGCGGAGGTCGATCTGGGAAATCGGGCAGAACGCGCGTCGCCGGCCGATGCGCACCTCGTAGCCACCCTTGACCTGCCGTTCGACCTTTCCTTCCACCGGCAGGCCGCTTTCGAAGGCGGCCTCGAATTGCTCATCGCTCGCGGCCGCTCCGGCCAGCCTGCGGGAGAGCGTCAGCCCACCGGACGTGGATACCACCATTCCCTGAACCAGGTCGCCCACCGCGACCTCAATCGCGCCGTCGGCGTTCTTCAGTTCGGCGATATCCATGACCGCCTCACCCTTAAGACCAACGTCGACGAACGCCACCTCCGGGCCGATGGCGACGATCCTGCCCTCTACGAGTTCGCCCTGCTCGAGGCGCTTGGCCTGCACCGAAGCCTCGAACATCGTGGCAAAATCTTCCGACTGATCGCTCACAGTACGCTCCTCGTCATGATTGGACTTCGTCCCCGGCTCACTCCGATGTCCGTGCACGAACGGACAACCAGCATTGTACCAGCAGGATCACATCATACGATGAGCGACTCAAGCGCCCGCCAGCAACTTCGCCGACCGCTCGCACCGAAGCATGCAGTCTGGCTGCATCGGCGGCCTTGATGGGTAAGCTTGCGAAAGTCAGTGGCCAGTTTCTCGATCAAGTACACGGCAAAAACCTCGAGGCCCTTTACGCCGCGACATGCCTGCTGCTGCCACAATCCTGGGTTCTCGGTATGGTAAATTACCTGGGCTTGACCCGGAAGCAAGTGCAGCGCGTCTATGGTGGCGTCTCAGCACAAAGAGGTAATCTCTGCGCACGTAAAAGAAAATAGATATCGAGAACACGGGGCCCACAAAGTTCCTACCGGTGCTCCCGATGATTTCAGTGGTGATTTTCTGCGCAGTTCGAGAAAGTTGAACATGATGGGCACGGAGGGAGCGTCAACGTGACAAATCGACGAGGTTGGTTACAGAAAATCGCTGCCGGTGTGCTGGCCGGCGGACTACGATCGCCAGGGGCAAGCGCAGCTACTGTTTCGGGGCATTCGCCGGCGCCCGCCGAGGGATGTCCGCTGGCGCTGAAGGATTATCAACCCCGAAGTATGCTGCACGTCAGCGAGAACCCGGTATCCCGCTCGCGGTTTCCGGTGATCGACGTTCACACTCACCTTTCCTTCGTCGCGGAGCATAAGAACGGCGTCCCGCTGGGCGAGCACATGCGCTTCATGGCCGAACCTGAGGACGCGCTTCGCGTGATGGACCGCAAGAACATCAGGACCATGGTGGATCTTACCGGAGGCGTGGGCGCCGGTCTCGAATCGACGGTTCAGAAGTATCAGCATGCCTACCCGGGCCGATTTGTGGTGTTTACGGAGCCGTGGTGGGAACGCAGCGATCAACCGGGCTACAGTCAGTTTCAGGCTGACCAGATTGAGCGCGCGCACCAGGCCGGCGCCGCAGGACTCAAGGTGCTGAAGGTTCTCGGCCTCTACCTGCGCGAGAACGTCACGACCGGCCCTTTGGTGAAGGTCGATGACCCTCGATTCGACGCCATGTGGGAGGCTTGCGGCAGCCTCAAGATGCCGGTGGCCATTCATACCTCTGACCCGGAGGCTTTCTTCCTGCCCATCGACCGCTTCAACGAGCGCTACGAAGAGTTGAACGCCCATCCTGACTGGTCGTTTCACGGCAAGGACTTTCCCAGCAACCGGGAGCTTCTCGAAGCGCGCAATCGGGTGTTCGCGCGGCATCCACGCACGCAATTCATCGCGCTTCATGTGGGAGGCGACGCAGAAAATCTGGCTGCTGTTTCCCAGTGGCTCGATCAGCTTCCGAACATGCACGTTGATTTGGCCGCCCGCATCGGCGAGCTGGGACGCCAGCCCCGCGCCTCGCGCGCCTTCTTCGAGAAGTACCAGGATCGCATCATATTCGGCACCGACGCCACACCCGGCGGCGTAGAGACTCCCCAGCAGACATTCGGGGACAAGTTATACGAAATCTACTATCGGTTTTTGGAAACTACGGACGAATATTTTGACTACGCGCCCGCGCCGGTCCCTCCGCAAGGACGCTGGAGGATCTACGGCTTGGGACTGCCGGAGCCGATTCTACGCAAGGTGTATTACGAAAATGCGGCGCGCCTGCTGGGCCTCACCTCGTGACCGCAAGAGGAGTTCTTCATATTTGGCGTAGTTCGTCCTCACTGAGCCCAAAATAGTGTCCCACTTCGTGCAAGAGCGTTGCCCGAATTTGTTGCCGCACCTCAGCCTCGTTAGCACAGACAGCTTCGATGTTTCGCTGGTAAAGAAAAATGTGGTCGGGCGGGCTGGAGAAGAAGACGCTCTTCTCGGTCCGAGGGATGCCGTGAAAAAGCCCCAGCAGCAGACCACCTTCCGGTTCCTCCGGCGGCTGGTCGTCCACGATGATGGCCACGTTGAAGAGCTTCTCACGAAAGGACTTCGGCAGGCCCTTGAAAGCTTCGGCGACGAGTGCCTGAAATTTGCTGCGCTCCATCTCATCTTGGATTGTAGCCTTCTCTGACCTCTTCTGGCGGTCACTGCCTCGTTGAGGGTAGCGGCCCTTAAAATTTCCTCGGGAGTTCCAGTTAAATGTGCAGCAGAAACTCCGGATTGTCGGGGAGTTTACAACTGAACTTCATGGGGCGAAAGTCGGAATCGAACTTCAAAACGGTGTTGCGGGTGCGGCTGGCGATATAGAACCGGCCCTTCTTCGTAAATGCCATTCCGCCGCCGTTTTTCACGCGAAGCCCCGGGACCTCTGACAGCGTGAAGTCGCCCGCTGGGCTCGATAGCTCCGCCCTAAACACTCGATCGCCGCCACTGACGTACAAGGTGCCTTCGTGCACCTCCAGATGCACGGGCGACTCCACCTTATTGCTTTGTCCCAGGAAATTTCCGTCGCCGTCGTAGACCTTCACTCTGCCGGCAGGTTCATCCGCCACGTAGAGTGCGTTGTTCACCCACTCGACTCCGCGGACCGAATGCTTCTTTAAACCCGTTCCCGAGTAGTGTAGCCCCATAGGCGCAGGGACCGCCGGCGTCGACATTCCACACAGTTTTCCAACGGACGAGGCCACAAACGTTCCGGGCGGGAACTCCCCGTGCCGGCGAAGGGCCGGTGGGATGGGGGCAGGCTTCCCAGTCCGTCCGTCCTCGGAGACCATCAGTCGCGTTACGAGATTGGTGTCCTGGCTCGAGACGTAACAATGACTTTTTCCATCAAAGGCAACGTCAAACGGGTGCACGATTCCTTTGCAGGTGTCCTGGGACGCAAAGGTGCCAACCAACCGATAAGATTTCCCCGAGCCTCGATAGCAGAGCACACTGTTTTGGGTTCGGTGGGCATTGGCCACGTAGAGGAGCTTCCCCACCCGGTACATGCCACGGAGTTCGTCGAGCACCACGTCCTTGGCGTCTTCAAGGACGGCGGACGTCAGCTTCCGGCCACCCTTGTTGCGCGCATGCACATTGTTCCTGAGCGGGTGCTTCCCGGGCTTACCACCATGAAAGGTGACTAAAAGCATGTTCAGACCTCCCGCAAAATGTTGCTCCGACCATCGCTCCAGTCCTCACCAAGGAGGGGAGTCGCGCGGGCCGGATTCAAGTCACCCTGAAACGCTTTCCGGGGAGCGAGCACAACACTGTCGAGGGCTGGCGCTCTATGAGCACCGAAAGACGGCGGTCGCAGACCGCCGCTACGACGACGGTCGTCACCACATTCCGTGATCCTCAGTGGTATCCTCGACAAGGTGCGAAGGCTAGAATACCAGTCGACTGACAACTTCGTCCAACACAGGAGCAAACCCATGATTCTAAGCACAGAACGCGCCTCTCGACAACGGGACTTGCCTTTGCGCCCGCAAGCGAACCGCCGGCCGGTAGAGACCGGCAAATCTCGCCGCGTGCCTGGCCGCCTCTCCCGATCGAACCACGGTCTGCAGTGGGTGATCGCTTCGTTCGTCCTGACGAGCGCTTTGGGGCACAACGCGCGCGCGCAGGAGGCGACTCCCACGTCCGACGATACCAAGGTAAAGAAGGCGTTTTACACCGCAAAAGACCGCCTCGCCGCCATGCACGACGCGGCCTTGTTTGTTTCGCGCCCGGTCGCCGACGCCAACATTATCGAGGGCCCTGCCCAGGGCAAGAAGCAGTTCCAACTGCACCTGAAGGACAAGGTTATCTGCGACTTCGCCACGCCCGGCTCGAAGATGGGCGGCAAGACGCCGAAGTTCGCTTGCAAGATCACCAGCGTCCAGAGCGCTGATGGGCAAGTTCAGAATTTGACCCCGGATATGGACGAAGAGCCGGTGAAGGTTAAATTCGGAGCTGATGACAATGAAGTCTATGCGGAAATGGTGGCAACGCGGCTGATGTGGGCTCTGGGTTACTACGCGGACTCGTGGTTCTCCGTCACGGTGGAATGCCACAATTGTCCCCAGAATGTCGTCTCCGGATCCGGACCCGCGAGCACTCGCACCTTCGACCCTGCAACCATCGTCCGCAAGTTTCCCTGGAAGAAGATGACGGAAGTGAGCAAAGACGACCAGGGTTGGAGTTGGAAGGAACTTGACACTGCCAATGGCCGCCCAACCTATGAGAGGGACGGACTCAAGCTGCTGGCCGCGTTCATGAAGCACAGTGACAACAAACCTCCGCAGCAGCGCCTCGACTGCCACAAGGTGGATGTGGACCAGAAAACTCAGCCGCCCACGACGACCTGCGACAAATCGGTGATGCTGGTCCAGGACGTCGGCGCCACCTTTGGGGGCGGAGGGTTGTTCACCAGCAACACCGGGGCAAAGATGAATCTGCAGAACTGGTCGAACACAAAGCTCTGGAAGAAGGCTGGGACAGACAGTGCACCTAAGGAGTGTCAAGCCGGTTTGCGTAACAGTCTGACCGCGCACGATGGCCTCCACGACCCCATGATCAGTGAGGATGGGCGCCGTTTCAACGCCGGCCTGATGTGCCAGCTTTCCGACAGCCAGATCGAAGACCTGTTCCGCGGAGCGCGCGTCGCCGACATGCCCGAATACCACAACAAAGATGGCAGCTTCAAAAGCGGCGTAATTGAAGCCTCGATCTTGAATGAGTGGGTGCAGGCCTTCAAACAGAAGCGCGAGGAACTGGCCAAGGCCCGCTGCCTGTGGAAAGACAAGCCGGCGGATCTTAGTGCGATCGACAATCCCGCGGGCCTGGCGACTGTGCCGAATTACTGCACCGCCAAGCCGTACTAAAACGCAGCGACCAAGTTGTAGCGGCGCTCTATGAGCGCCGGTCGGCGGTCACAGACCGCCGCCTCGAGTTTGTACATTTTGAGGCCCGAAGGGCCGCACTAACAAAGCCCTGGGCAACGCCCAGGGAAATTCGGCGGTCACAGACCGCCGCTACAGCACGATGCGTCATCACTCTTGTCGCTCTTTCTAATTCCGTTCGCCTCGGGGTCCCTGCGCCGCGAGGAATCTCGCCTTGGCTTGCAAAGTGACAGCCCTCTCAAGGATTGTGACAACGTATTAATCCTTGTGTACCAGAAGTCAGAAGACAGGAAGTCAGAAGCAAGAAGCAAGAAGAAAGGAGTCAGGAGCCAGGAGTCAGAAGCCAGAATATAGAGCCGATCTGATGACGCTTGACTATCCCCGAGCGAGATTCCTTAACAAGAACAGCACGTTGGCGGGCCGCTCTGCCAGACGCCGCATGAAGTAGGGATACCACTGGCGCCCGTAAGGCACGTAGATGCGCACGCGGTAACCTTGCTTCAGAAGCTCACGCTGGAGGCGGCGCCGCACGCCGTACAGCATTTGGAACTCAAACCGATCCGGGCCGATCCCTTTCTCGCGAGCGTACTCCTGGGTAGCAGCGATCATTCGCGGATCGTGTGTGGCGATGGCGTGATAGCCGCTGCTGGCCAGCAGCATTGTCATCAGTTTGACGTAGTTGGCGTCGACCTGGGCTTTCTTGGGAAAGGCAATACTGGCGGGTTCCTGATAGGCGCCCTTCGTCAGACGAACCCAGGCGCCCACCGCAGTCAGATTCTGCACGTCCTTCTCGCTGCGGTGAAGGTACGCCTGGATCACCACGCCCACGCGGTCTCGCGGCGCGTCAAGAGCGCGGAAAACCCGAAGGGTGCTTTCCGTATAGGGAGAGCCTTCCATGTCGATGCGGACGAAGCCCTGATGCTGGCAGGCACGATCAGCCAGCGCAGCCAGGTTCCGGCGCGCCAGCGCTTCGTCAAAAGCGAGTCCGAGTGAGGTCAGCTTGATCGAAATGTTTGGGCGCAGGCAGGCGTCCTTCAAGCGGTCGAGAATCTGAAGATATGCCTGCGTGGCCGCCGCTGCAGTGGCGGGATCGTGCACGCTTTCGCCCAAATGATCGAGGGTGAACTCAAAACCGTCACCCCTCAGGTGCCCCACTGCTGCCAGCGCTTCTGCGATCGATTCGCCAGCCACGAAGCGCTCATGCAGCTTGCGGACGGCCGGGAGGTTCGTCAGGAACCGCTGCGGGGTCTTGCGCTCGGAGAGGCAGAGGAGGAGGGCGCGGAGCATCTTAGAAGCAGTGGTTAGTGATAAGTGACGAGTGACACGAAGGCAGAAGCCAGAAGGCAGAAGCCAGAAGGCAGAAGACAACAATAACAGCCTCCGGCGGTCGCTTAGGGCTACCTCAGCGAGTGCGGCGGTGATTGCTCGATCACCCAATTGCTGGTCACCTGCCACTTGTCACTCATAACTGTTCTTGTCTTCTGACTTCTGTCTCCTGACGTCTGATTCCTGTCTTTTCGCCTCCACTCGTCAATCACCCGAGGGCCCGATCACTTGTCTCTCGTCACTTGTCTCTCGTCTCTGTTCTCACTTTCCTTCGGCCTCGAGGAACCGCTCAGCGTCGATGGCTGCCATGCAGCCCGATCCTGCTGCGGTCACGGCCTGCCGGTAGATATGGTCTTGTACGTCACCAGCAGCGAATACGCCAGGAATATTCGTCTTGGAGCCGTCGTGGGTGAGGATGTAGCCGTTCTCATTCACGTTGATCTGGCCTCGGAATACAGCGGTGTTCGGTGAGTGGCCGATTCCGATAAAGACTCCAGCTACCGGCTTGAAATTCTCCGAACCGTTACGCACGTCCTGAAGCTTTACGCCCGTCACTTCGCCTTGGTTGGGATCAAGAATATCCGCCACTTGGGAGTTCCAGGCAAAGCGTATTTTGGGATTGGCACGGAGCCGGTCCTGCATGATCTTCGAGGCTCGTAGTTGGTCGCGGCGATGCACCACGGTGACCTCATTTGCGTATCGGGTGAGGAAGAGCGCGTCTTCGGCTGCGGTATCGCCGCCGCCGACCACCACCACATCTTTGGTGCGAAAGAAGTAGCCGTCGCAGGTGGCGCAGGTGGAAACGCCATGGCCCAGGAGTTTGCGCTCCGATTCAAGACCCAGCAGCTTGGCAGAAGCTCCTGAGGCGATGATCAAAGTGCTGGTCTCAATTTTCTCCGCGCCGACCTCCAGCGTGAACGGCCGCTTGGAAAGATCGGCGCTGGCCACGTCTCCCTCCATGAATTCGGCGCCGAATACGGAGGCTTGCTTTGACATGAGTTCGATCAGCTCGGGCCCCTGCACGCCCTGCGGGAAGCCGGGAAAATTCTCCACGAGCGTCGTCAGGGTGAGTTGACCGCCCGCCTCGAGGCCCCGGATGACGAGCGGCTTCAGATTGGCACGGGCTGAGTAAATTGCCGCCGTCAACCCGGCACAGCCGGAACCGATAATGACAACATCGCGCATGAGAAACCCCTTCCCAACTCTACTGGCAGTCTGAAAAATCGTTATCTTAACACCTGGAAGCGCGGGCGTCTCGCCCACTCGCGCAACCTTCCTTTTAGGATCGGCAAGCGAGCGGCAGGCGAGATGCCTGCGATCCCAGGAACTTCCGGGGGACAAGGGCCGCCCCATGCGTCCACCGCCGGCGTTGCCGCCAGTGGTTGGATGCTATAGAATCAGTTTCGCTTCCTCGGAGCTGTCAGCAATCAGTAATCAGCGTTCAACGCCAGGCTTGCGAGGCGACGCCCGGGTTGAACGCTGATGGCTGACTGCTGAAGGCACTGCGTCGACTAGGGGGAAAACGTGCAAAATGGCACTGCGGTGAGCGTGGCGGGCGTCACCAAACGCTTTGATACGGTTACCGCCGTTGACAACCTCAGCCTGAGCGTCAAGGAGGGTTCTGTTTACGGGCTGCTTGGCCCCAACGGCGCCGGCAAGACGACGACGTTGCGCATGATCCTGCGTATTACCATTCCAGACTCGGGTTCCATTCACATGCTCGGCAGGCCTCAGGACGATTCCACCCAAGACTTCATCGGCTATCTTCCGGAAGAGCGGGGCCTCTACCCGCGTATGAAGGTGCGCGAGGTGCTCCTGTTTCTCGCCGGGCTCAAAGGCCTTTCAGACTCTGAGGCGCGGCACCGCGTGGACGAGTGGCTGGAGCGTCTCGAAATCGCCACCTGGGCGGACCGAAAAGTGATTGACCTCTCCAAGGGCATGCAGCAGAAGGTGCAATTTATCGCCGCGGTCATTCATCGTCCGCCTGTGCTTATTCTCGACGAGCCTTTCTCCGGCCTTGATCCCGTCAACGCCACCATCATCAAAGACATCATGCTTGAGCTGCGCCAGAAGGGCGCCACCATCATCCTTTCGACGCACCGCATGGAGCAGGTGGAGATGATGTGCGACGCCATCTGCCTCATCAACAAGGGACAGAGCGTGCTGGAAGGGGAGCTGGCGGCCATCAAGCGCTCGTACGGCAAGAATACCATTCGGATCGAATACGCGGGTGACGGCGACTTTCTAAACCAGCCGGATTTGATCCAAAGTGTGAACCACTTTGGAGCGGTCACGGAGGCAAAGCTCGCTCAGGGTGCGGACCCTCAGGCACTCTTGAAAGCGGCCGTGGAACGAGGCATTCGCATCAACCATTTCGAGCTGATCGAGCCTCCATTGAACGATATCTTTATCGAGAAGGTGTCACAAGCCCATGCATAAGCTTTGGCTGGTCCTCAAACGGGAATACCTGGTGCGGGTACGCACGAAGGCCTTCATTCTCAGCACGATTCTGTTGCCGGCCTTCAGCATTGGGATGTTTGCCTTCCAGGCTTACATGGCCACGCGGGTAAACGATCACACTTTGAGGCTGGCCATTCTGGATGAGACGGGCGAACTCGGAGATTCGATTGCCCAAAGGCTCACCTCAAAACTTAAGAACGGTTTGCCGGCCTATCAGGTCACCAAGGTTGTGTCGCGTCCTTCCGCGGCTGAACAGGATGCCGTGCGTGGCGAGGTCGAGCATGGAAGCCTTGACGCTTTCCTCTCCATACCCGATGGCGTCCTCAGCGGCGAAGGCTCGGCTGAGCTGCACGCCCGCAACACCGCCCAGGCCGGGAATCATGACGCGCTTGACGACGCCGTCAACGACGCCGTGATTGCCCAGAGGCTACACCAACGTGGCGTGAATGTGGAGGATGTAAGCCAATTGGTTCGAGGGGTTGAAGTTAAGCTTATGAAGGTGAGCGCCCAGGGAGAGGCTGAAGAGAAAGGCCAGACGTTTTTCGCCGCGCTCGCAGTGGCGATGGTGCTCTACCTCACGGTGCTCATTTACGGCGTCAGCACCATGCGGTCCGTCATCGAGGAGAAGAGCACACGCGTGATTGAACTGCTGGTGGCCTCGGTGCGCCCGGTTTACCTGATGCTGGGCAAGATTATGGGTGTGGCGGCGGTGGGCCTGACGCAATACTTGATTTGGGGTGCGCTGGGCGTGCTGATCGCAGCCTACGGAGCGACTGTGGCTTCCATGTTTGGCCAGGGCGCGTCGTTTTCAGGAATTCACCTGCCCTGGGACATCGCGATTTACATGACGGTCTTCTTTCTTTGCGGCTATTTTCTTTACGCGTCGCTCTATGCTGCCGTCGGCGCCATGGTGTCTAACGAACAGGAAATGCAACAGGTGCAGATGCCGGTGACGTTTCTCATCGTGGCGGCCTTCTTCTGTTTCAATATCATTATGCGCGATCCGAACTCGCCGCTCTCCGTCGGCCTTTCGATGATTCCGTTCTTCTCACCCATTCTGATGGTGCTGCGCATCGCCATGCAGCCGCCGCCGTTCTGGCAGATTGGCCTGTCTATTGCCATCTCAGTTTTGTGTACAGCCGCCGTCATCTACTTTGCGGCCCGCATCTATCGTGTGGGCGTGCTGATGTACGGAAAACGGCCCTCACTGGTGGAGCTGACGCGGTGGCTCAGATATACATAGTGAGGTTGAAGGCGTCGCTAGTCCTTACGATGGAGCGAATGCGCTCTCGTCAGTGGCTATGCGGCTGCCTTACGAAGGATACTCATGTCTAATTCAGGAAAGTCATTACGCCTGCATCGCATCCTGGACGTCAACACGCGCAAGGGTGTGGTGGTTGCGTTTGATCATGGTTTGATGCTGGGACCGATCCCGGGCATCAGCCCGCCCCGGGAGCGGCTTGGAATGTTCCTAGAGGGCGGCGCCGACGCCGTGCTGATGTCGCCGGGCGTGCTGCGTGCCAACGCCGACGTGTTTGCTGGAAAGAGAACCGGCGTCATTGTCCGCATCGATTGGACAAACATGTGGCGCGACCTTAAGCTCCTGGGCTTCGAAGAGGGAAGGTCCTGCGCCATCGCATTGGTGGAAGACGCGGTCCGTTGGGGCGCGGACGCCGTGATTACCTACTTGTTCGTGGGCTTGACGGACGCGGCGTGCGAAGCGGAGGAGGTTCGCCGCAATGCCGAGGTGAACCGGGCCTGCGAGCGCTTTGGAATGGTTCACATCATTGAGCCCATGGCGCGCGGAAGCCGGGTGGAGCGGGCAAACTCCAAGGAATTGGTCGCACTGCATACCCGGATGGCCGGCGAACTCGGCGCCGATCTGATCAAGACGGACTTCCTGGATCAAGAGTCCGACACGGCCGAAGTGGTCTCCACCTGCCTGGTGCCCGTTCTGCTCGCCGGCGGCCCAAAGATCGCGGAGTCCAGCGCCTTGGGAGTCATCGAACGCTCCGTAAGAGCGGGTGCGGCGGGGATCGTCTTTGGCAGAAACGTATTTCAGGCTTCTGATCCAGTTTCATTCTTACGTGAGGCACGACGCGTGATTCACGGTGCGGCCGGAACGCACGTTCCCGCGTAGCTGTACGATCGTAGGTTCCGCGCATCCAAGGCTGCGCGAATTCCGACCGCGCTGTCAGGGCTCTCGACCCGCTCGCGCTACCTGTTAATCACGGCGACATAGATTGTAGCGGCGCTCTCTGAGCGCCGATCGGCGGTCAGAGACCGCCGCTACAGTCGGACGCAGAGTCATTTCTGCCGCTCCGTTGCTGGTCCGTATTTCAATACCAGAAAGGCGTCACGGATGTTTTGTGCGAGGTCGCGCAGGCTCTCAGTACGCCGCGCCTTGGCGCCGGTCAGCAGGTCGTGCCCCGCGCCTTCAATGGAGAGGAGGGAAGTGGTGGCTGGAATCAGCCTCAGGGCGGACGCAATCTCTTCGCTCGAGGCGAACGGATCACGGGTGCCGTGAACAAAAAGCGCCGGCGTGTGCAGGGCAGGGAAGTGTGCCGTGCGCATCTCGGATGGCTTGCGCGGCGGATGCAGCGGGTAGGAAAGCAGCAGGAGTCCGTCCGCGACCTCGGGGGATTCTGCGGCCAGCATACTCGCCTGGCGGCCGCCGTAAGAGTGACCGCCCAGGAAGAATCGCGTGATGCCCGGTGCCGCTGCCCGTAACGCAGCCGCCGCGCTGCGCAGGCCCTGGCGGTCGCGCTCCGACTCGCCGCGAAAGGGTGGACCGTACGGTCGCGCCTGGCGGTAGGGCAGGTCGCAGCGTAGCACCAGAAACCCACCAGCGGCAAAGGCTTCTGCCACGGCGATCAGCAGCGGCGCGTTACAGTTTGATCCGGCGCCGTGCGTCATCACGAGGGCGTCATCCGAAGGCGCAACGGAGCGGTGTAGAAATCCGCGCACGGGCACCGGAGAGTCAGCGGCGAACGGCTCGCAGTCTGCTGTCATTTCCATTCTGGTGATTCTCTCGCCGTGCGGCCGTCGGAGCCTGCCAGGTAAGGGACCGCCGAAAGCACGGGCTGCAAGCCCGCGCCAGGTGGCATGGCCATCCCCTCGGGGTGCTCAAGGGCAAGCTCTGAACCATGCGCGAAGCGGCCAAACTCCAGGCGGTGGTTCCAGACCGCAGAGCAAAGAACCGTTCGAGCTGGCGTTCACAGAGCGCCGCTACAGACCCTACAGATCGCACGCTTGGTGCAAACCGAATATTGTGACAGACTCCTTAATTTAGCGCTCAAGGAGAGCGGCCGCAAAGTTACAGTATTAGTAGGAACCTGTGATCAGGAGAGGTGCCTTCGAAATGCCAGAGACGATCCGAGTGGGAATTGTGGGAAGCCGCTTTGCGGCGCAGTTCCATTGGGAAGGCTATCAGCGCGTTTATGGCGTACCCGTGAAGGTAACCGGCGTCACGTCGCGCTCCACGGAGTCGGCGACGAAGTTCGCCAGCGACCATGGCATCAACGCATTCGGCTCTCTGGCCGAGCTGTGCAAGGCGGTGGACGTCATCGATCTCTGCTCTCCGCCTTCCACGCATGAACCGCTGGCTATCGAGGCGCTGCGGCGCGGAAAACACGTGGTGATTGAAAAGCCGTTCACCGGATTCTACGGCCCGGTCAACGCCTACGTCGAAACTGAAGGATTTCGAGGCGATGACTTTCCGAAAGAGGTCATGCTTCGCGAAGCGATGTCCAGTTGCGATCGCATTCTGTTGGCGGCGAAGGATGCAGGCAAACGCATTCTTTACGCTGAGAACTGGGTTTACGCTCCCGCCGTTGCCAAGGAACGCGAGATTCTGCAAAAGAGCGGCGGGCAGATTTTGTGGATCATCGGCGATGAATCGCACAGCGGCTCACACTCGCCCTACTACGGCATCTGGCGCCACTCGGGCGGCGGGTCACTGGTGGGCAAAGGCTGCCATCCGCTCAGCGCCGCCTTGCACCTCAAGCGCGCCGAAGGTGAAGCTCGCCAGCAACGGCCGGTGCGTCCGGCATCGGTAAGCGCGCGCACGCACGCTATCACGCGTGACAAGAACTTTCGCGACGCGGGCTTTCTGCGCACCAGCTACGATGACGTTGAAGACTATGCACAGGTCCACGTAACTTTTGACGACGGTGCCGTCGCTGACATTTTCGCGTCCGAGCTGGTGCTTGGGGGTGTCCACAACTGGCTCGAGGTATTCGCCAATAACCACCGGACACGCGCGAACCTCAATCCCATCGATGCACTCGAAACCTACAATCCGCGCGAGGACTTGCTCAAAGACGTTTACGTTACGGAGAAACTGGGCACCAAGCAAGGTTGGAGTCGTCCCGCGCCGGACGAAGCGTGGCAGCACGGCTACCCGCAGGAGTTCCAGGATTTCATGGAGTCGATCTATTTCGATCGAGAGCCGCTCGCGGGCGGAGACCTTGCGCGCGACACTGTGGCGGTGCTCTACGCGGGCTACTTGTCGGCGGAGCGCCGCGGAGCTGAGGTTCCGGTGCCATAGCGAGTATGGATCCCCGCCTGCGCGGGGATGACATCGCTAAGTTAGGGGCACTAAGTTAGGGGCACTAAGTTAGGACACGGACACTACCTCCACCGACGTCATTCCCGCGAAGGCGGGAATCCACGAGTTAACACACAGGCTCGCTACGGCAAGAAGGGCGGCGGTCCTGAATCTTCAACACGATGAGTTCTCTGATAGGCGTCGAGTTTCTGAATAAAGTCGGGCCACATGCGGGCCGAATCGATCCCGGTTACCCAGGTAATGGTTTTACCTGCCTCGCCAGGCGCGAAATTCATGTCGTCTTTCGGAACCGGCCTGGGATAGGCCTCCTGGGTGGTCAGACCCTCGGCGTATGCCAACACCACGGTGTCCCAAATCACCCACGGCTTGGAGAGGTCGTTCGTTCTCATCGGCTTCAGGAAGCGGTAGTACCAACTTTGAAATTCGTCCCACAGCCAGGCGCCGACGGGCCCATGTTCACTGATCAGATTTTTCGCCTGTTCCAAGGTCAGCGACAGGTTGGCGCGGCACACATCCCCGCAGCCCACCACCACGGGTACGTCAGAACGTAAGATGGCTTGCCACGCGGCCACGTCGTTAGCCACGTTGAATTCTTCACCTCCGTTCGGCCAGCTTCGGAAGCCCATGGCAACGATGCGAATCCGGTTCGTGATGCTTGGGTCCTCGATGATCGCCGAGGCCGCATCCGTGGCGGCGCCGATAGTGAGGACCGTTAAACGATTGGTGCTGGAGAAGTCCTTCGACGATTGGATAATGAAGTCTACGCCCGCATTCGGCCGCGGCGTTCTCGCGTCTTGCAGCGGCAGGCTTGATCCCTCAAACAGCGGCGGATGAGTCGTCATCTTCAGCCGGTTCTCAACCTCGTCGCGAAGCACCCTGTACGTATAGTGGGCGGCTGGCGGAGGCAGTGTGGGCGCGTGAGCGGAGATAATCCCAAGAACCTGGAATTGCGGATTCACCAGCATGTATGCGACGGCCCACTGGTCGTCAATCTCGTTCCCAACGTCAGTCGAGAGGATCACCGGAATCTTATCGGCAGCCAAAGCGCGCCCGACGGCAGGGAAGAGGACTGCCAGCAAGAGCGGGACCATGACACGCCGCCGTAGTCTTCCGCTGGTTCGGGGGTATTGCTCACAATTCTGCAGTACACTCATGTTTTCTCTCTCGGGCTTGCCACGTAGGCGGGCCTTGTGCCCGCCCGTGGGGGACCACGAGGGTCGCGCCTACGTTATCACGCTGTACGCCAAGCGGAGGATAGCACAAAGCATGGCCACCAACGGCAAGATTGCGCTCGTCACGGGCGCCGGCAGCGGCATCGGCCGTGCAGCCAGCCTGGCCCTGCAGTCCGCTGGATTTTCGGTGGTGCTGGCAGGGCGCCACGAATCGAGCCTGGAGCAAACCGCTGCCGCGGCCCAGCCCTCCGGCGGCAAGATGCTGGTGGTTGTCGCCGATGTGAGCCAGCCCGATTCCGTCCAGGAGTTGTTTGCCAAAACCAAAGAGGCGTTCGGGCGGCTTGACCTGCTCTTTAACAACGCCGGCATCAGCGCGCCCGGCGTTCCCATGGAGGAACTCACGCTGGAACGGTGGAACAAGGTGGTGGCCGTGAACCTCACCGGCGCCTTCTTGTGCGCGCAGGAAGCGATCAAGATCATGAAAACGCAGGACCCGCGCGGCGGCCGCATCATTAACAACGGTTCGATTTCCGCTCACACACCTCGGCCCAACTCCGCGCCCTACACGGCCACCAAGCACGCCATGACGGGTCTCACCAAGTGCATTTCGCTTGACGGCCGCAAATATGATATCGCGTGTGGCCAGATCGACGTGGGCAATGCCGTCACAGAAATGAGCGAACGTATGGCGGCCGGCGTTCCGCAAGCGGACGGCACGCGCAAGGTTGAACCCCGCATGGACGTGCGGCACGTTGCTGAAGCGGTGCTTTATATGGCGCAATTGCCGCTGGATGCCAACGTGCAGTTCATGACGATCATGGCCACCAAGATGCCGTTCGTAGGACGCGGCTAGGCCAGTTGTCAGTCGTTGGTTCTCGTCGATCCCTGCTGAAAGCGGCGACGAATTGTAGCCTAGAATGAGTGCCTATGGCGGCTATCAAGCACCCTCTTGACATAGGATTGGAAATATAGCACGCTTTGCGGTGATCCCGGCTTACGATGCAACGGGTTAGCACGGGAACAGAGAACAGAGAACTGAAAAGTGTTACGCACGAAGCCACTAGCCTGCATTTCTGTTCCGAAAATAGGCGCTAAGTGCTTTGTTTTCGAACGAGCGCCTCTTCGCCTCGATAGCGCCATTTTCATGCTTCGGGGTGTCGCGAAGCGACACGACGACTCACCAGGATTCGAAAAGGGCGGGGCTTCGGCCCCGCCGAATCCTGCGAAATCGCGGTCTTTGTGTTCAGCTCTCGGCGCAGCTTGCTCGCGGCAAGCTGCGCCGGGAGCTGAACACGGCAGATATCAAACCGACGTTGTAACGGCGGGGCTGAAGCCGGCTGAAGCCCCGCCCTTTTCAAATCCTGGTGACAAATGCAGGCTAGACGTCTGATGGAGCAGGATCTGACTCATATCGCAAGTTTTGAAGTCGGAGCCCGAAACCACCCCTCAACGCCTTGGGGTGCGAGAAGCCAGACGGGGAAAATCAGGTTCCTGATGAAGCACCCCCCCGGGTACTACGCATGTGCGCTAACGAACCCAAACTTGTATCATATTGGTGCAGCGTTGGTTAACTGCTATTTAGGAGCCTATTTGCCAAACTCGTCGAAAAAACGAACCCAAAACACTTAACCCGCAGATTCAAGGATGGATAAGAGCTAAAAGAGAGCCAAAGTGGCGTACAAAAACGAACCTAAAACGAACCCAACTTTCGGGGGAAAAAACGTGCAAAAATCAGGAAACGAACCCAACGAACCCAAGAAACGAACCCGAGGCTTCGCCTGGTGATTGGGCGTGGGGCTCGTTGGGCTTGGGGCAACAACCGCCTCAACGCCCTGGGGTGCGAGAAGCCAGACAGAGAAAATCAGGTTCCTGATGAAGCACCCCCCCCGGGGTACTACGCATGTGCGCTAACGAACCCAAACTTGTATCATATTGGTGCAGCGTTGGTTAACTGCTATTTAGGGGCCTATTTGTCAAACTCGTCGAAAAAACGAACCCAAAACACTTAACCCGCAGATTCGAAGATGGATAAGAGCTAAAATGGGGCCAAATTGGCGTTCGAAAACGAACCTAAAACGAACCCAACTTTCGGGGGAAAAAACGTGCAAAATCAGGAAACGAACCCAACGAACCCAAGAAACGAACCCGAGGCTTGGCCCGGTGGCTGGGCGTGGGCGATAAAGCCGAACTTACATAACGAGACCGTCAAGAAAGCGGAGCGTTTTTCCGGAGACTGGAAATCCGTCAACATCTTCAAAACACTTGGCTTAGCTTTTGAGGGCCGTCATCTTATTGAAACCTCGGTGTTTACTCCGCATCGACGTTTCAGTCATGAGCAATCTTCGGCAGCCCTAGAATTTCACCCGTCATGTTGGCGAAACCTCATTTGTGGTAGCGTAGCTGGCGCCAGAGAAAGGAGCAGCCATGATCAATCTGAATGAAGTGGGCGCCTTCGGTTCCGTTGACGCCGCGGGTAATCTCAGCGCGCGCTTTGGCGTCTACTTGCCCGGCATTCGCTACATCGATGGCTTCGAAGTGCTGGTGCGCGTAATCAACCGTGATGACCGCTTTGACCCCACGATACGGCCGCAGGATTCGCCCCTCAACTGGGTCAACGGCCACCCGTTGGACCTGTGGACTGCGACCGTATCCATACCCCCGCAAGCCGGTACGAGTTTCGGAAAGCAGGGAACGTATCTCTACCGATACCAGCTTTGGTGGACGCCGGCCGGCGGCAGCCGCCAGCTCGTCACCAAATGGTTTACCGATCCCTTTGCGCGCGCCACCGATGTGGGCGAACTCGGGGCCGTGACCCTCGGCAGCCACCCCGTGACCTTCAACTGGACCGATGCCGCTTACAAGACTCCAGCGTTGGATGATCTCGTGGTGTACGAGCTTCAAGTGGAGGAGTTCAACGACACCTTTGACGGGGTGGTTGACCGTCTCGTTTACCTGCAGAGCCTGGGAGTGAATTGCATCGAACTGATGCCCGTGACCAGCGTCAAGCTCGACTTCGACTGGGGTTACGGGCCCATCCACTATTTTGCGCCCAACGCGCGCTTCGGGGGCGGCGACGGCCTGAAGCGGCTGGTTGACGCGTGCCACTCCGGTGGCATGGCTGTCATCCTGGACGTGGTCTACCAACACGTCGATCCCACGTTCCCCTATAAGCTCGTCTACGACGACGCTAACAGTACGCTGGGCGCGCCCAAAGTGCCCAATCCGATGGTTGGCGCCGGCGGGCCGTTCGGGCCCGTGGCCGATTTTTCTCAGCCTTTTACGCAGGACTACTTTCTCGTCGCCAATCAGGCCTGGCTGGACGAGTACCACGTGGATGGCTTCCGTTACGACGAGGTTACGGATTATTACTTCGGCCCCACTGACAGCGCTTACTCCAAGCTGGCCTACGACACCTATCAGTATTCGCTGGGCATATCGCGTTTTCAGCAGGGCGCCGGCAGCTACAGCAGGATCATTCAATGCGCCGAGGCATTGTCAAAAGCACGGGACGTGCTGCAGAACAGCTACACGAGCTGTGCCTGGCAGGATAACCTGCTCTACAAGGCTGAGGACATGATCACCCGGAATTACGCCGACGACAATTTCGCCCACCTGCTTGATCCCTCTTTCGGCGGCAATGCCTATCCCGCAACGAAGACAGTGAACAACTCGACCGGCCAGCCGGTGGAGATGCCCGTGGCGCCGTTCCAATACTTAGAAACGCATGACCACAGCCAGTTGATTGTCTTCGCCGGTACGGAAGGCGACGGCCTCATTCCCCCCGGCGACCGCAGCCAGTTCTACCGGCTGCAACCCTTTGCTGTCGCGCTGTACACTCTGCAGGGCGTGCCCATGCTCTGGCAGGGGCAGGAATTTGCGGATAATTCCAATCTCCCGAGCAACGGAGAAGCGCGGGTGGGCCTTCGCCGTGACACGCATTGGGAGTATTTTTACGACGACTACGGCAGCCCGCTGGTGCGGCTCTACCGGCGTCTCGGCTGGCTGCGACGCACTTATGCGGCTTTGCGCAGCCGGGACTCCTACTACTATTACCAGCAGTCGCTGCAAGGCAACTCCATCATCGCTTACCATCGCCACGCCGCCGCCACGGCGGCGGCGCCCGAAACATACGTGATGGTTCTGCTCAATTTTTCCCCGGCAGCCGGCACCATCAACGTGCCGTTTCCGAAGGCTGGAACGTGGCAGGAGATGATCGACGCCGACGTGCGCACGCTGAATATCACGGTGGGGTCGGATGGGGAGAGTCAACCGATCGCGGTTCCCTCGAACTACGGTTGGGCATTTGTGTGGGTGGCGTGAAGTCTCAGCGCCAAAACACCGGCCTCCGCGTTCTTGCATTCCCAAGGGTCCGATTCCCAGGGTTCACGCACGAGTGCGGCGCCCGCGGCGCGCTCGCATTGTTGCGAATGTCCTCACAACATATGTACAATAGATGCCCATGGCGAAGGATTCCCCATTGGAGTTTGAATGGGACGAGTCCAACCTCCGGCACCTCGCACGGCACCGCATCAGCCGTGCGGAATTCGAGGAGGCGATGGCCAATGATCCGATTCTGGTCGACTTCAACGACGAAAGCGGAGAGGATCGCTGGTATGCCCTGGGCGCAACCAACGGTCTGCGGGTGCTCTTCATGGTCTTCACCCACAGGGCCGAACGCGTACGGCCGATTACGGCGTGGAGCGCGGGCCGGGCACTGCGTGAAGCCTACTTCCGCAGAAAGGGTACTTAAGACGACGTGATGGCCAAGAATAGACTGATCATCCCGAAGTTTGCTTCGGAAGCTGAGGATGTGCAGTGGCACGATCGGCACCGGCGGAAACTGGAGTCGGCTGTGGGGAGCCGCATCCGGGAGGGGTCTGCATTGAATCTTCAGCAAGCGGTTGCGCGCATGAGATTGCGGCCCGTCACCATTCGCCTGCCGGTTGAAGATATCAACTCCGCGCGCGGTTTGGCTGCACAGAAGGGCATCGGATACCAAACCTATATCAGAATGCTCTTGCGCGAGGCCTTACAGCGTGAGACGCGACGATAGACGCTGAGGGTCCCAAGCTGCAACATCCAGAGCGCCTCGATGAGCACACCGACGGAGAGTGAAGTTTGCAGTTCAACCAGCAGCCCTCTCCGGCGGTGAAACGTGAGCTGGAGGTTATTCTGGGATGAAACGAGCCGAAAACCATGGGCAACCTGCTGCGCGTCACATAATGCAGAGTGCTTTACAGCGGACTTGTGACCGCTTAGACAAGTTGCCAGAGGAGCTTTTGCCCCTCCTAAACGAAAGCGTGCTTCGCTTCTTCTTTGTTCAAAGTCTCCTAAAGGGCCACCAGAACTGCAAACTCCAACAGGAATGGCATAGGTTCGATCTTTTGGTGCAGCATAAGCGGCAGAATATCCTAGTAGAGTTCAAGTTTTATTGTCGACCTGTTGGCACTAGCTTGACGGGAGATCACCGTTGGCCGAAGGGCGGTCCAGGGAAGAAGAACTTCAAGGAATTTATCAACTGCGTCAAGAAACTCGCCAGTATAGATAAATGCAAATGGCGCACGATCGACAAAGGAAAGATAGACGGAAGGTATCTGGTGCTCGCTTACTTAAATGACTCGGGCTACAAACGGTATTATGCCCCGCTGGACTATCCGCCGCGCCTAAGGGCTTTCGTTGAAGAAAACGGAGAACGTATCTTTGGCAACATGGCCTGCAGATTGATCGAGATTCGATCGCCACAACATCGCGGCGCTACAGATTGAGAACGTCCTTTTGAGTGCTTGAATCGGGTGTTAAGATTTGGCTGAAAAGAGGATAGGGGTTGAACTATGAACAGACCAGCGCTTAGGGTTCTGAATAACGAGACGGCTGCGGAGGCGGGCGGCCTCAATCGCCGCCAAGTGATGCAGCGGATGCTGGGAACGGCGGGCGCAGGACTGGCGCTGCCGGGACTGGCTACCGGGCACCCGGTTCACAGCCATCTGATGAGCGACTCGACCATGTCCGCCGCGGAGGCTGCTGCCGCCGACGCGAATTGGGAGCCTGCCTTTCTCGATCCGCATCAAAACGAAACCCTCATCGTCCTGGCCGAGCGCATTGTTCCCAACTCCACCACGGCCCAGGTGAACAGGTTCGTCGACCTGCTGATTTCCGTGGACACGCAGGAGAACCAGAAGAAGTTCTTGTCCTCGCTGGGCGCCTTCGATCACGAAGGAATCACCCGGTACGACCAGCCTTTCAAGGACCTCAATGAAGATCGACAGGTCGAGATCCTGACGGCGGCTTCCACTGCCAAGGCAGGCGGACCGCCGCCGGAGAATTACGGCTCCCGACCCGAAAGGGCCGCCAAAGCGGGCGAGGAACCGGTTCTCACCATGCGCGACCACTTCGAGAACGTCAAGAGTTGGGTGAGCGGCGCCTTTTACTCCTCGGAAGTCGGCATGAGGGAGCTCGGCTGGACGGGCCAGGTAGTGTGGGATAGCTTCCCCGGCTGCGAGCATCCCGAGGGCCACAACAGCTAAGACCGGATCGTGAGAGTCTTTCAAATGCCCCCGCTGTCGCGGCCAGCGTGCCATGATGATGGAGCGGCTCAAACGTAGCAAACCTTCAACGAAGTCTGGCCTCCCGGTTCGGTGCTACAATCAACCCGAGATGCAAAGCCAGCAGCAAGCTGTGCAGGCGCAGTTCACTCGCACGGCTGAAGCCTTCTGCCGCTATGCCACGCGCGACACGCCTGAGATGCTTGCCCAGCGGGTCGAGTTTGCCGGCCTCATGCCGGGCGATCTCGTGCTGGACGTGGCTTGCGGCCCCGGCGCGTTTACACTGGCCGCTGCGCAACGAGTTCGATTCGCACGCGGGGCCGATCTCACCGCCGCCATGCTTCGCCAAGCTCGCGCCTTTCAGCAGGAGCGCGGCGTGAAGAACGCCTTCTTTGATTGCGCCGAAGCCGAGCGGCTGCCGTACGCCGACGGCACTTTCGACTTCGTGACTTGCCAGTTCGCCTTCCATCACATGCCGCGACCACAGGCTACCTTGAGAGAAATGGTTCGCGTGGCGAAGCCGGGCGGACGCATCTATCTCGTAGACTCGGTCGGTCCGGAGGACGCCGCTGCCGCGGAATTGCACAACCACATCGAGAAGCTGCGCGATCCTTCGCACACTGACACGCTCAGCTCGAAGACTTTTCTGGCGATGTTTGTTTCGCAAAAGCTCCGGGTGCTGAAGCAGCTCGTGCTCGACCGGCCTCGATCCTTTAATCAATGGATGCTTCGAGCCGGTCACCAAACCTCCGATGCCAGTTACCTTGCCGTGCGCCGCGCCCTCGAAGATTCGATGGCAAGTGACCGGGCAGGTTTTGCGGCGCGCGCGGCCGGTGATGACATCAGGATCATCCACCGGGAGGGACTGTTCTTGCTGGCGAAAACAGCCGCGCGGCTCGCGTAGCGCAAGCGAACGAGTGACCCTTGCAACAGGATCACCCATTTACACAAGGGGACGTTATGTCACGCAATTGGTCGCGAAGAGCTTTTCTGGGGTCGTCGCTCGCAGCCTGCCTGCCCTTGAGGGCGAGAGGCGCGGCGAATAGCGCTGCCCACGGACCTGGTGATTGGAAGCTCGGCATCATCACCGACGAAATCACACAGGACCTCGGCCAAGCCGCCGACTTTATCTCCGAGTATCACCTCCCTTACTGCGAGCTGCGCGAGATTTGGGGCCGCAACATGATGAACGCGACGCCGGCGGATGTGGATCGGGCGCGAAAGATCATTGAAGATCATGGCCTCACCGTAAGCGATATCGGGTCGCCGATCTTCAAGTGGAACCTGCCTCAGATGCCGGCCAAGGCGGAGCACCGCGACACCTTCAAGGCCAATTTCACCGAGGATGATGCGGATTCGTTGCTGCACAAGTCCTTCGACCTTGCCCACACTTTGGGCTCACACAAGGTGCGTATCTTCAGCTACTGGCGTGTAGAGGATCGGGAGAAGGCCTTCCCTTACGTCCGCGACCGGCTGGCTCAGGCGGCGGAATTGGCCGGCAAAAATGAGATATTGCTCGTGCTCGAAAACGAGCACACCTGCAACGTGGGAACCGGCGAGGAGTTGGGTCACCTTCTCAGCGCGGTGAACTCCCCGCATCTCAAGGGCAACTGGGACCCCGGCAACGCCGCCATGCTCGGCGAAGTCCCGTTTCCCAATGGCTACGCCGCCGTGCGCGGTAAGCTTGGCCATATGCACGTAAAGGACGTGCGCAAGAGCTCATCAGGCAAGCTCGAATGGGCGCCGGTCGGCGGTGGATTCATCGATTGGCGCGGACAGTTCGAAGCCCTTAAGCGCGACGGCTACAACGAGACCCTATCTCTTGAAACGCATTACCGGCGCCCTGACGGCAACACCGTGGAAAGCACGCGCGAATCGCTGACCGGACTGCTGAAGATCGCGCAGCAAGTCCCTCGGACATAGACCGGCGCACTCTCAACCGTTCACTTCGGATCGGCGGGCAGCGACTTCTCGGTCGGAAGACCCTTCCAATCCGTCCGGAAGTCCGTCTCGAGATCGAGCAGGCGGAGCCGCGTGAAGCCCATCGCCTTAAGGGCCGTGAACGCCGGACGAACGTTGGGACACTGCTTCAACGGGCAGCACCCGCAGTAAATCACGAGCTCCCGATCGCGCGGCCATTGTTCGGCGGCCGCCTCAAGATCTTGCAATCCGGCTGCCTCCCGCGCAGGACCGTAGAACGCCGACCCGGGAACGTGCCCGGACTCATACAGAAACTTGAACCCGACGCAGACAACGCGAGGCCTAGAGTCAGCCGGACCTGAGAGCCGTGTCACGAGCTCCTGAGGCTGGATCAGATCGCTGCTGGTCCACGGGTCGGCAGTCGCAAAGGGCGCGCCTGACGTGAGCTTCGCTCGCGAGATCACGGCCACGAAAGCGGCGCCCGCGAAGGCAAGCAACAAACCGCCAGCGGCACGCCGAGCGGCGCTGCTGTCCCATCTGGTATAGCTTGGATGAGAAGGCACAGTCACCTCACCTCACCTCTGCTCTTTCTCAGCCATTGTCTCACCGACGCGACGGCACGTCCACGCGGTTCTGCTCGCCAGTGGGTCTGCGGACGCGCAAGGCAGGCGGCCGAATCGCAGGCCTTGTCATGCGCGGTGTGAACTGCATTGCTGACTTGTGCCGCAAGCGGATAATTGATTAGTCTAGTCGTTTACCCATGGCTGCACCCTGCAAAAAGTGTGGAGCTACCAAGACGGAACCCGTGCGCAAGGGCTTGCGCAAAAGACTGGCTCGCAGATTCGGCTACGACCTTCGAAGATGCGCGCGTTGCCGCAAATTCCGGCTGATCGACCGCGAGCCAAGCGAGCGCCAGAGCGACCGTCAGAATAGTCGCGTCACTTTGTTGCCTGCAGATGACGACCCCGCTTACGGCACGCCGCCGAATCCGTCAGTTTATCGCGATCCCGATGCTTTCCACGGATGTCCGCGGTGCGGCGCCTGGAACTATCATCGTTCGCCACGAGGCTGGTTCGAACGCGTCTTTCTGGGTCGTCCACCCATGCTGCGGTGTTACACCTGCAAGTTCCGGTTTCCTAGCCCTCAATTCTAGCCCTCACTTCGAGAAGTCAGCTAGAATCAGCCTGCATGACATCTTCCTCTCCCTCCGTGATGCGCCGCATTACGCAGTCCACCGGCATCGTCATGGCAAGCGTGCTGCTCAGTCGCGTGCTCGGCTTCTTTCGCGACTGGACGGTGGCCCACCAAATTGGCTCTAATGCTTCCACCGACGCTTACTACGCGGCCTTCACGTTGCCCGACTTTCTGAATTACCTCGTGGCAGGCGGATCGTTGAGTTTGATCTTCATTCCGGTCTTCACCAAATATCTGGCCGAAGGCGCCGAAGATGAGGCCTGGCACGTGTTCTCGACGGTGCTCACGTTCATGGGACTCGTGCTCGTCTTTCTGGTGGCCGTCGCTGAAGTGTTCGCGCCGTCGCTGGTGCCTTTGATCGCCCCAGGTTTCAAAGCCGCGGAAAAGGCACGCGCGGTATTCCTCACGCGGCTGATGTTGCCTGCCCAAATCTGCTTCTACCTGGGCGGCGTGCTGGCCGCCGTCCAGTACGCCAAGGCTCAGTTCATCGTGCCCTCTCTCGCGCCCTTGATCTACAACGTGTCCATCATCCTGGGTGGACTGCTGCTTTCGTCAAAGCTCGGAATCACCGGATTCTGTGTGGGCGTGCTCGCGGGCGCGCTCTTGGGAAATTTCGGTTTACAAATCTATGGCGCGCGGCGAGCAGGAGCACGATTCACCCCTAACCTTGACCTGGGAAATCCCGCGTTTCGCCTCTTCCTGCGCCTCGCGATCCCGATCATGCTGGCCCTTTCCCTCGTCTTCACGGATGACTGGATTATCCGCTGGTTCGGCTCTTATCTGCCGGCGGCGTCCATCACGTGGCTGAACTACGGCAAGACGCTGATGCGAGTGCCGCTCGGCATCGTGGGCCAGGCTGTGGGCGTGGCTTCGTTTCCGTTCCTGGCGCAACTCTTTTCGGAACATCGCTTCGAAGAACTGAACCGCACTCTCGATTCCACATTGCGCGGGCTCATTCTGCTGCTCGTGCCCATCTCGGCGCTGATGATGGCGGAGAGCCGGCCTCTCGTTCACCTGTTCTTCGCGCACACCAAGCTCAATTCGTTCGATCTTGATTCCACGGCAACGACGCTGGTGTTCTTCTCGCTCGGCATGTTCGCCTGGGCAGCGCAGGGCATTGTGGCGCGCGGATTCTACGCCGCGCGCGACACGCTGACTCCGGCAGTAACAGGCACGCTGTTGGCGGCTCTCAACCTTCCGGTTTATTGGCTGCTGTTTCGCCGTTTCCAGCATTTGGGTCTGGCTCTGGCAAGCTCCATCGGAATCATCGCCTACACCGTCGTACTCTTCGCGCTTCTCAAGCGCCGGTTGCCCGGCTATGAGTTGGGCTCACTTGCAGTGTTCCTCGGCAAGATTGCCGCGCTTTCCACGATCACGGGCCTGGTTACGTTCCGCATCACCCAATGGCTCGGAGCCCGCATCGGATGGAACTCAACCAAGGGCGCGCTGATCGATCTTGTGCTCGCTAGCGCCGTCGGCCTCGCGCTCGCTCTGGCTCTTGCCTGGGTGTTGCGGGTGCGAGAAATCCGCGCATTCGCGCGAAGACTCTCGCCGGCGCGGGGCGGCGTGGCCTGAAGGCCTCAGAAATGTCAGCGTAGGGGCGGGCCTTGCGCCCGCCCTGTGGGCGACCACAAGGGTCGCCCCTACGCCTTCCAAGCCGCGTGCACGAAGTATTCCTGATTGCCGCAAGCTCCCGGAAGCACGCTCTCCGCAGTTCCGATCCCATCAAAGCCGAGATCCTCGATCTTCCGAGTCACTCGTGCCACCGCTTCCTCTCGTAGGTTGGCGTCGCGCACGATGCCACCCTTGCCCACTTGCCCGCGACCCACCTCAAACTGCGGCTTCACCAGAACCAGAATCTCCGAATGCGGATTGAGCAGCGCGGGAACCACCGGAAGGATCAAGGTTGCGGAGATGAAGGAGACATCCATGGTGACAAAGTCGACCGGCTCTCCGATCGTGCGCAGCTCCAGGTATCGCGCATTGGTCTTCTCCAGCGAGAGCACGCGGGGATCGGTTCGCAGGCTCCAGACCAGTTGATTGGTGCCGGCGTCAACCGCTACAACCCGCGCCGCGCCGCGCTGCAGGAGACAGTCCGTAAATCCCCCTGTCGACGCGCCGATATCGAGGCAGCGTTTGTCTACAACGTTGACGCGGAAGTGGTCGAGAGCGGCACTCAGCTTTATTCCCGCCCGGCTCACATAAGGCGGCGCCTCTCCAACCATCCTGACTCTGGCGTCCGCGCTCACCAGAGCGCCGCACTTCTCCACCTTCTGCTCGTCGACCACGACTTGACCCGCCAGGATCATCGCCTGGGCCTTCTGGCGCGACGGCGCGAGGCCGAGCTCCGCTACCCGAACGTCCAGGCGCATTCTCTCTTTTCGCAAGCCGTCGGCTACGTCTTGTACTAAATCCACGTTAGGTCGCCCCTTCAGGGCGCAGCGCCTCAAGGAGTGCACCCTGGGCGTTGCCCGGGCGTTGCCCAGGGCTTTGTTAGTTCGGCCCTTCGGGCCTGGCAAATGTAGAAACTCCAGCGGCAGAGTTGAAAGCCCTGCCCTTCCAGGCATCAAAGCCCTTGACGCACCGGACGGTAGGCAGCATTTGCTCCTTCGCGGGCGAATTGCTCAATCCGCTCCACAATGCCGTCAGCGTCGAGGCCGTATTTGGCGTGCAGGAGATTAGGCGCGCCGTGCGGGATGATGCGGTCAGGCACGGCGATTCGCAGGATGCTCGCCGGAATCCTGCGGTCCTGCAATAAGGCAGCTACCTCAGCTCCAAAGCCGCCGGCCTCGGTGCCTTCCTCGGCGGTCACCAGAAACTGCTTTTCGGCCGCCAGCACTGAGATCAACTCGTGGTCGAGCGGCTTCATAAAACGCGCGTTGATGACCGTGGCGTTTAGGCCGCGCTCTTCCAAGCGCGCGGCCGCTTCGAGACACGGATATACCATGCTGCCGAGCGCGAGAATTGCAAGATCCCCGCCCTCGCGGAGAATCTCGGCCTTGCCGATCTCAAGCTTGCGAAAGTCCTCAGGCGGCACGCCGATGCCGTTGCCGCGCGGATAGCGAACCGCCGCCGGGCCGCCCAGCTCGATGGCCGTATACAGCATGTGCCGAAGCTCGTTTTCATCCTTGGGCGCCATCACCACCATCCCAGGAAGCGCGGCCAGATAAACCAGGTCATAGAGGCCATGATGAGTTGGCCCGTCGGCGCCCACCAGGCCGGCGCGATCAAGAGCCAGCGTCACGGGCAGCCGCATCAGGCAGACGTCGTGCACGAGCTGGTCATAGGCGCGTTGCAGGAAGGTGGAGTAAATCGCGGCAACCGGCTTCATGCCCTCGCAGGCCAGGCCACAGGCGAACTCCACGGCGTGCTGCTCGGCGATTCCCACATCAAAAAAGCGCTCCGGGAAGCGGCGGGCGAACTCGTCGAGGCCTGTGCCTTCGCTCATGGCGGCAGTAATGGCCACCACTCGCGAGTCGCGCTGGGCTAACTCGCAAGCAGCTTTCCCAAAGACGGACGTGTAGGAAGGCGACTGGGCAGGCGCTTTGTGGAAAGCCCCGGTGGAGACATCGAACCGGGTTACGCCGTGGTATTTCACCGGGAGCTGCTCCGCGTGCGGATAACCCTTGCCCTTCTGCGTCACCACATGCAGCAGCGTGGGCCCGGGGTTATCCTTGGCCTTGGCCAGTGCGTTCAAGAGATCCTCGATGCTGTGACCATTGATGGGCCCGCCGTAATCAAACCCCAATTCTTCGAAGACCAGACCGGGAATCAGCAGCGTCTTGGCGGAATCCACAATCTCCTTGGAGAGACGCAACAGCCGCCGCCCCAGCCGGGGCACGGCGAGCATGCGCTTTTCCACTTCCTGCGTCAGCCGATGATAAGCCTGGCCGTGGACAATGCGGGTGAGGTAGCCGGCAATGGCGCCCACGTTGGGCGAAATCGACATCTTGTTGTCGTTGAGGATTACCAGAACTTTCTTATTCAACGTCCCCAGATTGTTGATGCCTTCGAGCGCGAGACCGCCGGTGAGGCCGGCGTCGCCTACCACGGCGACCACGTGAAAGTCTTCGCCCTTCAGGTCGCGCGCCACCGCCATGCCGAGCGCGGCCGAGATCGCCGTACAAGCGTGAGCCACGTTGAACGTGTCGTACGGACTCTCATCGCGCACGGGAAATCCGGAAAGACCGCCGTATTGCCGGATGGTGGGAAAGCGGTCGCGGCGCCCGGTGAGAATCTTGTGGCCGTAAGCCTGGTGGCCCACGTCCCACACCAACTTGTCGCGAGGAGTGTCGAACGCGTAGTGGAGTGCGATCGTCAATTCCACCGCGCCCAAACTCGAAGCCAGATGCCCGCCCACTTGCGAGATCACGGAGACGATATAGTCACGGAGTTCATCGGCCACCAAGGGGAGCTCGGCGCGCGGAACCTTCTTGAGGTCCTCGGGAGAATCAATTGCCGGGAGATAACGGTACTCCATCAGCTTTGCCTCGTAATCAGGAAATGAGCGAGCCCAACCAGGCGCTGGGCACGCTCGCCGTACGGCGCAAGGGCCTCACAAGCCTCCGCGATGAGCCGCCCAGCAATTCGTTGCGACTCTTCGACGCCGTACAGCCCGGGATAAGTGGGTTTCTGTTGGTGGCCGTCTTTGCCCACTGCTTTGCCCATCTTCTCGCGGGACCCAAGCACGTCGAGAAGGTCATCGGCGATTTGGAAGGCCAGACCGACCTTTTCACCGTACGTCGTCAGCCGCGTCAGATCTGATTCCGCCGCGCTCGCGTAAATCGCGCCGCAGCGCACTGCCGCCGTGATGAACGCTCCCGTCTTCGCAGAGTGAATGTACTGCAGTGTGGAAGCCTCAACGGCACGCCCTGTTGCTTCCAGGTCCACAATCTCGCCTGCCATCATACCGTCGCGGGTGCCGATGGCGCGAGCGAGCTCGCGAATAACTCGCAGCCTGGCGGCGTCGCCGGGAGCACCGGAGACGGCGAGATTCTCAAAGGCCAGGGTGAGAAGGGCATCGCCCGCCAGGATCGCGGTTGCCTCGCCAAAGGCGCGGTGGCAAGTGGGCTTGCCGCGCCGTAGATCATCGTTATCGATCGCCGGCAAGTCATCGTGAATTAGTGAGTAAGTATGAATCAGTTCAAGGGTGGCGGCAACCCGTAACAGGGATGGCCGTTCAGCTCCGAAGAGCCGTCCGGCCTCCAGGCACAGAATCGGCCGCAGACGCTTCCCCCCCGCAAAAATCGAATAACGCATGGCGCGATGAATAGAAGTGGGGTAGTTATCTTCGGAGGGCAGGATGGCATCCAATTCCCGATCCACGAGGGCGCGTTCGGTCTCGAGGATAGTCAGGAGAGACAGAGGGTCAGCGAGGGGCGGTAGGTCCGTAATTGCTCCTTCGTTGGTAGTCATGGTCTGTCTGACGCCTTGTAGGGCAGGGGCTTGCCCCGGCCTCGCACGGGCTGGAAGCCCGTGCCACGTAGCATGGCCATCCCGGCCATGGGCGGGTCAGCCCTTACGGCGCCACCCGGAAGGGCACGTTGCTGGAAAGCGTGCCGCTCGGCGTTACCACCTCGACCGTCCCGGAGGTCGCGCCCGCCGGAACCGTGGCTTTGATGACGGAACTCGCTTCCACCGTGAACGTCGCCGGCGTGCCGTTGAATGTGACGCTGGTAGCGCCGGTCAGATTCGTTCCCAGAATCTTGACACCCGCTCCTACCTTGCCGCCGCCGGGCTGTGTTCTGACAAATGGACCCAGACCAGCCGACAAGCGAAAGATCGTCCCGCATCCGCCGGGGCAAACAGTGGCCGTCCCGCCATTTGCCGTTGTTCCGTAAAAGTTGCCGTCCGTATCTTGGGTTAGGGCCGCCTCAGGGAGGTCGCCATCCGGGCAACTCTTTTGAGAGCAAAACGCGTAAAGTGTCGTCAGCATTCCACTCGGGGTAGTCTTGAAAATTGTGCCGCATCCGACCTCTGCGCAATTGCCGATCCCGCCCTGCCACGTTGTCCCGTAGAAGTTCCCGTCGGTGCCTTGTACCAAGCCCGCGTAAGGCTCCGCTCCGTCAGCGCAGCCGCTTTGCGAGCAGAAACTGTAAAGTGTCGTCAGCGTACCTGTCCGGGTGATACTGAAGACAGTCCCGTACCCGGTGGCGCCGCCATAGAACGTGGTTCCGTAGAAGTTTCCATCAACGCCCTGGACCATGGTTCCTCTTGGGTTGGCGCCGTCGGGGCAATTGATTTGTGAGCAGAACTCGTGAAGCGTCGTCAGCGTGCCGCTCGGCGTGACCTTGAAGACGGTCCCATAGCCGTTGTCCCCACCATTCAAAGTTGTCCCGTAGAAATTCCCATCGGTGCCCTGCGCGAGTCCCCCCCAAGGAGTGACGCCATCTGGGCAGCCGGCCTCGGAGCAAAAGCTATAGAGGGTCGTCAGCGTGCCGCTCGGTGCTATCCTGAAGATCGTCCCATAGCCGTTAGCACCACCGTCGATGGCTGTCCCGTAGAGGTTCCCTTCGTTACCTTGCACCAAAGCGGACTCAGGGTTGCCGCCATCAAGGCAACCGCTTTGAGCGCAAAAGCTGTAAAGCGTCGTCAGCTTTCCTGCCGGTGTGATCTCGAAGACCGACCCCTCGCCGTAGGCTCCGCCGTCCGGGCTTGTCCCGTAGAACTCTCCATTTGTGGCTTGGACCAGCGCTGCCTGGGTGCTATGCGCCGCGCAGTGGGTTTGGTAGCAGAAGTTGAAAATAGTCGTCAGCGTCCCACCCAGCGTGATCTTGAAGGCGGTACCCCCGTCGTCGGCCCCGCCACGCGTCGCCACGCCGTACAGGTTTCCATCGCTAGCCTGGACCAACCCCGCGTAAGGGCTAAAGCCATCGGCGCAATTGGATAGCGAGCAAAGGTCGTAAAGCGTGGAAAACGTCTGTGCACGTGAGGCAAGCGCTGTGACTGCACCCAAGAGAAGTACTGCGTAAGTTGTTTTCCCCCAATTCAGTCTGCTCATGCCGCCCCCTTTTGGACTGTGTTGTGGCCTTCAGTGTGGCTCAAGCGCAAGAATGCTATGACCTTTCGGTGGCCGCTCGTAGGGCCGGGCGTGGGCTTGCCCCGGCCGACCGAGGCCAACCCAGGGATCGGCCTACGCGCCACCCGTCTCACTCTTCACTTGCGGCATTCCTAGCCTCCGGGTCGAATGGCTCGGCCACCACTTTGCCGCCGGCGCGCTTGCGCAAAATCTCCACCCGTCCTTCGGCGGCTTCCAGTTGCTGCTGGCAGATGCCGCTTAGTCCCATACCTTCTTCGTAGAGTTCCAGAGCCCTTTCCAAGGGCAGTTCAGCATCTTCGAGCTTGCGCACGATTGCGTCCAAGCGCTCAAGGTTCTTTTCGAAGCTGTCCGGCTTCGCCGGCGTGCCTGCTTGGGCGGCCTTAGCGGACGGGCTGGTTTGGTCGATCTGGCTCAAGGCTCTAGTTGCTCGCTTCCGTTTAAGTCTTTACCTATCATATACATTCCCAATAACTCCAGTTAACATTAGGCGTTTCAACTACATACGGAAAACAGCCAAGATCAAGAACAGGGTAAGTGGTTTGCTTATCAATAACATTCCAGGGTAGCTTGACTAAGATGCTTGTTTTCATAGACATTCCAGGGTAGTCCCATTTTTCTCATTTTTCCCATTTTCGGTCCTTTGTTATCAACAACATTCCAGGGTAGCCCAAAAATTCAAAGGATTGTTTTTTCGAGAAAATAGGGAAATATCTCTACCGTCATTCGCTCAAGACCCAGACCCAGCGTGAGCCTCAGTTGCAGCGAGCACTCTATCATTACCCTGCCCTCCAGATCGCAGCACTGAGGCCACCTCCACCGCCATGGCGTAGCGCCCAAAGGGCGCGGCAATCACGGCTCCCTGAACCAAGTCCCGTACCTGGAGCAAAGTCTCCTGAGCGATCTTAACCCCCTCCGCACGCGCCTTCTCCCCGGTGTCTGCTTCGTGCATCCGCTCCAGCGTTGCCGGGGGAATGACAATCCCCGGAACCTCGTTGTTCATGAATTCGGCATTGCGGAAGCTGGTGAGCGGTGCGATGGTGGCCAGCACCGGGATATGGAAGTGCCGGATGCGGTCAAGGAAAGAGGCTAGCCTCGGAACGTCAAACACCGGCTGTGTGACCGCAAAATTCGCGCCCGCCTGCACCTTGTACTCGAACCTGCGGAATTGCTCGTCCGAGTCGGGAGCGAAGGGATTGGCGCCGACCCCAACCAGGAAGGAGGTCTGCGAGCCCAGCGGGTTGCCGCCCACATCAAGGCCCCGGTTTAAGTTCGCCAGAACGTTCACCAAGCCGATGGAGTCCACGTCAAAGATGGCGCTCGATCCCGGAGCAAGAGCATAGGGCGGCGGGTCACCGGTGATCGCCAGTATGTTCCGCAGTCCCAGGGCGTGCGCGCCCAGCAGGTCCGACTGAATTCGAGGCAGGCTGCGGTCGCGGCAGCTATAGAAAAGCAGCGGCTCTATACCGGTCTTCTGTGCGAGCAACACTGCCAGCGTCTGCGCGCTCAACCGCGCGGTCGAGCCGGAGCCGTCAGGCACCACTACGCCATCCAGGTGCTGCTCGGCCAGGTACGTGGCGCCCTCGATCTCCTTGGTTACATCGGAACCCTTCGGCGGCACAATTTCGGCCAGCAGCGTAAATTCCTTGAGCTCCAATCGTCCCCCGAGGCTCGAGCGCTTGGCCACGGGCACGGGCTCCATCTGTGTTCGCGGCCGTCCGTTGCGCACTTCCACCGAGGTTCGCGCGGCCGGAAGCCGAAGCGATCGCACTGCCGCCTTGATGGCCTGGATATGCGCCGGCGTACTGCCGCAACAGCCGCCAATCAGCCTGGCGCCCGAGTCCATAAAGCGGCGCGCGTAACTGGCCATGTACTCTGGCGAGCAAAGATAGATACTGCGCCCTTCAACCGTGCTGGGCAGGCCGGCGTTGGGTTGGGCGGAAAGTTTCCGGGTGGTCACTGCGGCCATGCGATCGAGCGCTTCGAGCATCGCCGCCGGGCCGGTGCTGCAGTTGAGGCCGATTACGTCCGCACCCCACTCATCGAGCTGGCGAGTGAAATCTTCCACTCCGATTCCCGTGTTGGTGGCGCCGTCTTCCTGAATGGTCATCTGCACCACCACCGGCAACGGTCCCACGTCCCGCGCCGCCAACAGGGCCGCGTGGGCCTCATTGGGATCAATCATGGTCTCCACCACGATCAGGTCAACGCCCCCTTCAACCTGGGCAGCAATCTGTTCGCGAAAGGATTCGCGGGCCTCCTCGAGCGATGTCGGCCCCAGCGGCTCAAGCCTTAGCCCGAGCGGGCCTACGGACCCCGCCACGTAAAGGTCATCGCCGGCCACTTCACGCGCGAGGCGTGCGCCCGCAAGGTTGATGCCGCGCACTTGAGCGGCAAGGTCAAACTTACCCAGCCGGAAGCGATTGGCTCCAAACGTGTTCGTCTCGATAACGTCCGCGCCGGCTTTCACATAGGAGAGATGAACTTCCTTGACGGATTGAGGGAGCGTCAGATTGAGCCCGTCGAAGGAGCGACTGAAGGGTATGCCGCGGGCATAGAGCTCCGTGCCCATGGCGCCGTCGCAAACCAAGACACGCTTTTCGAGCCGCTGAAGAAAGGGTTCACGCATTGTGGGTCAGAAAGCGGCTGAGATGGCACCAGCACCCTTGAGCCGCGACAGCGACGGCCAAAACCGTCATCGAATGCGCGGCCTGCTGTGCGAACGTACAATCTCTGCGCAGGACTATATTTTATCACGAGATTGAAGATGCCCCGATTGCACCCATTTTGAGGCCGTAATGCGGCACTTCCCGATCGGGATCTCTCAGTTCGCGCATGATCGCTATCGTTGTTCCTCGGGAAACAACTGAGTTCGTAACAGCCCGACGCCGCAACCTGATCAGAATGCCGCCAGCATCGGCTATACTGAGTCGGTTCGACCTGAACAGCCTCAGATTGACCTAACATGATCAGTACCGACGGGCGGGAATCAGCCGGACCGCGCCCGCCAGCGTCACACGAGCGCGCGATTCCAGGAGGATTTTCGATGGCACCACTGAAGAAGTACAGAAACTTCATCAACGGAGAGTGGGTGGAATCGGTGACCCACGAATCGTTTGAAGACGTCAACCCTGCCGACCGTAGCGAGCTCATCGGGCTGTTTCCGCACTCGACGGCGGAGGACCTGAATCGCGCGGTGGACGCGGCCTGCGAAGCGTACAAATCCTGGCGCCTTTTTCCGGCGCCCAAGCGGGGTGAGATTTTGTTTCGCGCCGCTCGTTTGCTGCTGGAGCGCAAGGAATCGTCGGCGGAGCAAATGACGCGGGAGATGGGCAAAGTGCTCGCGGAAACCCGGGGCGACGTACAGGAAGCCATCGACATGACCTTTTACATGGCCGGCGAGGGACGCCGTCAGTTCGGACAGACCACGCCTTCGGAGTTGGTGAATAAGTTCGCCATGACGGTTCGCAACCCGCTGGGAACTTGCGGCTTGATTACGCCCTGGAATTTCCCGATGGCGATCCCCTCGTGGAAGTCGATGCCGGCCCTGATCTGCGGCAACACGTTGGTACTGAAACCGGCCGAGGACACTCCTCTTTCGGCCTACAACCTGGTGCAGGCGCTCGAAGACGCCGGCATTCCCCGCGGAGTGGTGAACCTGGTGAGCGGGTATGGACCTGAGGTGGGCGCCCCCCTGGTGACTCATCCGCGTGTCCGCGCGATCTCATTCACGGGTTCCACGGAAGTGGGCCGCGAGGTGTCGAAGGCCGGGGCGGTCGATTTCAGGAAGGTGTCCCTGGAAATGGGCGGTAAGAACATCATGATTGTCATGGACGATGCCAACTTCGAATTGGCCATTGAAGGCGCCGTCTGGGGCGCCTTTGGAACCAGCGGCCAGCGGTGCACGGCCACCAGCCGCATCGCCGTTCATAAGGACGTCTATCACCAGTTCAGTGAGGTGCTGGTGGAACGCGCGCGCGCCTTGAACGTGGGAAACGGCCTCAACTCCGCGGTTCAAATGGGGCCGCTGATCAACCAGGATCAACTGCAGAGGGTTCAGGGCTACGTTGAAATCGGAAAGAACGAGGGCGCCAAGCTCCTCACGGGGGGCCACCGCCTTACCGGCGGCGATTACGACCGCGGCAACTTTTTTGCGCCTACAATCTTCGGCGACTGTCATCCGAAGATGCGGATTGTTCAGGAGGAAATCTTCGGACCCGTCGTGTCGCTTATACCGATTGACAATTTCGAACAAGCGCTCGATGTGGCTAATGACGTTGTCTACGGTCTGTCATCAGCCATCTACACGCGCGACGTCAACAGGGCCTTTCAGGCTATGCGCGATCTCGAAACCGGCATTGTGTACGTCAATGCGCCCACCATCGGGGCGGAAACGCACCTGCCTTTCGGAGGCGTCAAGCAGACCGGCAATGGCCACCGCGAAGCGGCGGTGGCGGCTCTTGACTTCTTTTCCGAGTGGAAGACGCTTTACATCGACTACAGCGACCGGCTGCAACGGGCGCAGATTGACAACCAATAGATTGCAGAGACCTCATGCGGTTGTGGTGCTGCACATATTTCCGCCCCGCTAAGGCACCGCTGGGCGGGCTGGCCGCGGGTGCGCGACATAAAAGTGGAAGTCAGGCTGCCCGGCGGCTCTCCCAGTAATCCTCGAAGCGGCCGTTGAGACAACAGCAGCGCAGGGCCACGATGGCGTTCGCTCCTCGGACGGTCCAGAACATGCCCGAGCGTTT
>DATJYK010000199.1:0-1023 GCA_035578005.1 Terriglobia bacterium
TCGATTCTTCAGCTCCATCGCAATACCTGATAAGTGCGGCAGCAACCCGGCCTTGGCCGTCTGGTACGGTGTTTTGTGTCGTGAATGTTGCAGATCTGCGCCAATGGGAGGGAATGCCTGTGCTCATCGAAGATGCACAGCGTGAGGGACGACTCCTTGTTAAAGGTGCGACGGAGGCCCTGGCCGACTCCGGGCATGAAGTCTTTTCCGAGGTCCACCTGGGTTTTCCCAAGAAAACTATCCCGGAGTATGCGGAGCAATGGGGCGCCGACCTCGTGATGGTGGGCTCACATGGTCGAAGTGCGTTGACGCGATTTCTACTGGGTACTGTTGCCCAAGCGGTGCTTCGCACGTCCCCCTGCTCGGTTGAAATCGTACGGCCCGGTGCCGTTCCTCCATCGCCCTCCAGTAGCATGAAGATACTGCTGGCCACGGACGGCTCCGAATGTTCTGCCAAGGCGGCTTCTTCGGTTGCGAATCGCCCATGGCCCGCGAACAGTCAGGTCAGGATTCTCAGCGTGGTAGAGCTCCCGATTGTTCAAACCACCCCGTCACCAGCCTATTCGGAATACCCGGATACCATGTTTGAGACAGCGTACAAGGCGGCGCGCGAGCGTGCAGAAAGTGCCGTGGCCCATGCTCTGCAGACGCTGAGAAGCACGGGCCTGAACATCTGCGACGGAGAGGCCACCCCGGAGGGCGAACCTCGGACGGAGATTCTTGATAAGGCAAAAACATGGGGAGCGGACTTGATTGTTCTCGGCTCGCATGGCAGGCGGGGATGGGATCGGCTAATGATGGGAAGTGTTGCTGAATCGGTAGCATTTTATGCCCAGTGTTCCGTTGAGGTGATTCGGCGATAGATGCCGGCTGCGTCGCAGCAAGACTCCGTGCCAGCGAGTGGGCTGCACAGGGACGAGAAGGGCGCATACTGGTGAGCAACTATCTAGCCGACTCCTCCCCCACCGATTCGTCCCAGACCAATTCCAATCAGAAATGTCACCAGCCCTTCCACTGCCCCTA
>DATJYK010000200.1:0-1371 GCA_035578005.1 Terriglobia bacterium
CCGGCGCAGCAGGCCTACATGTGGGCGCTGACCTACACGTTCCTGCAGAACGAGCTCAAGTAGCGCGGTATAATTCGCCTTCGCCGGAGAGATGCCCGAGTGGCCGAAGGGGGCGCCCTGCTAAGGCGTTATACGGGCTTAAACCTGTATCGAGGGTTCGAATCCCTCTCTCTCCGCCAAATCCCTAGGGTACGACCCGAGCACATGGGTGACAGGTCGTACCTAAGACATGGGTGACAGCCCGATCCGAAACGGGTTGTCCACGGGTTGCAGGGTTTTCTGCTCCAGGTCGATGAAGCCGAGATCGTAATGCATGAAGCTTACGATCCAGATTCCCTCGTCGACTTCCTTGATACCGACGCGCTGGCCGGCAAATACATGTGAGAGGTTGACGCGTTTGCGGTGCAGGCAGATGCGCCCGCAGGCGGTGACGACCACGTCGCGATCGTGCAAGGGGTAGGTGAGCTCGGGTAGGCCGTTGTAGGCCCGTGCCGAGGGCGAGTACACCTCGGCCGGGGTCTTCATGGCCAATGCCTCGTGCGGGCGCTCCTGGTTGAATTCTTCGATGAAGGAATCAAAGCGGGCCTGCTGCTGCAGGGTGTTCATTTGCGGGGGGCGAGTCGTTTCCCGTTTCAAGGTCAGGTGCATGCGCTCATGGCGGCCGTTCTGCTGCGGCTGGCCGGGCTGGATGCGCTCGATCGCGATGCCCAGGCGCAGCCACCAGACCGACAGCTTCGAGAGGTTGAAGAGGCTATTGGGGCTGGCGAAGGGCACGCCGTTGTCGGAGCGAATCGATAGGGGCAGGCCGCGCTCGAAGAAGAGTTGCTCGAAGGCGGTGATCGCGGTGGCCTCACGGGTCGATTCCAGGGCCTCGCACATGAGCAGGTAACGCGAAGCGTGATCCGTCACTGTGAGCGGATAGCAATACTGGCCGTTACCCAGCCTGAATTCGCCCTTGAAATCGACGCACCAGAGATCGTTGGGCGCAGTCCCTGGCGACAGGCTCGTGCCTGCGGCGCGATGCCGCCTGCGCACCACTCCCTTCACCAGGCCATTACGGTGCAGCACCGCGTGGATGGTGCTCTTGGCCGGGATGCGCACGTCCCCATCGAGACGGCGCACGAGCAGTTCGCGGATCTTGCGGGCACCCCAGTGCGGCTTCTCGCGCTTGAGGCTCACGATCATGCCCTCCAGCTGTGGCGCCAGCTGGTTGGCGTAGCGCACCGGCCGCCGGGAGCGATCACTCAGCGACTCGAAACCGCTCTCCTTGTAGCGATGGAAGATCTTGTAGCCCGTCTTGCGGGAGATGCCGAACTCGCGACAAGCCTCGGTCATCGTCTCGCCCTCGAGCAGCTTGGCCACGAAACGCAG
>DATJYK010000201.1:0-71408 GCA_035578005.1 Terriglobia bacterium
GCAGTTGTATGACTCGCTGCTCGCGGACTGGCAGCCGGAAAACGAGTACCAGACCAGCCTGGTGCGGCGCATGGCGCGCCTGATGTGGCGTCTCGAGCGCTTCGACCGCATCCAGGAATCGCTGATGGTGTATCAGCTCCAGGCCCTCGACCACGACAGGGCCAACGATTTGCGCGAGCTGACGGCGAAGCATGAGCGGGTGGTGCCCAAGCTCCGGGCCCTGATGCAGGCGCTCGACGCCAACAAGTTCCAGTCGAGCGGGGACGTTATCGAAGGTCTGCGGGGGATCTATGGGGAGCTGCCGACGGGAACCGGATTTGAGATCGTGTCGCGGGCCTGGCGGCTGCTGCCGGCGGGGACCGTGTTCCCGGGTGAGGCTGCTGATGCCGCTGAGAAGGCAGCCACCTTGGGCCTGACCATTGCCACGGGCGCGGAGCGCGACGTGCTGCGCGCCGAGCTGCGCCTCGTGCTGCGCGACGAGATCAAAGCCCGGGAAGCCGCCTTCGCCTCACACCGCGCCGAACTGGCGGAGATGACACCCGCATTCCGCGATACCATGCTGATCCCCAGGCACCCCAATATGGCGTTTCTGCTGCAATCGAAGGACTCCGATTTGCGCCAGCTCCGATTTGTCACCGATCTGCTGCTGAAGCTGAAGGCCAGGAAATCCCAACCCCCAGACGGCAACGAAGCCGAAAATGAGACGGTAAGTCCCACGATGTAATTGAAAACACAAGGCTTAAAAAGTGGTATTGGGAATATCCCACGATATTATTGAAAACAAACAAGTTAAAAACGCGCCTGCGGGGATATCCCACGATGTTATTGATAATAAAGCTGGTTAGTGCCGTGCAGAGGTAGGGGCAGCTCTTGTGGCTGCCCCATTTCACGGACCAACGGGTACCGTCAGTTGGGCGGCCACAAGGGCCGCCCCTGGCAGGCTTCGGAAACCAGCTCGGACCATGTCATTTCGAGCGCAAGCGAGAAATCTCGCTCTGAAACTAAAGGCACTACGAGATTCCTCGTCGCCTACGGCTCCTCGGAATGACAGGCTGCACGAGCTTTTCCGCAGCCTGATACGTTGGTATGTCTGCTACGTCTGCTACGTCTCCAACCATTGACAGACGCAACGGCATGAAGTCTAATCCGTCCGTGCTCAGGCTCAGGGCAGGCTCGTGGCACGGTCGGCGAGAAGGGTTTACAACGGGACATTGACCCAGTTTAAGGTAGCGGCGGCTCCATGCCACCATCCACCATCAAAGGCTTCGTGCCAGTCTTCAAATGGCGGGATAAACCCGCCGGTCCGGCACACAGCCTACAACGGGATGCAAACATGAGTAGAGCGGTGAAGATTTTCGTTCTTGCATTGGTGGAATTGGCAGCTTGGCTCTGTTTCCTGGGGATCGCCCGGGGTGACGCCAAACAGGACCTCCAAACAGCATACGTCGGCAAGCAGTACGTGCTGCGCAATTTCTACAGCGGCGATCACCTGAAGTACGATTCGCAGGGGAACCTGACAGGCGGAGGCGAGCCGGGAATGTGGGCGCTCGATGGCATCGTTCGCATCGAGAAGTTCAAGCTTGAATCGGAGACACTTCAGTTTGCCGGCCAGCGCCTCATTGTTGGTTGGGACCCAACGCACGGACAGCTTTATAAGCTTGGCGGCGAACCTGTCACCATCGATATCGAGCTCGGCAGCGGCGGGCTGCTCCCAGACGGCCTCCAGGCAGCGTTGGCACGAGTGTTCTATCCGTTTTCGACCGACGCGAGCCAGTTGATGCCCACTTACTGGCAACGGTTCATAGAGCTACCCCAGGCCAAACGAGACCCGTTTCAGGTTGCTACGGCCAGCGACGGCGAACCGATATATGTAATCACGGCAGAGCGGCCCACGATGCCCGCTCGCTGGCAAGATTTCGAGCCCATTCGCACGCCGGATCCTCCTTACTCTGACCGGGCGCGTTCCCGCCGAACGCAAGGGGCAATGGGGGCGGCCATTCTTATCGACCGGCACGGTCGAGTCGCGGATGTTATCTTGACTGGCAAGCCTCTGGGCGACGGTCTTGACCAGAATGCGGCTGCAACTCTTCGGAATTGGACATTCAAACCTGCAACTAAGGATGGCGCTGCTCAGAATGTGATTGTTCACGTGGATCTCTCTTTTCGTGTGTCCTAGCTTTGCACCGAGAGGGCAGGGTGTGCTGAGGTTCGCACCAGGCCGGTTACTTATGAGATTCAGCGATTTTTCGTAGTACCTTCAGGGACGGAGACGCATGATCAATGCGCTCAAAAAACTTTTTTGGCTAGCCGTCGCGGGCCTCGGCGCGCTGGGACTCGGCCTTATCGCGACCACGCGCAGCGAGCCGCTGAACGCCGTCTGGCTTGTTGCCGCGGCGGTGTGCATCTACGCCCTCGGTTACCGGTTCTACAGCCGCTTTGTGGCCTATCGCGTCCTTGGGCTTGATGACCAGCGCGCCACGCCCGCCGAGCGTCTCGATGACAACCGCGACTTTATCCCCACCAGCAAATGGGTGCTGTTCGGGCATCATTTCGCCGCCATCGCGGGGCCGGGACCGCTGGTGGGGCCGATTCTCGCCGCCCAGTTCGGTTACCTACCGGGAACGCTCTGGATCGTGATTGGCGGTGTGCTCGGCGGATGCGTCCAGGATTTCGTAACTCTCTTCTTTTCGATGCGCCGCGACGGACGGTCGCTGGCGCGGATGGCTAAAGAGGAAGTAAGCGAATTCGGAGGCTGGACAGCGCTCTTCGCTGTGCTCGCCATCATGATCATCCTGATTGCCGTGGTCGCGCTGGTGGTGGTAAACGCGTTGAAGGCGAGTCCGTGGGGCGTCTTCACCATCGCGGTCATCATCCCGGTGGCGCTGCTGCTGGGACTCTACCTGCGGTATCTCAGGCCGGGACGCGTTCTGGAGGCGTCAATCCTGGGTTTCGTGCTGGTGATGATTGGCGTCGTGAGTGGCCGCTACGTGGCTGCCTCCGCGCACTGGTCGCCGTACTTCACTTACGGCAGCGTGGCGCTGGCCTGGATTATTATCGTCTACGGCTTCTGCTCGTCCGTGCTTCCGGCGTGGCTGCTGCTGGCTCCGCGCGACTACCTGGCCACATTCATCAAGCTGGGCACCATCCTGGCCCTGGCCGTGGGCATTTTGCTGGCACACCCGCCTATGCTGCTCCCGGCGCTCACCCGCTTCACCGACGGCACCGGACCGATCTTTGCCGGCAAGGTTTTTCCGTTCTGCTTCATCACCATCGCTTGCGGCGCCATCTCGGGATTTCACTCGCTCATCGCTTCGGGCACCACGCCCAAGCTCATCAGCAAGGAGACTCACGCGCGCACCATCGGATACGGCTGCATGATGATGGAGTCCTTCGTTGGCGTGATGGCCATGGTGGCGGCCACCGTGCTTCCGCCCGGCGTCTATTTCGCCGTGAACAGCCCTGCGGGCGCCGTAGGAGCCTCTCCGGCCGGCGCCGTAGCTACCATCACCGGCTGGGGGTATCCGGTGACCAGCCAGGAGATGGCCGATCTCGCCCATCGAGTGGGAGAAATAACACTCTTTAATCGCACGGGCGGAGCGCCGTCACTCGCGGTCGGAATGGCGCATATTTTCTCGCACACGCTCGGCATGAGTGGACTCGAAGCCATCTGGTATCACTTCGCCATCATGTTCGAGGCGTTGTTCATTCTCACGGTGCTCGATGCCGGCACGCGCGTGGGGCGGTTCATCCTCCAGGAGCTCTTTGGCCACCTCAACCCGAAGCTTGGGCACACGGGTTGGTATCCCGGCGTGATTCTCACCAGCGCCTTGATGGTGGGCGCGTGGGGTTACTTCCTGCTGGAGGGCGTGCGCGATCCGCTCGGCGGCATCAACAGCCTGTGGCCACTGTTTGGCATTTCGAACCAACTCCTGGCCACAATTGCGTTGTGCATCGCCACCACCATTCTCATCAAGATGGGCAAAAGCCGCTATCTGCTGGTGACGCTGGCGCCGCTGGCGTGGCTGGTGACCGTCACCATGACGGCAAGTTACCAGAAAGTGTGGTCGCCGCTTCCGCGCCTGGGCTTCCTGGCTCACGCGCAGATGCTGTCGGCACAAATTGCGGCAGGAAGTATTCCCGCAGCGCATGTCGGTGAAACGGCTCGACTGATTTTTAATGACCGGTTAGACGCCGCGGTGACGCTGGTTTTCGCGCTGCTGGTGGCAGTGATTCTGGCGGAATCGGCGCGCCATTGGGCGCTCTATGCCTGGGGCCGAAAACATCCGGTGCTCAGTGAGGCGCCTGCGGTGCTGTCGCGGATTCCAGCATGATGGCATTGCCGCTTGAAGATTGTCGATTGCCGATGAGGGAAACTGGCAGCGAGAACTGAAATCTGATGGAGGCCAGTGTTGACTCCTGTTTCCGCACGGCCTAAGCTAAATCCCAGGTTGGGATAACGGCAAGAGAAGGAGGCATCTTTGAAGAGCACTGACAATCAGACTGACCTTGTCCGCATGCCCCACGAGCTCCTTGCGGAGGCCCAGGCCGTAGCCGATGAAGAGCACCGCACGACCGACGAACTGGTGCGCGACGCCCTGAAACGTTATCTTGAGAGTCGCCGTCCGCACCGCGGAAACGAACACCGAAAGGAACCATCCCACAAGAACCTGGCGCAACTTCTCAGCGAATCCCCTTTTGCCGGGGCGGAGTTGGACTTGGAGAGACGTAAGGACTATGCCCGCCCTATTGATCTATGAGGGGGTTCTTACTCGACACCAACGTGCTTTCCGAATTCAATCGACGCGGCGAGCCAAATCAGCGCGTCAAGCAATGGCTTGCCGGCACCCCACTGGAATCTCTCTACGTCAGCGTCATTACGCTCGCGGAAATCCGGCTCGGTATCGAGCTTCTTGCCCCAGGTAAGCGGAGGGAACAGTTGGAGGACTGGATTAACCGGGACTTTCAAAAATGGTTTGAGGGCCGGGTTCTGCCGGTGGACGGCTCCATTGCGACCCTGTGGGCATCGCTCACGGCCCACCGGCAGCTAAAGGGCAGGCGGCTTTCCAACTTTGACGGGTTGCTTGCCGCCACCGCTTTGCGTCATAACCTCACCCTGGCCACGCGCAATGTGAGAGATTTCGTTGATTTACAGATTACGCTCTTCAACCCGTGGGAAGCCGAGGCGGAGCCTGCCCCTTCGCCGGACCAGGACATGAAGACTAAGAGCTGATGACCGAACACCGAAAAACGAACACCGAAAACCGCGAGTTCCCGCTCCTGTGGCTGCTTCGCAGCCTGTGGCATTTCCTTCGCGAAAGCGCGGGCGAAAATGATTACGAGCGCTATCGCGACCGCGCTTTGGCTCGCGGTGAAGCTCCGGCGGAAGCCGCCGAGTTTTACGTCGCGCGCTTGGAGCACAAGTATTCGCGCCCGAGTCGCTGCTGTTGAGACGGTAGGGGCGCATGGGCATGCGCCCCTACGGATGGCCATGCGCCCCTACGGAAAACCGAAGGCCGACAACTGATGGCTAATTGGCGGAAACGGCGACGGGTTCGCTGACGCCATTCGCGGTTGCGGCCGCAGCTTGGCGGCGGGCGCGTTCCGTGAGCGCTTTGGCCGCGGCCTGCAGATAGGCGCGGGCGGCAGCTTCAACGCTACGAGACGCTGAGGCGCGGCCCGAATGCTCGCGTCCGGAAAACCGGACGCGCAGCGAGACCTCGGTCTTGCGGTTGCCGAGCGTGCCTTGGCCGCGAATCGAGAGCTCGACCGGTTGGCCAGCCGACTCACCCGTCAGGCCCAGCGCCCGGTCGATGGCAGCGAAGACGGCGTCCTCGGCGTCGTCCGCAACCGCCGAAGCTGACAGGATCTCGCCGTCGCGGTCAAGGTCAACCGTGGCCGCCGCCTCACCGACGCTCGACGTTCGAACTTCCACGTGACGCAGGTCAATAGCGTGCGCGTGCTGGGCGAGATCGCGGCTGGCAATCTGAATCAGGTCCTCGTCGTAGATGCGCTTTTTGCGATCGGCGAGCCGGCAAAAGAGTTCATAAGCGTGATCGAGTTCCGTCTTGGAGAGTGCGTAACCCAGATGTTCGTAGCGTTGAGCCAGAGCGTGGCGCCCCGAATGCTTACCCAGCACGATCGCTGTGGCAGGCGCGCCGACGGTGGCCGGACTCATGATCTCGTAGGTGAGGCTGTTCTTCAGCATGCCGTCCTGGTGAATGCCGGCTTCGTGGGCAAAGGCGTTGTCTCCCACTACGGCCTTATTGGGCTGAACGGCCACTCCGGTGAGCCGGGTGAGCAGTCGGCTGGAAGTGTACAACTCCTCGGCGCGAATGCCGGTCTCAAATCCCAGGCGTTCGCGGCGCAGATGCAGCGCCATCACGATCTCTTCCAGGGCGGCGTTGCCGGCGCGCTCGCCGATGCCGTTGATGGTGCACTCCACCTGGCGCGCCCCGCCCTGAATGCCGGCCAGCGTGTTGGCGGCCGCCAAGCCAAGGTCATCATGAGTGTGAGTGCTCAGCGTGAAGCTGCCCGGCACGCGCTCCTTCACGTCGCGGAACATCTGCTCGTATTCAGGCCCGAGGCAGTAACCGACGGTGTCCGGCAGGTTGAGCACTCTCGCGCCGGCCTCCACAGCGGCGTGGCAGCACTCCACCAGGAAACTGCGCTCCGTGCGGCCGGCGTCTTCAGGCGAGAACTCAACGTCCGGAACCAGCGAGGCCGCCAGCGCCACCATCTCGGAGATCAGTTTCAGCGCCTGGTCACGCGTCTTATGAAGCTTGTACTGCAGATGGATGTCCGAAGTGGCAAGAAACGTGTGCAGTCGCGCCCGAGGGGCCGCCTGAAGCGCCTCAGCGGCCCGCCGGACGTCCTTCTCGTTGGCGCGCGCCAAGGCGGCAATGACCGGCCCGCGGACCTCGGCAGCGATAGCCTGAACGGCCTCGAAGTCGCCCTCGGAGGCGATGGGAAAGCCGGCTTCCAGAATGTCAACACCGAGCCGGGCAAGCTGACGCGCCATTTCAAGCTTCTCCTCAAGGTTCAGGCTGCAACCTGGAGACTGCTCGCCGTCGCGCAGCGTGGTATCGAAGATGTAGACGCGCTCGCCCATGACTCCTCCTTAACGCGGACCAAACGGCCGCCTATTTCCCGAACAGGCCGAGAGGAAGGCGACAGGCAGCATATTACCTACCGAACGGTAGGTAAGTCAATTGAGTTTTGGGGGGAGATGAAGCTCTTGCTTGAACTCAACGACAGTCATCGTCTGAATCTAAAAGAGATATTCTGTGTCGCGGCCTTCGAGGATTTGCTCAAAACGTCTGGGCGGCAGTGGATCACGACTCTTTGCGGAACACGAGGTGCACCGTCGTGGAGCCATTGGGGGTGTGGATGTTGCGGTCAATCTTGAGGTACTGTCCGTCCAATTTCCATTCGTCTTTCAGTTGCGCCTGGCCGCTTTTCTCAGCGCCCTCTCCCACCAAGGTCAGCTTCAACTGCTTGCCGCCTTTGGTCCATTCCGCCTTTGCCGTGGCATCGCTGCGGTCATGGTCGCCGAGCTGCGCGGTCGAAGTACTACCGTCAAGTTTGTAGACGGCGCTCCGGGGATACGCTTTGAAGGCGGCAATTTCGAGACGGTGCGCCTGGCCTTGGCCGCTCGGCATTCTGTGTCCGCCTCGGGGCCACATGGGCCCGGGCATCCCCATGCCTCCGGGATAGCCACCAGGATAGCCGCCACGCGGAGGGTGCTGGCCGCCTCCGCCGGTCGATTGCAGGTTGCCCTTGAGCGATGTCTCGACCTTCAGTCGTTGCTCGTCCTGGTTGACGGCGAGGCTGTAAGCCTCCAGGCCACTGGGCGGATTCTTTGTTTGGTTGAAATCCAAGACCCATCGGCCCGAGAAGCTAGTGGGCTTCGACGGAGTCTTTGCCGCAGCGAGCAGGGGCAAAACGCCGAATGCCAGCCAAAATACTGAGGCTCTTCGTGTCACGCAATCTCCGCTTAGAAATAACCCTACGCTCTCGGTAAAGTTGCGGGCTGGCAGTGCAAGCAGAGAGCGATTACCGCTGGATGCGCGCCGAACCACCTTTGGCAAAGGCCCGCACCTGCTCGACGGTCGCCATTGTCGTATCACCCGGGTAAGTGGCTAACAAGGCGCCGTGCGCCCAACCCAGCTTCACCGCCTCTTCCGGTTCTTCACCGGTCAGCAATCCGTAGAAGAGTCCGGACGCAAAACCGTCGCCGCCGCCGACGCGGTCGAGAACGTCGATCTCAGTTGTGGGGGCCAAATAGGTCTTGCCATCCATCCAAACCACCGCACTCCAACTGTGCCGGTTGCTTGAGTGGACTTCGCGAAGCGTCGTGGCAACGATCTTGATGTGAAAGTGCTTGGCCACCGCCTTGTCAATCATGCCGAAGAAAGCGCTGGGATCGAGCTTGGACTTCGCTGCCACCTCCGGACCAGGAATACCAAGGCCCATTTGAAGGTCTTCTTCGTTGCCCACCAGAACATCAACATGCTTGACGATGCTCTCGATGACCGATAGCGCGCGTTCGTGTCCGCCCCACATATTCCACAGTTTCGCCCGGTAGTTCAGATCGAACGAGGTGACAGCCCCCGCTGCTTTAGCCGCTTGCATGCCCTCTCGAATCAACTGCCCCGTTGTTTCAGACAGTGCGGCAAAAATTCCTCCACTGTGAAACCAACGAACGCCGGCGCCAAAAATCGCGTTCCAATCGAAATCGCCGGGCTTGAGCAAGGCCCCGGCTTCGTGGGCACGATTGTAGAAGACAACCGGAGCCCGCACGCCCTGGCCGCGATCGCTATACACCGTGGCCATGTTCGGCCCGGTGACGCCGTTGTGCTTGAAGCGCTTGTAGAACGGCTTCACACCCATGGCGCGCACGCGCTCGGCGATGAGATCGCCGATGGGATAGTCCACCATCGCCGTTGCTATGCCTGTTTGCAGGCCGAAGCAATCCGCCAGATTGGCGGCGCAATTAAATTCACCCCCGCTGACGTGGATCTTGCACTCGGTGGCCTTGCGGAACGGAATAATGCCGGGATCAAGCCGATGAACGAGGGCGCCCAGCGACAGGAAATCGAGGCTGCCTGCAGGAGGAATATTGAGACCGTACCTCATGTCGAGTCCCTTACGGAGAACGCATTAAGTCGTGTGCACAGCCCATAAGGGCACGGCTTCAGCCGTGCCGCTCGGCTGCAGCAATTCCTGGTGTTACGCTCTGCGGACGCTTCAGCTAAAGCTGAAGCGTCCGCAGAGCTTAGCAGAAGTAGCTTAGAGTCACTCTCCGGCACGGCTGAAGCCGTGCCCTTATGGGCTGCACCATGCATTTAATGCGTTCTGTATAGCATTGTCCGGAGCTTCAGGCTGTACCCGCGTTCTCGGAAGGGGGTCGCAGCGCACTCAGACGGCCCAGGTCCAAGATCATGTTGCCTTCCGCGCCCACCTCGAAGGTGGGCGCAAAGCGCGCGCCCCAAACCACCTCTTCATGACGGTAGGAATAGCGGACGTGAACGGTTTGGAAGAACGTGTCATCGAAGGCTTTGATGAGGATCAGGAATTCAGCCTCGAGACTCGCCAGGTCCTGTGCGGTTTTCCCCCACAAGGGACTGTTTTCATCGATGGGATGCACCACCGTCCAGGCGAGGGGCAGGAACTGAACCCGGGCGCGTTCCAGTTCCAAGGGCTTGTATTTGCGCACCATCGCACCCTCCACCGCTTCCACCGTCATCACGAGAACCAGCGCCTCGAGCTCCATCAAATTGTTGCTGCGCCGGTTGGCAATGCGAAATTGCAGACTGTTCCCGTCACGATAGGGTGCAACTACCATCTTCTCGCTGAAGGCGACGCGGGCCACGGGCCGCGAAAACCTCCCGAAAACCAAACCCGTCGCCAGAGCAAACGCCAGCAAGCCCATCAGCGCCTCAAATGCGGCCACCGAATTCGCGGTCACGCCTTCCGGAGAGATGCTTCCGTAGCCCACGGTCGTCAAGGTATGCGCACTGAAGAAGAACGCGCTCAGAAAACGTTCCAAAGCCGTGCTGGTCTCCGCGCCTCGCAGGTTTTCCACGCCCACGCCGTAGTAGTAAACGAACGCGAAAAGAAGGTTGGCGGCGAGATAGGCGACGAGGATCCAAGCCAGAAAAACGGGCCAACTGGCGTTGATCATGTAAAGATACGCATGCACGTCATGCCAATTGGTTCCGCGCCGACGTACGTTAAACTGTCCGTCCGGATTGATGATTCGCCGCAGGTTGCCCCGATAAACCTGCGTAAAGCCCGGGTCGAAAGCCGCTTTCTTCATACATGCCGATGATAGTTGTCGCCGGCGAAGGTGTCCAGCGGGGCGTGTGCGCCACTGTATCACGAAAGACTTAATGGTTCAGACTTCGCGCGTGACTATCGGGTTGGGTTGTAGAACGTACCTCTTCGGCTAGTAAGTCGCGAAAAATGGCGCGCCCGGTTCCGAACAGCACCATTCCTACGAGCCCTTCGTTGAAGCTGTCGAAGCTGCGATCCTCGTATTTCGCCACGGGATGACCCTGAAGAAGAACGGTGATGAGCGCTCCTCGGCATTGGACCTCAATTCTTTGTTGCCGCCCCACAGTCACGTCACTGAGCGGAACCTGCGTCCAGGGCAGAAGATCACGCGCTGCCTGTTCATAGTGGAACTTCTTGACGAGCTTCAGCGCAACCTCGCGGGACCCGGGCGTGGCCGAGCTGATGAGCGCCGCGTAGTATCCGCGATCGTTGAGGTGGAAAGCCAACCCGGGAGCAGCCGCCGTGTCCCCTGCTCCTCCGGCAGACTTTATCTCGACGCTTACCGAGGCATTCACGTCAGCAAACCACGGCCCGTTGGCCACCAGCACTCCTGCAGCCGGATCGGCGCTGCTTCGGAGGGTGCCGACCGGACCCAGTAAGTAAGGTGACGAGGGAAGAACGGAGTAGTCAGACTGACCTGTCGCGCGGGCGTTGGCGATCTGATAGTTTCCGCCGCCATAGTGGAAAGAATGTTTGCTGGGCCAACCGCTCTCTTTGCTCTGGAAGTCCTCGTGGTAAATGGTACCGCCATTCTTGATTGTTATCTTCGATTCGTAAGGGTATGGCCTGAGCCTTTCGTGTTCACATGCAGCCAGGTGTTGAGAAGAGCCTGACGCGGTTGCAGTTTCCACGCCTTCGAAGCCACGCCGTGCCCGCACCCGCGCGCCCGGTTCCGCGACCTTAACCTCGATGTGACGGAAACCGGCGGCGCCTGACTTCGGATAGTAGGCCAGCGTGTATTGCGTCCGAAGCTGGTGAGCCACGGCGTCGACTGCCTCCTGCAGCTTATCGACCGGCGGAAAGAAACACTCGGCACCCGATTCGTCGGCCAGCCGTTTGAAAGCAACCAGCGGATTGTCAATCTCCTGGTTGGTTACCATTGTTGCCTTTTCACCGTGCAAATTTCGGTAGAAATCATATTCTTCCTTGCTAAAGCAGCCGATGATGAACACCTGGGTCTGCGACGCCTGAACAATGGGAATCAGTTCCTCGAGTGAGCGATGGCTGTTCTGGTCCGCGCCGTCGGTGACCACCAATAACGCGCGCTTATGCTGGTGGGCCCTGCGCATGTAGCAAAGCGCCGTTGCGACCGCGTCGTATAAGCTGGTGCCGTCCTGCGTGGCGCCGGTTTCGGAGATCGCCGAAAGAATTCGATGCGGGTCACTGGTGAAGTCGACGATCCTGTCGACCTGACGATGGAACCGCAGGTAGAACATTTCATCGTCGGGGCGCATGGTGCTGAGCAGGTGGGAGAGTGCGTCCTTGGCGTGGTCAAGTTTTCCGGTCGCCACCATGCTGCCGCTAACATCCAAAAGGATGCCCAGGCTGACGGGCTCATCTTCCGCATTGAAGAACGCAATCTTCTGAAGAATGCCGTCCTCGTACAGGGAAAACCGGTCAACAGTTAGCCCGTGGATCTCGTTGTCTTTGCGATCGGTCACGCGCACGGCAACAGACAGCAGATTCACTTCAGAGCTAAACGTGGGCTCGGTACCCGGAACCTCAGGTTTCTGACCCTGCAGGCGGGGAAGGGGCACAGCAACGAGAAGAGCGACTGTGAGCGCGCCTCGGGTCATGACGCTTGCGCTACCCCACAACCCAGCGCGCGTAGCCACAGTTTCGGTGTGCATCGGTGTGCATCTTCGCCTTCCAGTGCCCAAGAGTATATCATTCACCGGGTTTAGGGATACGGCCGGCAAGTCTGGCAGAAAGTGTGCAAAGTTTTTGTGCACAGCACGCAATTGAGGCGTCCTCGTTCTGGTTGGTTGTGGGCGGAGTAATTTGTTGAGACAAGAAAGCAAAATTAACGCTCTTGAGTTTGACGCTTTTATCCGCACGACTTCGAGTAACGCGCAACGACCGTAACGACAGTGACGTTCAAGCAGTGCGCAACCTCGCGGCCAGCGCGACTGATGTATACTCTCAGGCGCTCGACGGGGAATCGACGTAGTCACGAACACCGATGGACGCTCAGTTACAAAGACGCCGCGCTTTCGCCGCGCGGATGGTCGTGGCCGGGCTTGCGCTGTGGCTGACCACTGCGCAGCTTCGCGCCCAATCGTCCGATGAACTCCCTGCAAGCACTATCGCGAGCATCGAGAAGGCGGTCACCACCGAAATGTCGAAGCAGGGCATTCCGGGGCTCTCGGTCGCCGTTGCAACGGACAAGCAGCTTCGCTGGTCCAATGGCTACGGCCTGGCAGACGTGGAAAACTTTGTACCCGCGAAGGCTTCCACCGTTTACCGCCTGGGCTCCATCTCCAAGCCCATCACCGCCACCGCAGTGGTGCAACTCGTCGAACGCGGCAAGCTAGACCTGGATGCGCCGGTCCAAAAGTATTGCCCGGCATTTCCTCAGAAGCAGTGGCCGGTTACGTCGCGCGAGCTGCTCGGGCACCTCGGCGGCGTCCGGCATTACAACGAGAAGGAACGAGTGGAGTACACCACCCACTTCGACTCGGTAGCGAGCGGGCTTTCCGTCTTCAAGGATGATCCGCTGATTGCCGAGCCCGGCACGCAGTTTCATTACTCCAGCTTCGGCTATAACCTGCTGGGATGCGTGGTGGAAGGCGCTTCCGGCCAATCCTTCGCCGATTACGTCCGGCAGAATATCTTCGTGCCCGCCGGCATGGACCACATGCAAGTAGACAACCTGTTCGCGCTTATTCCCAACCGCGCCCGAGGCTACCAGCGCGACAAGGACGGTAATCTCGAGAACTCGCAGTTGATGGACTCGAGCTACAAGATACCTTCCGGGGGCCTTTGTTCCACTGCGGCTGACCTGGCCCGCTTCGCGATCGCGATTGAGACAGGCAAGCTGGTGAAGCCCGAGACGCTCGCCGAGATGTTCACCTCCGGAAAGACTCGCGACGGGAAGGAAACCGGCTACGGCTTCGGCTGGGGCCTCGGCCAGCTTGACGGCAATCGAGTGGTGGCGCACGGCGGCGGCCAGTCCGGTGTGAGCACCCATCTGTTGCTTCTGCCGGAGAAGGGCATCGCCGTCGCGGCGATGTGTGATCTCGAAGACGCGGATGTCAGCAGGCTCACGCACTCGATTGCCGGGATTCTGCTCGGCTCTGCGGCGAACCGCTGAGCGAGACCTGAGCACTGCGTGAAAACTCATGGATTCCCGCTCCCCGCCTTCGCGGGGACAAGCTTCGCGGGAATGACGGACTTGGAATGGGGAGGACCATGTTGAACCGAAAAATGCCGTTGTCCACAATCATAAGTATACTACTAGCCTTTCTAGGTAGCCTCTCTTTGGCACCAGCTTGGCAAGGCCGGGCGCAGCAAAAGACCAATCCCCCGGCCACTGCCGCTGAGGCGACGCAGCAATCGAGCCCTGCTCCCCCCGCAGGGCAGGCGCCTCCCGCTCACGAGCTCACGGCCACTGACGTGGAAGCGTTCCTGGACGGCCTGATCCCCATCGAGCTGAAGGCCGATGACATCGCCGGAGCAGCCGTATCCGTGGTGAAAGACGGGCAGCCGCTGCTGGTGAAGGGCTACGGTTACGCCGACGTCGAGAAGAGGACGCCGGTCACCGGGGACGCGACCCTCTTCCGGCCTGGGTCGATCTCCAAGCTCTTCACCTGGACGGCGGTGATGCAGCAGGTGGAGCAAGGCAAGCTTGATCTCGACCGCGACGTGAACGACTATCTCGACTTCAAGATTCCCGCCACCTACCCGAAGCCCATCACGCTGCGCAATCTGATGACGCACACGCCCGGATTTGAGGAGGCCTTCAAGAACCTCATTGTTAACACGAATTACGTGCCGCCGCTCGGGCCCTACCTGGCCGCGCACCTTCCGAACCGCATCTACCCGCCCGGTGAGGTGCCGGCTTACTCTAATTACGGCGCGGCGCTGGCGGGTTACATCGTACAGCGCGTTTCGGGCGAGCCCTTCGCCGATTACATTGACGCGCATATCTTCAAGCCGCTGGGCATGCAGCATTCCACGTTCGTGCAGCCCCTGCCTGCGAACCTGAAGCCGCTGATGTCGAACGGCTACATCACGGCTTCGGAACCTCCCCACCCTTTCGAAGTGATCTGGGACGTGCCGGCCGGCGCGCTTTCGACGACCGCGGCTGACATCGCGCGTTTCATGATCGCCCACCTTCAGAACGGCCAGTACAACGGGGCCACCATTCTGCGCCCCGAGACCGCCGAACTGATGCATTCGCCGCAGTTCGGCCCACATCCCGCGCTCAACAAGATGGCGCTCGGCTTTTACGAGGAGAGTCTCAACGGGCACCGCATCATCGGCCACGGCGGTGACACCGTTTACTTCCACAGTGAGCTCGGCCTGGTGCTTGATTCCGGCACCGGCCTCTTCGTCACTTACAACAGCGCCGGCAAGGGCAACCTGAGTAGCCGCTCGGCGCTGTTCGAGAAATTCATGGACCGCTACTACCCCGCAGCCAAGCCGGAGCAGCCGGCGCTCGCGAGCGCGGCGCACGACTCGAAAGAGGTAGCGGGAACCTACCGCACCAGCCGGCGGCCGGAGACTACCGTGCTTAGTATGGAAGGGGCGTTTGACCAGGTAAAGGTGAATGCCAACCCCGACGGCACCATCACTGTGAACGGCGTGGGAGGCGGCGCTGGGTTCAAGAAAATGCGCGAGATCGCGCCATTGGTGTTTCGCAACCCGGCCCAGCCTGACCGTGTGGCCTTCGCGCGGGACGCCTCGGGCCAGCCGGTGCTCTGCATCGATTTTCCCGCGATGGTCTTCGAGCGCGTGCCATGGTACAAGAACGGCACCTTGAATCAGGTGTTGTTCTTGGGCAGCCTGACCATCTTCGGGCTGGCGCTGCTGTTCTGGCCGCTCGCGGCCATCCTGCGCTGGCATTACAAGCGGCCTCTCGAACTCACTTCGGGCGAGCGCAAGGCGCGCGCGTTTGCACGCATCGTCTGCCTGATCAACGCTGCGTTCATCGGTGGGTGGATTCTGTTTGGCGCCGAGGCGGAGCAGCATCTCAGCCTGCTGAGCGACTCGTTCGACCCCTGGATGCGCCTGATGCAGCTTGCCGGCCTCATCGGCGTGATCGCGATGGTGGTGGTGCTTTACAACGCATGGCGCGTGTGGGGGAATCGGCAGCGCTGGTTCTGGAGCAAAGTAGGTGAGACGGCGATCGCGGTCGCTTGTGTCGGCCTCACGTGGTTCATCTTCAACTGGCATGTTCTGGCTCTGAGTTTGAAGTACTGATGTCGCCCGTAGCGTAAACTGGAAGATGGAGGCCATGGCATGAAGCAACGAAGATTCGGTCGTACCGGTTGGAACGTGAGTGAAATCGGTTATGGCATGTGGGGCATGGGCGGCTGGACGGGGTCGGATGATGAGGAATCTTTGCGATCCCTGCAGTGCTCGGTTGACCTGGGCTGCAACTTCTTCGATACCGCGCTGGCCTACGGCAACGGTCATAGTGAACAACTGCTGGGCCAGTTGTTGCGCGCGAATCCCGGAAAGCGGATTTACATCGCCACCAAAGTGCCACCCAAGAATCTCCGCTGGCCGAGCCGCCGCGAATTCAACCTCGACGATTGTTTTCCGCCCGACCACATTCAGAAGAGTGTCGAGCAGAGCCTCAAGAACCTCGGCGCCTCCACCGTCGACCTCATTCAGTTCCACACCTGGGAGGATTCGTGGGTTGATGATGACCGGTGGGTGCGCAAGCTCGCGGATCTCAAGAGCCAAGGGCTGATCCGCGCCACCGGCATCAGCCTGAACCGTTGGGAACCCTGGAATGGCGTGCGCGCGGTACGCGAGGGCATGGTGGACGCCGTGCAGGTGATCTACAACATCTTCGACCAGAATCCCGAGGACGAGCTCTTTCCCGCCTGCGAACAAAGAGACGTGGCCGTGATCGCCCGCGTACCGTTTGACGAAGGGTCTTTGAGCGGCACACTGACCCAAGAGAGCAAGTGGCCCGAGAACGACTGGCGCAGCACCTACTTTGTCCCGGAGAATCTGAAAGCCACCCTGGATCACGTGGAACCGCTCAAAGCCTTGGTGCCGCCCGGCATGACGCTTCCCGAGATGGCGCTCCGCTTCATCCTGATGAACAAGGCGGTGAGCACCATTATTCCCGGAATGCGGAAGCTGCGTAACGTTGAATCGAACATTGCCGCGAGTAACGCCGGGCCTCTTCCGGCAAGCCTCTACGCCGAGCTTCGTAATCATCGCTGGGTGCGTACGCCGACCCGTTGGTCGCAGTAAGTCCCAGGGCATATAAGACTGAGTCCTCTGAAGCCTTTCCGACCTCCAGCCTCGACTGTTAGCTCATTGGATATATTGTCATAATCCTTGTCGGGTCGATTCTACCCTGCCGCTTACCATCACACTGATTTTGCATGACATTCCCAGTTTGTTCGTCATTCCGCGCGAGCTCCGGCCACAGAGACGCCCTTCCCATCGTTTTCATTTGGCTGCGGCATCGCCCTCGCCCAGAGCCAAGCGCTTCTCTCGAGATGGCTGCTGCCCGTGCCTTATTTTTCAACGAGTTGACGAGGTAAGCGGAGTTAACTTTATTTAGTTTCAATAAGTTGACGGGGTTCGAGTTTTTGATTGTCTGTTTTTCTGAAGTAAAAGGCGTATTTTCAATACCTTGACGGGATAACGAGGCTAACGAGCCTGCCATCAGTAAGTTGACGGGGTTCGAAATTTCCTGTCCTTTATTTTCAATAGGTTGACGGGTCCGTTGGTAAGATTTTGAATTTTGCGATTTTTGACTAGGCTGGCGAGTTGACCGGGGAAGTGTCGAGTGGTGAGCGCCATTGCGCAAGGTTTCCGGTCGGCTTGAGGTGTTAACTGCTATCGAGGCCGCGCTCAAAAATGCGATCATTCGTTGCCCTCGGCCGCGATTATCGCAAGCCGAAATGGGACAATGGGTACAATCGGGAAGGATGCGAACGGTTATTTTCTAGCTTAAGATTCAGCAGGATAGGCTGTGAATTTCATCGGCTCATGAAAGCCCCGCGAGGAGAGTGAACAGAAAGTTTACGGTCGAGTCAGGCCCTCTAACGTCGAGGCTTTGGTTTTGATCGGTCTCATGCGGAGCCAGTGCTTTTGCGCGTGGTATTCGTAGCGTCAGGAGTGCGTAAGGACCCTGTGCCGGTGTTGTTACTTTGGTCCGGCCATTGCCCTTTCGAGCGTTTCCCGAATGAAGCGCGTATAGGGAATCCCTCGCTCCTTTGCGCGAGCCTTCACGGCTGCCAGCAAAGGCTTCGGCACGCGCATGTTGATCTGGTCGTCTTTCTTCTCGAACTCAAACCGCGCCGGTTTGAACTGCGAAAAGTCGAGGTTCGACAGATCTTGGGCGAGAAACGCTTCGGCGTGGCGGTCGGTCTTAAGCCGTGGGATTGTCTTTTTCATATGCTGCAATCTCCTTCGAGTGCATGTAGCGGGCCGTCACCGGGCGAATAAGACGGCGCTTGTTTTTCGTCCGTATCGTAAACGCCACGAACACGGGCCGCCCTTCCATCAAGGCTGTAAGAAGCGCCGGAGCCGGTCGCCTACCTGTTCATGTGCAAGAAACTCGCCTCGCTCCAGAGCGGCCTCGCCGCGTTTTACGGCTTCGATGAAGCGGTCTTCTTCCTCGAAGTAACGGGTGACGACATCCTGCACGGTCTCATCGAGGTTGCGGCCCTCTTGGGTCGCTCGCCGCTTGAGCCGCGCTTGCACGTCGGGGTTGAAGTGAACTTCCATACTCTCAAGATACGCCATAGGCCTGGCGTTGGCAATCGTGCGCAAAGGACCCTTTTGATACGTTGGGCGGCCTGAAAACAATGGGGAGGACGGTAGCGCAGACGCCGACTTCGCGTCTGCGGCTTTTGCTGGCGCCACGCGCGAATACCGCGGCGGCGATTGCTCCCATTCGGGAACCGCCGCAGGAGCACGGTGTCTACGTTGTTGTGAATCCCCTCACGGCCACATTGCTCCTCTGGGGGATGGTTGCGGCTCAAGGCTCCGCTTCTCTGCCGTGGATTTTTCCTGGCGACTTCCGAGAGCGGCTCCGCATCTCCGATCTCGTCGTATCAGGGATGATTGAGCACACCTCTCGCGTCGGCGGCCGGGTGGTGGATGGTACCGATGTCACGGCCAACATCGCCCATTTCCGGGTTGATCGCGTGTTCCAACGAAGCGCCGCAGGAGAAAAGCTTCAGCGGTTTACCTGGTTCACCCTGCGCGTTTCGACGACAGGCAGGGGATTCGCTTATTCCGGGCCACCCCTTGCGGACTTCCGCTCAGGCAAGCGGTACTTGGTTTTCCTCAAGCGGGCCGGGTCGGGTTGGGAAGTTGCGATGCCGGTGTATGCAATCGAGGAGGAGCTAGCGGCAACGCCGCCAGGCGGCGCCCTCCGCGACCTGTCGCAGGTGAGCATCCAGCGGCGCTATCAGGGGCTGGCAGAGGAACTGGAGAACGCCGCGCTAGCCCAGCCTGTCCCACCACCGGGAATGACTGGAGAATCTGCGTCATTCTTCCCCTCTATCTTTGACCTGCTCGGCGGGTGCGCGGAGCGGTTTTACCGCCGGTTCCTCTCGTCGCCTAGCCCGGAGCTTCGCGATGCCGCTGCAACCTGGTTGAGGCTGATTCGCTCGCGTCATTTGGCGTGCAAGGAGCCCTTCGCCCCGGAGTCCAATAGTAGTTTTTTCCAGAGAGGCGGGGCGCTTATGATGCGGCCGCGTCACTCGCTTACGACATTATCCACAAATGGATTTCCGGCGGCTGCCTGATTACTCCCTGCCTCTCAGGATTGCCGCCAGGACACGGGGGCTGCGCCGTCCGTGCATCACCGCCACAACCCACAAGGGTTTTTCGTCCGGCGCGTAGGCTATCAGGTAGTCACGAACGAGGATGAACCGCAAAGGGCGCGAAGTGAGGTCCGGGCGTCTGTGGCCTTGATGCGGAAAGGGAACAAGGCGACGAATGGCAGTCAAGATGTCCTCGCGGACACGGCGGGCCGCAAGCGGATTGTCTTCCGCGATGAATTCCCAAATCTCGGTGATGTCCTGCGCCGCCAGGGGATGGAGGTCAAAGCCTTGTTCGGCGGTCATTCAGACGAGTTTTTCTTGAGCCCTGCGTCTTCGCGGCGGCGCAGGCTCTCAAAAAACTGTTCGCCGTCAATCGGCTTCACTCTGCCGCTTTTCAGGTCATCGTAGCGGCTGTTGAGCATTTCGCGTGTCTGCGCAAGCTCGTCAAAGTATCCTTCAACGACATCCTGCACCAGCGCGGCGGCCGTTCCGCGTCCGCTCTGCGCCGCAAGGTCATTGAGCTTCTTTTCCGTCTCGGGAGTGAAGTGTACTTCCATGCCCTTCAAGATACGAAAAAGTTGGCCCCAATTCAACCCTAAAACAATCGAGCCAGGTAGCGCAGACGCCGCCTTCGCGTCTGCGGCTTTTGCTGGCTACCGACGGTCAGCGGGACGCATACCTGGCACAACACGCCAAGTATGCGCCCCAGTTCGCCGTTGCATCGCTTTATGCGCTCTGGGCGCTGCGGCGAGCTTCCTTCAGGAAGCCCAGCAGTTCGCGGTTCACTTCCTCCGCGTGGGTCCAAGTGATGCAGTGCGGTCCGTCTTTAAGCACGACGAGGCGGGCGCCTTTGATCAGTTTGGCGGTCCGCTGTCCCGAACCTGTGATGGGCAGAATGCGGTCTGAATCACCGTGAAGCACCAGCGTGGGAACGTCGATGCGAGTCAGGTCATTGCGGAAGTCCTCATGCCAGGTGGGCACGCAGGCAAGACTGGCCGTGGCCGAAGCGCCGGCGGCGACGTTCCAGCTCGCCTGGACGGCCTGCTGGCTGACGCGCTTGCCGAGCAGAACGTCGGTGTTGTAGAAATTGTTGAAGAAATCGGTGAAAAACGCGTAGCGGTCAGCAGCGACGGCCTTCTGGATTCCTTCGAAGACACTGCCATCCGCACCTTCCGGGTTATCAGCCGTCTTCAGTAGGAACGGCGGCACGCCGGAGATGATCACAGCCTTGCTCACATTCTTCGATCCGTATTTCCCGATGTAGCGCGCCACTTCGCCGCCGCCCATTGAGAAGCCGGCCAGGGCAAAATCGCGCAATTCGAGGTGTGTCACCAGCTTGTGGAGGTCCTCGGCGAAAGTGTCGTAGTTGTAGCCTGATGTGGGCTGACTGGACTTGCCGAAGCCCCGGCGGTCATAGGTGATGACGCGGTGGCCGGCAGCCAGAAGCCCCGGTAGTTGCTTTTCCCAGGAAGCGCCGCTCAGGGGATACCCGTGGATAAGCACGATGGGGTCGCCTGAGCCGTGATCCTCATAGTGGAGCTCGATGTTGGCAGAGTTTTCCTTTCCGACTGTAACGTATGGCATTCAGATTTTCCTTTCTTCTCCTTGATTTTTCTTGACGGTTGTCGGTAAGCCTATAGGAACACAGTAGGCAGTAGGCAATAGGCAGTGGGCAGTGGGCGGCGGGCAACAGGATCCCATCGTTGTCGCTCTTGTCTTCTTGCCGTTTGACTCCTGCGTGTTGCCTTTCTAAGCAAACCACGCACCGCCTACTGCTTACTACCTACCGCTTACTGCCTACTGCTTACTGACCACTGCTTGCTGCTCACTGCCCGCTGCCTACTGCCTACCGCCCACTGCCTGCTGCTTACTCCTAGTGAGCCAGATTTCCGATTAGCGTGCTGAGGCCGTTCCACACGATCTGCACTCCAATACAAAGCAGCAAGAAGGAGCACAGGCGGACGATCACGCTGATGCCGGTCTGGCCCATTCTTCGAGAAAGCGGCTCGGCGTAGCGGTCGCACAGAAACACGAGGTACGCCACCAAAGCCGAAGCCAGCAGGGCATCCACGATGAACAGGGCGCGATTGAATCCGCCCCCGTGCAGATTCGCTCCCAAGGTAATGGCCACCGAGATGGACCCCGGCCCTACGGTGACCGGCAGGGTAAGGGGGTAAAACGCCTGTTGCAGTGCGAACTCGGGATCGACGTGACGGTCCACCTGACGCACGTCACTCTTCATTTCGCCTTCCTTCGGGCTAAGCATTTGCCAACCCGTCGCCAGCACAACCAGGCCGCCTCCGATTTGCACCACCGGAATCGAGATGCCGAAAAATCGCAGGACGTAGGTGCCTACCAGAACAGATCCCGCCAAGAGGAAAAAGCTGTTCATCCCAATCTTGCGTGCCAGCGTCTGGCGCAGAGGCGCCGGATGCCCTTCGGTCATTGCGAGGAAGATCGCCGCGCTGCCGATCGGATTCACAATGGGCAACAGAGCCGCGAGCGCAAGGAACGTCGCGTGGCCGAGATGCAAGATGTAACGGATGGCTTCCTGCATGGGACGTATTGAGGTCGTGGCTCCGCTCGCGAGGTGCCGGAATAGTTGTGACCTCCCGGCAGCCACCTCCATGCCATGAGACGGCTTCTCGTCGGACTACGTAAGGTGTGAAATTGTTGGATGCGCCTCGAGCCCTCGAGTTCCAAGATCCTTCGCTTTCCACGCGCGCGGACGCGGGGATGTGGGGCGCGCCTTGCCCCGGCCTGAGGCCAACCCAAGCGTCGGCCCTACGGCCGCAGAGGTCAAAGATTACTCATGCCGCCGTCAACCAGGAGCTCGCTGCCCACGGTGAATGCAGAGTCATCGGACGCGAGAAAGACTATGGCACTAGCGATCTCGCTGGGTTTTCCGAAGCGTCCGGCGGGCACCTGGCTCTGAATGGAAGCGGCCACCGTTTTGAGATCAGCCTCAGATAGCCCGAGCTTGCTGTAAAGAGGTGTCGAGATGGGACCGGGGCTGACGGCATTCACGCGAATGCCGCGCGAGATCAACTCACCTGAGAGAGTGCGGGCGAGGGACAGAAGCGCGGCCTTACTGGCTCCGTAGACGCTGGTGTTGGGCATGCCGATGTGCGCGTTGACGGAGGCGTTGAGTACAATCGACGCGGGATTAGCAAAGACCGGCAAAAGCGCCTGAATCAGAAAAAACGGTCCCTTCACGTTGATCGCAAAAGAGCGGTCGAAAGACTCCGCGTCCCATTGCTCCACCGGCTTTAGCTCAGCGATGCCGGCATTGACAAACAGGACATCAAGCCCGCCAAACGCGCGGCCAACGGCTTCCGCAACTCCCCTCTGAGCCGCAGCGTCACTGGCGTCGGAAGGGATGGTGAGGACGTCGCTCCCGAGCTCTTTGCGCGCGGCTTCGAGGCTTGCCGGGTTCTTGCCGGTAATCGCCACGCGCGCTCCTTCGGCCACGAACTGGCGCGCGGTCTCGAGACCGATGCCGCTGGTCCCACCCGTAATCAGAGCACGCTTTCCCTTGAGTCTGTCCAATTGCTCCCTCCCCTCTGCGTGCGTGCTGTAGCGGCGGTCTCCGACCGCCGGTTTTCAGAATCTGTCATTTCGGAGATCAGCGATCGCCGCTACAGCACTTTGGGTATGCTGCCGAGCTTGACGCCACGTGCAGCGATCAGCACGCTACGATCCTGCGGCCGCGCGGTCCGCCAGCACTACGGCTTGTTCGTGCTGAACGCGCCCGGCGGGAATGGACACATCGTCCTCGCGCAGCCGGCGCAGCATCTCGACCTTCTCGCTTCCTGTGACAACCCAAAGCACACGGCGGGCACGATTAAGCAAGGGATAGGTGAGCGTCATCCGGCGCCTGCCCTGGTAGACGCCGGTCATGGCCACATCTTTATCGGCGACCCCGAGCACGGGATCGCCCGGCACTAGCGACGCGGTGTGGCCGTCGGGACCGAGACCGAGGTGGACGAGGTCGAGCACCGGCGGTGCTCCGCCCACCTGCTGAAGGGCCCGGGCATACTGCGCGGCCGCGGCATCGAGGTCGGCTGCCTCCACCGGCATGGCGTGGATCTGATCGGGAGACAGAGGCGCATGCTGAAGCAAGCTTTCGTGGAGGTGCGTGAGGTTGCGGTCCGGGTGCCCGGCGGGCGCCACACGCTCGTCCACCTGATAGACATGCACGCTTGCCCAAGGGACATCTTCATCCGCCAGCGCGCGCAGCATCACCCACGGTGTGTGGCCGCCGCTGACCGCGAACGCAAAGCGGCCACGAGCGGAGACTGCCTCACGAGCATCCGCGGCGATAGCGGCGGCTGCCGCCCGGGCAACGGAATCAGCATCGTCGAGAATCTCAACTTTCATGACCATGAAGGGCGGATTTCAAGCCTTTAGGATTGCCGAACGACGCCTCAGTTGTAAAGAGCGCACCCAACCCGGGGCCTGCGCGGCGCAATGATAGAGAGGCACACCGCGGCGTGAATGAATTCAACCAGATTTCAGCGAGCGGACCCCGGCTTCGACAGGTCTGGTTTCGGCAAGGTCTCTCCAGGTCATGACCGCGCCCGAGATGGCCGCGCCGTTCTCCACACTACTCAGTTTCAGGCGGACGCGCCGCCCGCTGCCATCTTTGCGGACGATAGTCACGTCCCGTCCCGAAATCTGAACACCCTCCGCCAGGCACGTCCGAAGAATCGCTGTGAGGGGTTCAATGTCTTCCGGCCGAAGCAGAACCGAAAGCAGCTTTCCCTTGAGTTCTTCGGCTGTGTACCCCGAAATAATCTCAGCCCTCTCATTCACCAAGGTGAATCGGCTTTCGCGATCAAGACCTACTAAGCCATCGCCAGCCGTCTTGGTCAGGCTTTCAGGAAGCTGGCCTGCCTGCTTCAAGGCTTTTCGCAGGCGTACGAGCTCCGTGGCGTCGCGTCCCACACAGAGCACTACACTGGGTTCCCTACCGTTGCGGAGTACTGAATTCTTGAACTCGATCATTACTTCTTCTCCGCCTGGGGTGACGGCCTTCATCATGCCCTGCGCGCGTCCTTCACGGCGCAATGTCTCAAGGTAGGCGTCAAACTCCGGCCAGCGGTCCCGAGGAAGAAAATCGGTGACTTTGAACCCGACCATCTCCTGGGGGTCCTTGAAGCCTGCCCGAAGCGCGACGGCCAAGGTGACACTCAAAATAGTACCCTCGAGGTCGTGCGTGCCAATAAAATCCGCGCCGTTGTCGGCCAAGGCCCGATATCGAGCCTCGGTTTCGCGCAACTCCCTCTCCTTGTTCTCGCTGGCCAGCCGCAGGTGCTCGGTTTCCGTCAGGTCCTGGACCACAAGCAGCACTTCCGGTGTGCCGTGGGTTCCACGCGTGAGGTCCGCGAGCGTTATGCGGGCCGGAAGTTTGATTTGCTTGCCTCGCACCTTGACATCCAGCAAAACTTCCTCCACCGTGGCCTGTCCGTTAGCGGCCTGGTCAACCTTGCGAAGCAAGCCTTCGGTGCGGATAATCTCACCGAGCGAAAGGCCGCGAATCTCCTCCTGACGGATGTCAAAGTATGTGAGGAAAGGCTGATTGGCCGATTGAACTCGAAGATCGCGAGTGAGTACCAGCAGCCATGCAGGCACGCTATCCACAATTTGAGCAGCGTATTTCTCGGCGCGGAGCAATTCCTGGCGACGCCCGACTTCCTTCAGAAGTTTTGACGCCTGCTGGTGCCGCCGGTGGCTTACTACCGCGGCTGCCCAGGCGAGGACGAGTAGCGCAGCGCATAAAGCTTGCATACCGGCGCCGCGCCGGAAGCTTTCGAAAGCCTCTTCCATGTCTATTTTTTCTTCCAGGACCCAGCCCCCCTCGGAAATCGGGCGCACTGCCGCCATGACGTGAGTTCCCCGACAGTCCACCAGCGGACCAACGCTTTCGCGACCCTCAAATGCCGACTGGACCAGCGGGTCAAGGTTCCGGAGGGGGACGGTGAAGACAGGAGCCGAGTTCGGAAGCCTTCGTAGCGGCGACAGAACCACCGCTTCAGCCCCTCGGCGGCGGATGAGCACACTCTCTTCGGTTCGGGTGGCCACCGGCTCCGTCTCGAGCGTGGGGAACAAGTCCGCATTCGGGTCGTTGAAGATCGCCACAACCCCGACCACGGGAGGGACGTGCACATCCGCGCCGGCTGCACTGAGCTCGGCGCGGATCGGGGCCATAAATACAAGAAGCGGCTTGCGAACATTCAGAAGTGCGATCTGGGGATGGCCGTCACGAACGACTCCGCGACACCGCGCAAATACCTCCGAGTCCATCAGCCCCGCGTCGCCGGTGGACGCCACTCGTTGACCCTGAGAATCAAGGAGAAGTACGCCAGGATATGCATAAATTGAATTCAAGGCATTCAGGAAATCACCGAGGGTATGGTGGGTTGGCCCCGAAGGCATATCGCGGCCACCTCCCGCCGGCTGCGTCAACCAAGCGCGAAAGGTGGGCAACGCCGCCCAGCCTTCGGCATCCTGAAGGTGTCTGTCAAGGTAGCCGGACACCACCCACGCGCGGTCACCAGCAACCGTTTGAAGTCGGGCCTGCCAGTAAGACTCTGCGAGCTCGTAGTCGTGATGAACCAGCGTTGCGGTCGCAGCGCTGATCAGCAGTGTACCCGCTACGAAAGCGAGGAAGTGGCGCCACGGCCCAAAACGGCCGACTCCAAGCGCGCGGAGTGATATGCGCGTCCAAAAAAGAGCCCGGGAATACTCCCTGCGGCGCGGAATGCTTTCCGAGACTATCGCCCTGGGCAGCAACCCTCCCCCCTTCTGGTGGGAACTGTCTGCCGAGACAATTTGCGATGCAGCCAGACTACCAACCGAACTATCTTAGCACCGATGTCAATGGAATTAATAAGACTTGAATTCAACAGGCGACCCGCAAAAATCCGATTAGCTGTTCCGAAACCAATTCGCGAGGTTGCGAAAAAGCTCCAGTCCATCTTGCGAAGCGTGCACGGGCAGGGAAGCGCGCTCCGGATGGGGCATCAGACCCAACACCAAGCCGGTAGCGTCTGTAATTCCCGCGACGGCCGCCGGTGCGCCGCTAGGATTGTGGGGGTATTCGGCGGTGGGATTGCCCGCGGGATCACAATAACGGAAGGCCACTCGGGCACCGCCTCCTGGAGCGGGGCCGCACCAGAGGGCGCGCCCCTCGGCATGCGCGGAGGGCATTTTCAGCACGCGGCCCCCTAATCCTGCCGTCCACGGCGAGTAATCTTCCGAGACCACTAACCGCACAAAGCGATCCTCGAAGCGCGCTGATTCATTTTCCACCAGCGCTAGCGCACGCTCACCCGGCCTCTTCCCGGGCAAAATGCCCGCCTCGGTCAGCACCTGAAACCCATTACAGATGCCCAGCAGCGGCTTTCCGGCTTCCAAAAACGTCGCCAGTTGCTCCTTCAGTTGCGACACGAGTATGGTGGCAAATATCCTCCCGGCGCCTAGGTGATCGCCATAGGAGAATCCTCCTGGAACCACGGAAGCCTGATACCGGTCGAGGCGTACATCGCCGGTTAGGAGGTCGCGCAGCAGAACAAGTTCACTCGCAAGTCCCGCGCGCTCCAAGGCAGCCGCTGTCTCTTCGTGGCAGTTTGTTCCCGGCGCGTACAAGATCGCAACTGTAGGCGTCATCCGACAACCTCACGGAAGGTCTTTGCCCAGCTTTCTTCGAGATCCGCTAGCGACTCTCGCAGGACCTCGCTGCCACCTTCCGTCAGCATAATCTCGGCCTGCGAAATCACTTCACCGAGCCAGCGGTACGGCACCTTCAACGCGTCCAGCCGTACGTCAGGTTCAATCTCAAGAAGGACGGAACCGACGAATTCTCCGAAAAAGTGTTCCTCCTTCGCAAAGCTGGTTGCGTCCTGACCGGTTGTCGTGCCTGCAGCGCCGGGCGCTAACTCGATACGGGCTCCCAAACCAGAGCCCAGCGACGCCTCGAAGACACGCAGCAAGGTTCCGCCTTCGGCGATTGCTGCGCCGGACACGTATTGACGTTCCCGGCGGAGGGCCAACAACAGGTCCCAAAGCTGGCGAATGGAGGAAGCATCGTAGCCCTCGAACAGGCGATCTCCGCGCTGGCCGTTAAGGTCCGCATACACGCTTCCGCCGAGCCCCCCTCCATCCGAACGCCCCAGCAGCAACAGACGATTGCCTGCTCGCTTGAACTCCTTGGTCACAACACGGCTCACATCCGGCACGCGTCCCATGGTGGCGACGGCGAGCGTGGGAGGCACGTCAATCCTGCGGCCGGCCGCCTCGAAGGTGCCGGAGCTCGAATCCTTTCCCGAAATGAACGGTACTCCCAGGGCACGAGAAAGTTCGGCGATGGCGGCCACCATCTCCCTCAGGTCCCAGGCTGTCTCAGGCCGGAGCCGCGGTGTATAGAAGTTGTCGCACAGCACCATCTCGCGGTAATCGACGCCCGCAACCACCGCCTTGGTGATCGCCTCGATCACCATGAGTTGAGCGCACACCCGCGGATCAGCATCGCCATAGAAGGGGTTGAATGCAACCGTTGTCACCAGACCATAAGGCTTGCCGCGTAGCGGTGCTGAGACGGCCAGATTCGTGGGCATGCGATGATCGCGCCCACCGTAAGGTCCCACCACAGTCCGGCCTTGCACCGTACTATCGAAACGCGATCCGGCCGGGCTTTGATCCGCGCAGTGGTAATGTCCGAGCACACCGTGAACCGCGGCGGACCACTCTTCACGCGTCTTCAGCGTTGGCAAACGGAGCGGCTCGACGCGCCGTTTCGGTTCGCGAACCTCGACCGGCTCGATGGGACACGCGGCCCAAAGAAAACTCATTTCCAAATCGACAACCTTCTGCCCTTGCCAGCTTGCCTCAAAGCGCCGCGAGCTGGTAAAGCGTCCGATGGCGGCATGCGCCACCTCATAGCGGTCGAGGATGGCCTGAGCCTGAACGAGGTTTTCGGGCGCCACCGCGAGCAGCATTCGCTCCTGGCTCTCAGAGAGCAGAATCTCCCACGCCGTCAGGCTGCGGTCCTTCAGGGGAACACAGTCGAGGTCGAGCTCGACGCCCGTCTTTTCGGCCATCTCGCCGGCCGCGCTCGAAATGCCGCCGGCTCCAAGATCGGTGATCGAACGAATAAGCCCGGCGTCACGCAGTACGGGAATCGCTGTGGTGAACTTGCGCTCGGTGATGGGATGACCGATCTGCACCGCCGCCGATTCCCGCGAGAGCGTTTCCCCTGTCATTCCGGCAGAACTCGCCGTGGCGCCGTGGATACCGTCGCGCCCGGTCTCGCCACCGATTAGCAACGCGATGTCGCCCGGCTGCGGAGTTTCCTTAATCGCATACTGCTTGGGAATGAGCCCAAAGGAGTGCCCCAGAGCGAAGCACTTGGCGTAACGGGGATGCGTGCGGTAGAGCGGATGCATCATCGGAATACCCATTGGGTTCACGTAATAAGCCGTGCCGCGAATGGATTCGGAAACAATCAAGCGCGGGTGTAGAGCCCCGGCGGGCACATCCTGTTCCGCCAGGCGCGGGTCCATCGTGCCCATGACGGTGGTCCCGCCAACAGGGTATGCGCCTTTGCCGAAGCCGAGGGTATCCCGAATCACGCCGCCGTGTTTGGTGGAGATCCCTCCGAAGGGCGCGATGGAACTGGGAAAGTTGTGCGTCTCACCCTTGACCGTCACAACCCAACCTTCGTAGAATTCCATGCCGCCTGCGTTGTCTTTGAATGCCGAAACCACCAGCGGATGATTGATATCGGCGGTGGCTTGAGAGAGTTGCTTGAGCAACCCCAGACTCTTCCAAGTGGTGTGGTAACAGTGGTCGCTCCAACTCTGCACCAGAATCTCGATTTCGGCGTCGGTGTGGGGCCGCGCTTGTCGCGTCTCGTGCGCCTGAATCACCCGCATCTGCGCCAGTGGAGCGTACCAGGACCGCTCCTGCGAAAGAGCGCACAGATCTCCTTCGCTGAGTCCCGCCAGCGAGATCGAACGAACGGGATCAGGCCGCCCGGTCGGACGCAGCGTCGCCCAAACTTCGTCTGGCTCGCGCACCCGCTCCACTACAGGGTTATAAAGAAAGCGGCCTGCGGCCTCGCGTGCCCGGGCTGCCGTGAGGCCGCCGAATTGATAGCGGCGGCTCAAGCGGGCAAACTCAAGCCTGTCTTGTCCAAGCGCACGGGCGCCAGCCAGGATCGAAGGAGTTTCCGGATCGGTAACGGCGGGACGATAGGCGATCTCGACGATGGGACCGGCACCCGGGTCGAGCATCGAATGTTCGGACCCAGCTTGATAGAGAGGATTGGCTACGAGCGGCAGGAGCGAGCGTACGTCGACTGCGCCTTCCAACCAGAAGACGCGCTCGATCACGAGTGTGCTGAGGTCCCCATAGCCGTGATGCCTCAGAAATCGAAGCCAGTTGCGAGCCTCAGCGTCGTCGCGGGAGACGGTATAAATGCAGCTAATGGCCATCGTGGGCTATGCGGGCCGATCAAGGTCAAGTATCATCTATTATTCTATAAGATTCGGGGCAACGCCAGCGGGCAATGCTAGTGCCAGCCTTGGCCGGAGCAAGCTCTAGGCCCCGCTACAGGATATTAAGGGCACGGCTCTGGTCGGCCGACTCGCCCGAAAACCGAATGAGAATTGTCGTCAAGATTGGAACCAGTCTGATCGCTCCCGGCGGACGCATTAACGCCGCTTGGATGCGGTCGCTTGTAGACCAATTCGATCTTACCCAGCACGAGTACGTCATGGTAAGCTCCGGCGCAATTGCTTGCGGCATGTCGTCGCTTGGCATCAGCCAGAAGCCCCGCAAGCTCGACCTGATGCAGGCGTCAGCGGCCGTGGGCCAGAGCCAGTTGATGCACACCTATGAGCGCCTTTTCTTCGGTAAGAAGGCCGTGGCGCAACTACTGCTTTCCAGCGATGACTTTTCTTCCCCGGTCCGCTATCGTAACCTGTGCAATACTCTCAACCGGCTGCTCAAGATGAACGTTTTGCCCATCGTGAACGAAAATGATAGCGTTTCGGTGCGCGAGCTCGAAGGGGCCTTCGGCGACAACGACGAACTGAGCGCCCTGGTAGCTTCGGCGGTTCAGGCGGACTGGCTGGTGCTGCTTACCAATGTGGATGGCTTCTATCACCGAAACGGCAAAGGGAAGCCGCAACTGCTGCGCGTCATCAAGCGGGTCACGCCGGAACTGGAAGCGAATTGCGATAGCAAGAGCGCACTCGGACGCGGCGGGATGCGCTCCAAATTGCGGGCCGCTTTACGGGCGACGGCCTCGGGAATCCACGTGTGCATCGCCAACGGAACTGAGCCCCGGGTGATACCGCTGGTGCTGGACCGCCGCGTCGGCACCTATTTCCCACCTCTGAGGACTAAGGAATGAGTAGCGCGATGACTGCCCTTGCTGCTTCGCAACTTTCCACGCACGAGAAATTGTTGCGTGCGCGCCAGGCCTCTGCCCGGGTGGCCCGACTCACTTCCGGGCAGAAAGACGGAATTCTGCGAGCCATGGCCGATGCGATCGAGGGAAACTCGGGGAAGATCCTGGAAGCAAATCAAGCTGACCTCGCTGCCAACGACCTGCGCCCTTCCAGCCGCGACCGGCTGCTTCTGAACCCGAAACGCATCGCTGAGATGCTGGCTGGCATCGAGGCCGTGATCAACCTGCCGGATCCGGTCGGCGAAGTGCTGGAAGAATCGACGCGACCCAACGGCCTCGTGATTCGTAAGGTGCGGGTGCCGCTGGGAGTGGTGGGTGTGATTTACGAATCGCGCCCTAACGTCACGGTGGACGCGGCGGCTTTGGCCCTCAAGGCTGGCAACGCGGTGGTGCTGCGCGGAGGGCGCGAAGCCGCCCACACGAACGAGCGGCTGGTGGAGATTCTGAACCAAGCGGCTAACCTGCCCGCGGGCGCCGTGGAGTTGCTCGATTCGCGTTCGCGCGACTCCGTCGACGAGCTGATGCTGGCAAGGGGTATGGTGGACGTGTTGGTGCCGCGGGGCGGCGCGGATCTGATCGGTCGGGTCGTCGAGAAGGCGATCGTCCCCGTGATTGAAACCGGAGCCGGTAATTGCCACATCTACGTAGATGAGGATGCAGACCTTGACCTCGCCGATGCGGTGGTCATCAACGCCAAGACCCAGCGTCCTTCCGTGTGTAACGCAGCCGAGAAGCTGCTGGTCCATCGGTCAATTGCCGCCGAATATGTCCCGCGAATCGTTAAGAAGCTATTGGACGCTGGGGTAGAGGTTCGCGGAGACGCAGAAACGCGCCGCCTCGCCGCGGGTCTGGACGTTCGCGCGGCCGGACCGGACGATTGGTTTGCGGAATACTCGGCGCTTATCATGGCTGTCGCCGTCGTGAAAGGCCCAGATGCGGCGATTGCCCATATCAACCGCTACTCCACGGCGCATTCGGACGCCATCCTGACTCGCCACGAAGGCCGAGCGCGCGAGTTTCTACAGCGGGTCGATTCGGCAGCCGTCTACTGGAATGCATCAACGCGTTTTACCGACGGCGGCGAGTTCGGCTTTGGGGCCGAGATGGGAATCAGTACCCAAAAGCTGCACTGTCGCGGTCCCTTCGGACTGAAAGAACTCACGTCTGCTAAGTACCAGGTGCTGGGTTCAGGGCAGATCCGCACCTGAGCCATCGTGGGCCTGGGGCTTGCACCGGCCGCGCGAATCTGCCGGCCAACCCGTCGCGCGCCCAAGGTACTGGCAGCTAGGAGAGATAATCAATGGACTACTCGCGGCGAGAACTCTGCTTGTTGCTACCTGCGCTTGTCGCAGCCCGCGCCGACGCTGCAGGCGATGCGGTATTGCCGTCCAAGGTCTACAACTTTGAGAGCCTGCCCGCAAAGGTAGAGGAAGGCAACACATTCCGGCCCATTCTGGAAGGTGTTACTCACGAAGAATACCATGTCGAACTTCACGAGACCGACCTCGCGCCTGGAACCATGCCTCATCCAGCGCACCATCACGCGCACGAGGAAATCTTTCTCATTCGTGAAGGCACCCTTGCGGTAACAATCGAGGGACACACGTCCAACCTCGGTCCCGGCTCCGTCGCCTATATTGCCTCCAACCAGGAACACGGCATCCGCAACGTGGGCAGCACACATGCCCAATACTTTGTATTCGCCCTCGGCGCCCAAAGCTGACATCTTGGCGTCCACCGGTTTCTGGGAGCTCCGAACCCTCCACTCGTCGGCGTCACATATCCGGCCTTCGGCATTCTCTCTCACGACGAACGTCGCCTCCTCGCAGGCTAGTGGTGAGATCCCCTTGATGGAAAGGCGTTGGAACTTTTGGGAAGCGCTTCGGCACTTGTTGAGCCATTTAATTGAGGTGTATTATCTAGAGTGCACCCAGGTGCGACATGGACGCGTGTTGCAATCCACTGATTAAAGTGGCAGTTAACGTCGCCGCGATCGAGATCAGATGCGGCTAATAACAGCACCGGTCTGGCCTGTGACGTGCACCGACAAGTAGCGTCGGGCTGGCTCGCGCAATCAACGGCGCGGCCCGCAGACAGAGCAACCGGTTCTTGCCACGTGGTTGCTCGAGGAACCAAGTTGCTGCATTCGATGTCGGGATGGAATATCGACCTGTTGTACCATCAGCCGGACTTCAAGGCTTTTGGTCGAGTGCCGTCTAACCCCCCTTCCGCTCGCATTGTCGATATAGAGGTCCTCAAGGAAAAGCCACCCACAAGCTCAGCCACAGTGCAGGACAAGGTCGCTCACGGCCGGTCAGCTATGCGAACTCAGGGAGCCGACGCAGTGGGGAACATTTGGGTTAACGCGTCTTCGGTTGCCTGGAAAACGGGAAGCGTGACGGCAAATGACATTGCCCTGCGAGCCTGGCTTCGCTCCCAAACAGAGGCCGCTGAGGCGTCGAGGATCGAGAGCTGTCTCGACCAACTCGATGTCTACGCTTAGGACTTTGCGGGTGACCTGAGCTACCGGAACCTCAGCCCATCTGGCCCGTTGGTAATGGTACTGAAGAGTCATAGCAATAACCGGGCGCCAACCGGTATTTTGTTATCCGCGCATGACCAGGAATCTCAATAAGCCAAGCCGAGGTGCAAAGTTCATGATCATCGGACAAAGAATCCGCCAACTCCGGGAAGAAAAGGGCCTTTCCCAAGGGGACATCGAGAAGGCCAGCGGTCTGCTCCGCTGCTATATCTCTCGCGTCGAGCACGGGCACACAGTGCCGTCTCTTGACACGTTGGAGCGGTTCGCAGCCGCCCTGGACGTACCGCTCTATTGGCTCTTCCATTCCGGAGAGGATGCTCCTTCCACACCGCATCTGACGCCGCGACAGTCCCTGGAAGAAATGGCCGATGAGGCCGGACCGGGCGGAACGGAAGCGCGATTTCTGCTCAAGATCAAGGGGCTGGTCACCAGCATGGCCGATGCGGATCGCGCCTTTCTGCTCGATTTTGCCCGTAAGCTGGCTTCACGCTCCGCCTCGAGCTAACCGTTTCCCACGATGATGACGTTACGCTTGCGGCCCCAAGCCGGAGGCGGGGCAACGCCTCATCCGTTCGTGGCGGCTGCGGCCCATGGCATTCGCGCAACAGCATGCCTGGCGTTTTCTCCGTAGACAATCAACCGCAAATTGACGAGCACCGCAAGTTACGGCAGGAACGAACTTCTGAGAAATCTGGGTTAGCCGTCTTTCTCCGTAGGATAGCCGGCTTCATTCCAACCGCGCCAGCCGCCATCCATCGAGCTCACGTTCGTATACCCCATTTTTTGCAGGTTGTCGGCGGAGAGTGCCGAGCGATATCCGCCGCCGCAGTAGAGCACCAAAGCCGCGTTCTTGTCGGGGAAGCGCTCTTCGATGTCGCGCTCGATGATGCCTCTCGAGAGGTGCACGGCGCCGGGCAGATGGCCGCGCGCCCATTCGCTCTCCTCACGCACGTCCACCAGCGTGAATTTCTCCCCCGCTTCGAGGCGCGCCTTCACCGCATGAACATCAGTCTCCTTGATTCGCGTCCTCGCGTCATCGACCAGCCGCACAAAGTCTGCCGAGTGCTTCATACCGAAACCTCCACACAATCTCAGACTTGAAATCCAAGCTGCGCCGCGCTGATTCCGCCGTCAATCACAAACACGGCGCCCGTCACAAAGGACGCCTCATCGGAGGCCAGAAACAGTGCGGCGTTCGCAATGTCTTCGGGTTGGCCCAAGCGCCCGAGAGGATAGAGAGCCGTAAGCCGATCCACCAAACTCGGATCGCGCTCGATCAGCGGCTTCCAGATGTCGGTGAGCACCGTGCCGGGACAAATACAGTTCACGCGAATGCCGTCCTTGCCGACCTCGCCGCACAGCGACCGCGACAGGCCGATCATGGCCGCCTTCGAGCCGCTGTAAACGTGCTCGTGACCGAAACCCATCAGCGCGTTCACCGAAGAAATGTTGACGATGCTTCCCGCGCCCATTTTCCGCATTCCCGGCAAGACGGCCTGGATGAATTGCCAGGCGCCGAGCAGTCCGATTTCCATGATCGGTGCCCAACGGTTTGCGAAAATCGCTTCGCGGCTGCAGATGGCTGAATTGATAAGAACATGAGGCGCACCATAAGCTACTTCTGTAGCCTCCAGCACTTTCTGAACATCGTCGGGTTGGCTCACATCGCCGTGGACAAACAGAGCCTCACCGCCCTGCCGGCGAATGGCGCTCGCCGTCTCTTCGCCATTCGCGTCGTTGACGTCGTCGATGACAACGCGCGCCCCTTCGGCCGCGAAACGCACTGCAATGGCGCGGCCGATTCCGCTGCCCGCTCCAGTGACAATCGCGATTTTGTTTTCGAGACGCATAGCGCGATGGAGTTTATACATTTGAGGCCCGAAAGGCCGCGCTAGCAAAGCCCTGGGCAACGCCCAGGGAAATCAGATGCCGCGCCTAACGTCGAGCCCTGTAAGGGCGATCCAGGCGCGCCGTTCAGTCCCACACGTTTAGCGCCGAAGATCAGGCGAACGCAGAGTTGGGAAAGAGATTGATGGCCCATTCGCATGACCTGCTCTAGCCCGCCCTTTCAGGGCTACATTCTTCACATTCCTTAGGGTTCCCTGGGCGCTGCCCGGGCAGCGCCCAGGGCTTTGTTAGTGCGGCCCTTCGGGCCTCAAAACGTACAAACTTCACGGCTGAAGCCGTGCCCTTGCGCGCTACACGTCACTGTCTGCGTTCTCGATGGTGCTGCCGGGCTCGGCGATCCAGCCATCGATTGTACGCGAGGCACCCGTCTCCGCGCGACCCGGACGCGCCGCCGGTATGGGTGTCGTTTGAACGCCCCGAGCGCAGTCATTCCCGCGCAGGCGGGAATCCATTGTCCAAGTTCTCTGAATTAAAGCACTGACGAAGGTAGATTCCCGCCTGCGCGGGAATGACTGCGCTCGCAGAGAGGTTTCGCACAGCAAACAAGACCAATATTCAGTCGCGATGCGCTTGCCACGAATCGCCGGCTGTCGTACGATGTTGCGGCACTCAATTACTAAATATTGGGAGACATGTTCATGCTTCGATTCGTAGGCTGCGCCGCGCTCTTGATCGTCAGTTTTGCCGGCGCCGGTTGGGGGCGAGTGCAACCTGCTCGAACGGTGCTGAACGTTGCCCCAAAGCCCGACGCGCGCTTGCAGCGCCAGGCGGCGCCCGCGGCGCCCGCAAAGCCCGAGACGTTGCCCAGCATCGCGCAGAAAACAAGCGGCTTTGAAAAGCGGGCCGGCTATTTCAACCTCTACTGGGACGCCCGCCAAGGCAAGCTGTGGCTCGAAATCGACCAGTGGGATACGGAGTTTCTTTACGTTGATTCGCTTCCGCAAGGCGTCGGCTCGAATGACGTCGGCCTTGACCGTGGGCAGCCGGGCCAATCGCGGGTGGTGAAGTTCGAGCGCGTAGGGCCCAAGGTGCTGTTGGTGCAGTCCAACTATTCTTTTCGCGCCGTCACCGATAACCCTGACGAACGGCAGACCGCCGAAGAGGCCTTCGCTCAATCGACGCTCTGGGGTTTCACGGCGGCGGCCGAGGAGGGCGACCACGTTCTGGTGGACGCCACCGACTTCTTCCTGCACGACGCACACAACGTGGCCACGGTGCTGAGGCAGGCTCACCAGGGCAATTACAGCGTGGACCTCTCGCGTTCGGCGCTGTACCTGCCGCGCACCAAGAGCTTTCCGCGCAATACTGAAGTGGAGTCCACGCTCACCTTCACCGGCCAGCCTGAAGGCGCTTATGTGCGCGAAGTGGTGCCCTCGCCTCAGGCCATCACCGTGCGTGAGCACTATTCGTTCGTGCGGTTGCCGGATGATGGCTACACGCCGCGCCTTTACGATCCTCGCGCCGGATATTTCGACCTTCGTTACATGGACTTTGCGACGCCCCTTGACCAGCCTATCGTGAAGCGATTCATCGTGCGCCACCGGCTGAAGAAGAAGGACCCTACCGCGGCGACGAGCGAGGCCGTCGAGCCCATTATCTATTACGTCGATCGCGGCGCTCCCGAGCCCATTCGCTCGGCGCTCATCGAGGGTGCGAGCTGGTGGAACCAGGCGTTTGAAGCCGCAGGTTACAAAGACGCCTTCCAGGTGAAAGTGCTGCCCGAAGGCGCTGACCCTATGGACGTGCGCTACAACGTCATCCAGTGGGTGGACCGCTCTACGCGCGGCTGGGCTTACGGCAGCGCCATCATCGATCCGCGAACCGGTGAGATCATCAAGGGCCAGGTCACGCTGGACGCGCTGCGGGCTCGCCAGGACTTCATGATTGCCGAAGGCCTGCTGGCGCCTTACCAGGAGGGAGGCGGCGGCTCGAAGACGGCCATGGACATGGTTCTGGCGCGCATTCGCCAGCTTGCGGCCCACGAGACCGGACACACGCTCGGCCTCGCTCACAATTTCGCGGCCAGCACCCACAATCGCGCCTCGGTGATGGATTATCCCGGCCCCCTCGTGAAGCTCAGCGCCGACGGCGGCCTGGACGTGTCCGACGCCTACGCCACGGGCATCGGGGAATGGGACAAGGTGTCCATCGCATATGGTTACCAGGATTTTGCTCCAGGCACGGATGAGAAGCAGGCCCTGAACGGCATTCTGCAGCAGTCGATCAAGCAGGGCCTGTATTTCATTTCCGACGCGGACGCGCGTCCCTTCGGCGGAGCGCACCCCACGGCCCATCTTTGGGACAACGGCACCGATGCGGTGACCGAGCTCGATCGCGTGATGCAAGTGCGCGCCCGCGCGCTGAGCCGGTTCGGAGTCAACAGCATTCCTGCGGGCACGCCCATGAGCACGCTCGAAAATGTCCTGGTGCCCATTTATCTCTTTCACCGCTATCAAACCGAGGCCGCGGCCAAAGTTCTGGGTGGGCTCGATTACCGGTACGACGTGCGCGGTGACGGCCAGATTGGGCCGGAGACGGTGCCGCCCGCCGAGCAGCGCCGGGCGCTGGCAGCGCTGCTGAAGACCATTAGCCCGCGAGCGCTCGAATTGCCGGACACCATCCTGCAGCTCATCCCGCCGCCCGCCATGGGCTACGAGCGGTCTCGCGAGGATTTCTCTGGCCACACTGGCTTGGTGTTCGATGCCCTGGGACCGCCAGAAGCCGCGGCTAGCCTCACCGTTGGTCTTATTCTTAATCCCGAGCGTGACTCGCGACTGATGGAGAATCATGGACGCGACCCTCAGGCTCCGTCGCTGGCTGATGTCACGGACCAGTTGCTCACGGCCACCTGGAAGGCGCCGCCGGCCACGGGCTACCAGGGGGAGATCCAGCGCACGGTTGATACGGTCGTGCTCGATGATCTGATGCAGCTCGCAGCAAGCGATCAAGCCGCACCACAAGTGCGTGCGCTGGCGTCTCTCGAGCTGACTGACCTGAAAGACTGGCTCTATGCCGGTCTCAAGCAGAGACCTGACGAGAACCGTCGCGCCCAGTTCGCTTACGCCATATCCGAGATCGAACATTTTGAGAAAGACCCCAAACCCGCCAAGATTCCCGCGTCAATCGAGCCTCCGCCCGGTCAACCGATTGGCGAGAATGACCAAGACCTGAGCAGTCGCGTGACCGAGTGACCGCTGGATAGCGACGCGCCCGCCCGATCTTGAGATCGCCTCCGCGTGGTGACGTCACCGACGTCCTCCAACGCCAGTCATTCCCGCACCGCCAAGCCGCCATTCCTGAACTACCAGCGCAGTCATTCCCGCGGAGGCGGGAATCCACGGGTCAAAGGGTGGCTTTGGATAAGTTTTTGCAGTCTTTGCACGTACTCATAACAAAGGACTTCTTGGCTTTGTGTAAGATTTGCACAAAGCCACCAAGTTATTGATTGCACATAACTTCTTGGCTTTGGCAGAGACAGCCAAACCTGTAATCCTTTCATTCTAAATAACCTCTTGGCTTTGGGTAGTATCTTTTTTTCGCGGGGTTCTCTCCCATGAAGCGGTAGACGCTAACGCGCCCAGTGCCTGGGTGAGCAGTCGGCCCGCTGGCGGAGTTCGGCGAAAGTTTGGCAACAACCTCGTTTTTAGTGGCATAAGTCACTGTAAATAAATGATATATCGACATTGGGTTCGTACCCCTCGAAAGTTTGCAAAAACAGCCCATTTTCAGCATTTAAGTCACTCTTTCTAATGGTCATAACTGCCATGGCTTCGTCTTACGGCTGCGGCCTGCGTCGGTCGAGCAGAAGGAACATGTCTGATTAAGCACCTCCGTTCGCTTGCGAGACCCCAAATCGCCCATCCCTAATATAGCGTAACAGGCTTATTTACAGTTACTTGACGGGATATTGCCAACAACAAGCTTATTTTCAATAACATGCTGGGTTCCCCCCAAAAACACCCGCCCACAAACAGCATAACCTCTATGCTGACAGCAAGATGCTGGGATCATACAGGTAAAGCTTGCGCCTTCAATAACATGCTGGGTTCCCAAGATCTCGACTCTTTATTTTCAGCAAGATGCTGGGTTCGTTCGTAGGACCTCCATTTTCAGCCGCCGGTCCTGCCGCCAGAGTACACGCCAGGACCGCCAGCTCAGGAGTACCATTCCGACAAATTCCTCGCCTCGCTGGCCTTCTGCCCATGACGACCGCTCCCACTACGACTTGATCACAAAGCCAAATAGCGAGTAAAGGTATAGAACATTGTGAACATTGTGAACGTTACGAACGTTCTAAACAAAGTTAACAATGTTTACAAAGACGGGAAGACGGAACGAAAGCGATACAGATGCCTCCCCGCTAGGCCGTTCCGCCCGCCTCAAGTGCTTTATCCACAAATCATTGCCTTGTGCTTCCCTTCCTGTCTGTGCGCGTACACGCTTTAAGGTTGAAAACAAGCGTCATTTTGCAGGAAGGCGGCCAGATCACGCTGCCCAAACGGGTGCGCGAGGCGTAGGAGGCGTAGACTGTCGGGTGACAGCCCCCGCTTGCTTCCGGTATCCTCTTCCGCATGAAAGAAGTGGCTGACTTGCTGAACTCCGTGCGCAGTGCAGGTGTCATCAGCGAATATGCCTTGTTCGGCGCGATCGCACAGATGAGGTATACAGAGCCCGTGGCAACGCTGGACGCGGATGTCCTGGTGGCCGCGCCCCCGCCACGGGGACTGAACGTGCTCAAGCCGATTTATGAGTTCTGTGGTTTATCGGATAAGTGGAAACGGTTCGAAGCGAGGTTCTTGAGTGACTGACACTGGCAAACTCTTCGAACGCCAGGCCGAATGGCAGAGAGCGCGAAGGGCGCTTACTTGGCCGGAGAAGGTTCGCATGGCTGAGGCGGTGCGCGAATCGATAGTGAGATTCCGCAAAGCCCGATCGTCGCCAACGGTCGGCACCGCGGCATCAAGAGACGCTGCGAGTAAGGCCCCTGGGCCTTCGCCCAGCGAGTAAGGCGGCAAGAGGACCAAAAAGCCGCGCGGAGAGCCTACATCAGAAGGCGACGGCGGTCCCACCCGGCGGTACGTGCGAAGTATGGGCACAAGTCGCTTCGAACCAAGAACTGCGGACCCATAAAGCGGGACCGCGCTACACTCGCTTATTTCGGGGAGGAAAGGAGAGCGCTCATGCAGTGGTACAGGAAAGGCTGGCGTTCGCTGGCTACGTTCTCTTTCGCGTTGGGATTGATGACCCTCAATTGCCGCCTCTTGGCGGCCGACGAAGGAATGTGGACATTCGACAATCCTCCGCTGAAGCAGCTCAAGGAGCGCTACGGGTTCACCCTCACGCAGGAATGGCTGGATCATGTGCGCCTGGCGAGCATCCGCTTCAACGACGGTGGTTCAGGATCGTTCGTCAGCCCGCACGGTCTGGCCCTCACCAACCATCACGTGGCGCTTGGCCAGTTGCAGAAAGTGTCCACCGCCGAGAAGGACTACGCGAAAGACGGCTTCTTTGCCCACGGTGAATCCGAGGAGATGAAATGTCCCGACCTCGAGTTGAACGTGCTCGAATCTACCGAAGATGTGACGGCGCGAGTGCTAGGTGCCGTCAAGCCCGGCATGAGCGACAAGGACGCCATCGAGGCCCGCAAGGCGGAGATGGCCAGGATTGAGAAGGAGAGCCTCGACGCCACCAAACTGCGGTCCGACGTCATTTCCCTTTACCAGGGAGGCGAGTACTGGCTCTACCGCTACAGGAAATATACCGACGTGCGCTTGGTGTTTGCCCCTGAGCAGCAGATTGCTTTTTTTGGAGGCGATCCCGACAACTTTACCTATCCGCGCTATGACATTGACTTCGCGATCTTCCGCGCCTATGAGGACGGCAAGCCCGCTGACACGCCGAACTACCTGAAGTGGAATGACAAAGGACCGGCAAACGGGGACTTAGTTTTCGTCTCGGGCAATCCCGAATCGACCTCGCGGCTTGACGCCGTGTCTCAGCTCGAGACGGTACGCGACTATATCAACCCCGAGGAGCTCGAGAGCTTCAACAAGTTCCTGGCTGTGCTGCAGAAGTATTCCGCCCTTGGAACCGAGCAGCAGCGCCAGGCGATGAACGGTGCTTTTTTTGTCCAGGGCGAAATCAAGCGGATCAACGGTATGCAGAACGGCCTGCTCGACAAATCCCTGGTGGCCAAAAGGCAGAAGGACGAAGGCGAGTTCCGGGCGCGGGTGGAGGCCAACCCGGAGTGGAAGCAGAAATACGGTGGCGCCTGGGAGGACATTCAAAGGGCGCAGGAAAAGTATGTGGGAAGAGTGAAGCAGCGGCTCTTCCGGGTGGTCGATTACTCTGGGGCGGCCTACATGGCGCTCACCATCGTTCAGTACGTTGTCGAAGTACAAAAGCCGGATGGCAAGAGGCTGGACGGCTTCCACGATTCCCAGCTCGACTCGCTCAAGTTCCAACTCTTCTCGCCTGCGCCGGTATACCCTCAGATGGAAGAAGCGCTCCTTTCCAACGGCTTGGCCTTGTCGGCACGCAAACTGGGACCTGACGATCCCTTTGTTCAGGCAGCCCTGGGAGGGCGATCTCCACAAGAAGTAGTGCATGAATTGATCAGCGGCACCAAGATAGGAGACTTTGCGTTCCGCAAGTCGCTGGTGGAAGGCGGAGAGGCTGCCGTGGCCGCTTCGACTGACCCCATGGTTGCCTTCGCCCGCAGAATCGATCCGTCGATTCGGGAGATTGGCAGTTGGGTGGAAGACAACCTGGAGAGCGTCGAAACCGAGGCGGGTGAGAAACTGGGCCAGGCGCGATTCGCCGCGTACGGCAAGTCGGCCTACCCGGACGCCACCTTCACCTTGCGCCTGTCCTACGGGACGGTAATCGGTTACCCCATGAACGGCACCGAAGCCCCGTACAAGACCACCCTCTACGGGCTTTATGAACGTTCATTGAGCTTCGACCAGAAGCCGCCCTTCGACCTGCCGGAGGTTTACCGGCAACGGCAAAGTCAACTCGACCTGGCGACTCCCGTAAACTTCGTCAACACTTGCGACATCGTCAGTGGCAACTCCGGATCGCCCGTAATCAATCGCGAAGGGGAGCTTGTAGGCCTCATCTTTGACCTCAACATTGAAGGCTTGGTGGGAGACTACGTCTACGACGAGGCTAGGAGTCGCGCCGTGGCGGTCGACACGGCCGTAATGATCGAGACCATGCGCAAGCTATACGGCGCCGGCACGCTGGCGGATGAACTGGAAGGCCTTAGTGGTAAGAGGTGAGGGAAGACGATGGCTGTTGCGTGGGGTGGCGACGACGGTGCGCATCTCCAGCGCTTGGGCTGGGTGCTGCTCCGTCCCTCGTCCGCACGACTGCCTGCGAAGGCTTGAGGCGAGAGTTTCGCCGGGTGGCGCAGACATTGAATTGTGATGTCTGCGACCAAGAACACCTTCGCGACATTCGACAACGGCCTCGAAGCATCCGCGTACGCGCCAAACGACGGCATGTATGCGCCACCCTGTCGAAGTATAGGGCACGGGTTGCTTGGAACCGCCAACCGCGGGCCCACAAAGCGGCACCGCGCTACACTCCCTTCTCGCCTAGTGGCGTCAAGAATCGTTCCTTGAACGGCGGCCATCAGGCCTTTGGGAAACCAGCTCTTCTTGGTGGACTTTCCAGGGCGAAGTCGCCATACACCCAAACCCCCGCCGCGTCATAGAGAGCACGCAGCGGCTGTTTGGCTCGACCGTTCTTGTCCCACGGCTGAAGATCGCCATCGAGTTCGCAAAACGAGATGTCGTCCGCGCCTGCGATACGCAGAGCCTCGGCACGCACGAGCACTGCGGCCAAAATCGCCTGATCGAATGGTTTTAAGTCCAACTTCTGGGTGGACATCTCAACCGTGCGCCGCAACATTTCGCCGTTGAGCGGAAAAATTTCAATTCCGCTACGAGCGAGCAAGAATTGCAATCGCGTCTCGAGTCCGTCCAGTTCTCTCCGAACCGTCGATTCGTACCGGTCCAAGACCCTGAACACTGTATCGCACTCCTTGGCCTTCAATATCGACTCGGATCTAGCCCAGCCGACGAAGCGCCGCACTGCATCGGCCGACGCGCGCGGCTGGAATTTTGTTCTGATCACGGGCTGAGCTTCGGTCAGGCAGAAGGAAGGTATATACAGCCGGAGATCCCCGGCCTCAGCTTTTTGGGCCAGCGCCAAAGCAGCCGGAACCTGTGCGTGTGCAGGCGCAGCAAAGTCCACCACCCAATTCGTCTCGACAAAGACATGCCTCATCGGTTACGCGCTGAGGACTGACCGTGGGTGGCCAGCCCGGATGGTACCCTGCGAAATCGCCGGTACCATGTACCACTCGGCGGCCCGTCGGAGCTCGGCGGGCAGTTCACGCAAGCCCGCCTCGGTGCCTAAACCCTCGAGCCATGATTGCACGAATTGCTCGAATTCCACCTCGCTTCGGCGAGTGGCAGCAGTCTCAAGCCCGGCCACGTTGCGGAGATCGAACTCACCCACGCGCTCAATCGAATCCTCCGATGCTCCCGAGTACCGGTTGCGGTACAACCACAGCCGCCCGGGCGTCACCAGCAGGCCCGCCGGACAACCCATTCCCACCATGTAGCGCTTTAGCTGGCGCTCGGAGCTCTCCAGGTCGTGGACGTGTGTCTTGACCTCAACAACTAAGGCGATGTCTGAACCCTCCGGTCCTGTAACGATGATGTCGGGTTGGAATAGCATATGTTGAGAGTATCACCTTGGGGCGCGGGATGCCAGTTCGCCGGGGCCGACGAAGCGCCGGCCCTGAACGGGTCATGCGGCGCCGGGAAATAGATTTGGAGCGCCATGCCAAACGAGAAAAAGACTGACGACACGATGGCAACCGCCGCGGCTGAGGCGAAAACGCAGTACTCGGCGATGGTGCTGGGCGCAACGGGGAACGTGGGCGGACACATCGTGCAGCTTCTTATCAAGAACCCGCTGTGCAAGAAGGTGGTGGTGGTGACGCGCCGCAAGACGGATGCCTTCGCCCACCCCAAGGTGTTCGAGGTGGTTGTCAACATGGACCGACTCGAAGAGGAGGTTGCGCCGCACGCCCAGGGAGTCGACGTCGCGCTCGCCGCGTTCGGTGTGGGCAAGGGCAGCGCGAAGATGCCCGACCCGGAGGTGCGCAAGATCGAAATCGCCTACCCGCAGGCCTTTTGCCGCGCCGCCAAGGCTGGAGGCGCGCGTGTGTGCGGGGTGATGACCGCAGTGGGAGCGAACCCCGAGGCCAGGATGAAGTACGCGAAGATCATCGGGGAAAAGGAGAAGGCTGTCGAGCGAGTCAAGTTCGACTTCCTTGGCCTGTACCGTCCCGCCGTCATTCTCGGCAACTCCAACACGCCGGGCGTCCTTGGCTACGTCATGCCACTGCTGAACTGGGCCTTGCCGTCCAAGTACCACTCGATCCACAGGAATGACCTCGCGCGCGCAATGGTGGCACAGTCAGAGCAGGCGTTTCTCGCGATCGCCCAGGGCAACGCTCCCGAGGAGGCGATTGTGAAGATCCTCGAGTATAAGGAGATGGAACCCTTTTTCCGCCGCGCAGGTTCATCGGCTATCTGGTGAGTGGCTTTGAGTGGGTCACGCCGCGTCGGCCGATAGATTCACCACCTCCACCTTCAGCGACCCCGCAAGATAGGGCGGTTTCGCCGGCGGCCGTGTGGTCGCCGGCGGCAAAAACGCGATTGTGGTTTCGAACCGCGACTCTGCCACGATCACAGTTTTGCTTAGCAAATGACATGCAAGTACACATGACCCTCGCGTCGACCTCGCTCGGCGGCTGTAAGCCCGAGAATCCTGCGCAGCCAGGGTGACGTCATGCAGTCCACGGCCGGGCGGGCACGTCTCATGGGTGCAGCTTCAGGGCGTTTTCGAGCAGCGAAGCGGTGCTGGCGCCTCCCTTGGTTTGGACAAACTTGGTGAGCACAGGCACGAACTTCGCAGCCATTTCGGGTGACAGGCCCAGCTTGTGAAACGACTCGGCAACCGAGGCCGCCCCGCCCAAGCCCCCAGGCAGGGAGCTCTCGAGGCCCGCGAGTCCGGAGGCGCCTTCGGCTGGCGAAGCACTAGGAGCCGATTTGATAAGGCCGCTGATCCCGGGTACGCAAGCGGCCACCTTGCCGAAGTCCGCCGCGCTCAGGCGGCTCTTGGCTAAACCAAACAGCGCACCCGCTCCGCCGCTGGCTTGCGCCGGGGTAACAGAAAGCGCCTTGGTAAGCTGGCCTACGAGCTCCGGGCTGGCAGTCTTCGCAAGCTGTGTTGCTGAACCTTGGGCCTGTGCTTGCCTCGTTGAGGCAATGAAGAAAATGATGAGCACACCGGCTGCGGCGCACGCAGTTCGCGCCACTCTCATTCCGAATTCCATATATCCTTCTGCTCTCCTAAGCTGGCAACGCAGGTAGCAAGCCCGTCTCCCGAAACCAAGCCTCAGTGAGGCGCATCCCTTCCTTCAAGTCAACCTTTGGCCGATATCCCAGCGTTTGTTCCAGGCGAGTTTCGCGAAACGCGGCCGATCCCACCATGAAGCTCAGTGCGCGCAACGAAGTCGGGGTTTTCTTCTTGAATCGGTACATCATGTTTCGGCCCAGGAGAAACAGCTTAGCAACTGCGAGCGGCACCGACGGCAGCTTCTGCCGACCGGTGAGGCGGGCATAGTATGTGAAGAACTCCTGCCACGTGGTCACGCCGTCATTCACAATGAAGGCCTGGCCCAGAGCCCGGTCATCCTCCGTGGCGAGCAAAATCGCATCCACCAGATTTTCGATGTAGACGTAGTTGAACGCGCCGCGGCCCTCGGCGATCAGTTGCATCTTGCCTCTGCGGATGCGTTTGAACGGAATGATGCTCCAGTAGGGCGAGCGCGGGCCGTAAACACAGGACGGCCGTAGCACGGTCACCGGCAAGCCGCGGGCGCGGGAGAACGACCACACGGCCTCTTCGGCGTCATACTTGGAATCGGAGTAAGACTCGCCGGCCGGGCCGCGCGGGCTTTCGTCAGTGATCTCGCCCGAGGCTGGCAGGCCGAAAACCGCGATACTGGAAAGGTAGACGAACCGCTTCACCTCCGCTTTCGCTGACGCGATCAGAATGTTTTCGGTACCGCCCACGTTCGGACCCTGGTATTCCGCGCGGGTGGGCCTGTCCGCCACTTGGGCCGCGCAATGGATCACCACGGCGCAGCCCTGCGCCGCGCGCTCCAGGAGATCTTCGTCTCCCAGGTCGCCCATAACGACCTCGGCTCCCAATTTCTCCAGGTCGGCAGCCTTCTCAATCCGCCGGGCCATCACCCGCACCGGGCGATTTTCGGAGAGCAGCCGGCACGCCACTTGGCCGCCGATGAAGCCCGTGGCGCCGGTTACCAGGATTCGCTGGCCTTCAAGTTCCATAGGAGTGACCCCTGAACGGAATTTCACTCCGGCAAGCTAACCATAACCGACATCGGCTTCGGCATCAATATGCATTGAAAGCGGACACATTCCGGCAGGGCCGAATGCGCCCCTTCCGCCAGCCATCGGCTAACCTTAACATCCTTAATTAACATCGCGGAGGTTGCCCTGCGTTACCGCTGAGTGCTAGCATTCGCCTTCGTCCAAAAAAGCTTTGAGGGGAACGAAGGAGGAAGGTAATGTTGAGAAACCGCTGGTGGATGATTGTTTGTCTGATTCTCGGTCTCGCTGTGGGCCTGGGATGGCAGGCAGGGCCGTTTGAAGCGTCGCCGTCCGATGGCGCCGCACGGGCGAGCGAACGGGAGCCGGCGGCAGCCGCGCAATCAGAGGTCGCGCAGCGCAGGATCAATCTCTCCACCAGCAAGCGTCTTGACCTGCCCGCGCTTGGCAATCCGCAGCGCACGAACAGCTTTCCCACTGCCGCCGCCATAAGTCCGGACGGCCGCTATCTGGCGGTTCTGAACAACGGCTACGGCACCTATGAATCGGGCGGCGAGCAGTCCATTGCGGTGCTCGATCTCCAGACGAACCAGCTTACCGATTTTCCGGACTCGCGCCTGGGCTCCGGCGGCCGCGAGCATCGCTCTCACCAGACTTATTTTCTCGGCCTGGGCTTCAGCGCCGACGGCCGCGAGCTCTACGCGTCCATGGCCTCGCTCACCGATTTCAACGGCACCCAGCCGGGCGACACCGGGAACGGCATCGCCGTGTACAACTTTGAAGCGGGCCGCGTGACGCCCAAGCGTTTTATCAAGATTCCGCTGCAGCCGCTCGGCCCGAATCAGAAAACCAAGGTGGCGATGGGCCTGCCAGCGGGCAAGGCCGTCCCGTATCCTGCTGGACTGGCCGTGATCGGGGACGGCGCGCACGAACGATTGCTGGTAGCCGATAACCTATCTGACGATGCGCTGCTCATCGACGCCGCCAGGGGCAACATCATTCATCGCTTCAATCTCAGCCACCGTGATGACGTGCCGGCTTCCTATCCTTACGCGGTCGCGGCGACGCGCGACGGCAAGCGAGGGTGGGTGAGCCTTTGGAATAGTTCCGAGATGGATGAACTCGATCTTGAGCGAGGCAGCGTGGCGCGCAAAATAGCCCTGCTGCCGCCGGCCTCGCCCACGGCGCCCGGTTCTCATCCCACGGCCCTGCTGCTCAGTCCCGACGAGAAGCGTTTGTACGTGGCGCTTGCGAATGCCGATCGCGTGGCGGTGATCGACACGGCGTCGGGCCGCGTGACAGCGATGCTCTCCACTGAGCTTCCTGGCGAGAAGTACCGCGGGACGTTTCCCAATGCGCTGGCCCTGAACGCAGCCGGAGATCGTCTCTACGTGGCCGATGCCTCCGCGGACTCAGTAGCCGTCCTTGACGCCGGACATCTCGAGCCCGAAGCCAAACCTGCAGGTGTGATCCCGGCCCTTGGGTTTATACCCACCGAGTGGTACCCGACAGCGCTGGCGGTTCAAGGTAGCAGCCTGTTTGTGGTCACCGGCAAAGGCGAAGGTCCAGGACCCAACGCCGCCGTGCTGCCTCCCTTTCCCGGGCAGACCGGCACGCGGCCTCGCCATCCTTACATCGCTGCTCTCATTCATGGCTCGCTGGCGCGCATCAATCTGCAAAAAGCGGAGGGCGAGCTCGCCAAACTCACGCGGCAAGCGGTGGAGAGCAACCGCATGCAAGCGCGCCCCGAGCCCATGCGATTCGCTTCCGGCAAAAGCCCCATCCGGCACGTGATTTACATCATCAAGGAGAATCGCAGCTATGACCAAGTGTTTGGCGATTTGAAAGGGGCAAACGGCGACCCGTCGCTCGTCATGTACGGCGACGACATCACCCCCAACCAGCACGCGCTGGCCCGGCAGTTCGCGATTCTCGACAATTTCTACGTCAGCGGCGAGGTGTCGGGCAACGGCCACGTGTGGTCGACAGCGGCGATCGACAGCGACTACACCGAGAAAACGTGGGAGATCAGCTATCGCGGCTCGGAGCGGCTTTACGACTACGAGGGTGAGGTGTCTCACGGTTACCCTCTGGAGCAGGGAATTCCGGACGTGGACGAGCCGGGCACCGGCTACATTTGGGGTGACGTCGCCCGCGCGCACCTCACCCACCGCAACTATGGCGAATTCGTGGCCAGCGAGTGGTGCAATGACTTCGAACAGTCCCAGTCTCCGCTCAGCGGTACGCCTCGACCGCAAGGCGAGCGTTGCCCGAAGGCGTTCTTCCGGCCGGGCGAAGCTCTACCGAGTTATTTGGGCCAGCCTCACGGCTCGCCGAGCCCTTGGCCCTGGCCCATACCGATCATCGCCCGCGACGTGCCCACTAAGCCGGAGCTCGTGGGTCACTTTGATCCGCGCGCTGCTGACTTCAACCTTTCCTATCCTGACCAGTTTCGCGCCGACGAATTCCTGAATGAGTTTGCGGGATTCGTCAGAGCGCGCCAAGAGGGAAAGACGTCGGACGAAATGCCGCAGTTCATAATTCTGCGCCTGCCCAACAATCACACAATGGGAACGCGCCCTGGAGGGCCCACTCCCGAAGCCTCTGTAGCGGATAACGACCTGGCCGTGGGCCGCGTGGTTGACGCCGTCTCGCACAGTCCCTACTGGGACGACACAGCCTTCTTCATCCTGGAGGACGACGCTCAGGACGGCCCTGACCACGTGGACTCGCACCGCAGTCCCGCGCTCGTCATCAGCAAGTACGCGCCCGGCTCCGCAGAGCATCCGTTCGTGGATCATCACTTCTACACCACCGTCAACATGATGCGCACCATGGAAGAGCTTCTCGGCCTTCCGCCCATGAACAACAATGACGCTTGGGCCGAGCCTATGGCGGAACTGTTCAGCGGGCCGCCCCGCCAGCCTTCGTTCCATGCTGACGATCGCAACCGGAAAAACGGGTTGCTCTACAAGATGAATGCACCAAGCGCACCGGGCGCTCAGGCTTCCGCGCGCCTTGACTTTTCGCACGCAGACGCGGTCGATGCGACGACGCTCAATCGCATCCTATGGCGCGAACGCAAGGGCAGTACTCCCATGCCGGCACCGACGCACACCGTGTTCCCGGCAAGCGCAGATGGTGACTAAGTGGGTGTGGGCAGCTTCCCGTCACGCAAGAAACGCCGGATGTCGCTGAGCACTGCGGTCATCATCACCGGTGTGAGGCGGCCGGTCTGAGTGTTCTGCTGGCTAGGATGATAGGAAGCGAAAAGGCGCGGCAAGGCGTTCGGCAACGCATAGCTCGCGCCGTGCGCGAAGCGCAATGAGCCGCGAGGCGGAAAGCTTCCCGCGCGCAACACCGTGGCTAAGTACGCGTCAAACGCAATCTTGCCGAGCGCCAACACCGCGCGCACGCGCTTCAGCAATGCGAGATCGGCCTCAAACCATTCGCGGCAGTGGCGAAGCTCATCGGGACGCGGCTTGTTAGCAGGCGGCGCGCATCGCAACGCCGCGGTGATGTAGCAGCCGCGCAACACGAGCCCATCGTTGCGATCGCGTGAAACCGGTTGGTTTGCCCATCCTGCTTCATACAGAGCACGATAGAGAAAGTCACCCGAGCGGTCACCGGTGAACATGCGCCCGGTGCGATTGCCGCCGTGCGCTGCGGGCGCCAGTCCCACCAGCAGAAGCTCAGCTTCGGGATCGCCGAAGCTCGGCAGCGGCTTTCCCCAGTATTCCCAGTCGCGATACATGCGCCGCTTTTGCTGTGCAACTTCACGGCAGTAATGGATGAGGCGTGCGCAGGCGGTACACGCGATGACACGGCGCTGCAGTGTCTCAATCCTGTGCTGGGAACTAGATTCGGAAGGTCGGATGTGCAACGCCGATGGGACGTCTGCCACTGCGGCTCGACGACGGCTCGCCATGGATCAGTTCGCCGCGGACTCGGCCAGTTCCATGATCAGCTTCCACTGTGCGTCGCTCACCGGCATCACTGAAAGGCGCGGCATCCGAACCAGCGCGAAGTCCTTCAGTGCGGATTGTTGCTTGAGCTCGTTCAGGGAAACGGGCCGTGGCAGGCGCTTGCCCGCCTTCAGGTCTACCACGACCAGGCGAGGGTCTTTCTGCTTCGGATCCGGGTAAGCATCCTTAGTAATTTCCGCGGTTCCCACCACCGCGCGCTCATCGCCGGTGTGATAGATCAGCGCCTCGTCACCCCGGTGAGCGGATCGAAGGTGCTTCAGAGCGAGGTTGTTTGAGATTCCGTCCCAGCGCGTCTGGCCATCGCGCTCAAGGTCGGAAAAGGAGTAGGTTCCGGGTTCAGTCTTCAGGAGCCACTTCACGTTGAATAGCCCAGTTAGCTAGCCCCATCCTGCCGCAGTCGACCGTTTGACGGTCGAAAGTTGAAGTCAGAAGCCAGCCCTTCTCGAAATTGGAAGCTCGGAATGGCCGGGTATTCCCTCACGACGCACTGCCTCCCGGTCTCTGCTGCAACACGTTGGTGGCATTGGGGAAGAACCCCTTGGGCGCGCTGATGTACCCGGCGGCGGTATCCTTGGCGAGCTTGTTCACCACCAGTTCGAGGGTGCTGGGCGCTCCCTGCATATAGAAAAATACGGGAGAGTCCAGGGCCTGGTCCTTGCGCACAATGCGCTTGTCATCAAAGAAGAGGTCTACGGTGTAGAGATTTTTCTTTGTATTGATCTTTTCTAACCGCGCTTGAACGCTGCCCACTTTCTGCTGTTTTCCGCGCGTCAGGCTGAATTCGAAGTAATCGCGGTCAGTCTTGTGGGCCAGCGCCACCAGCTCATCATGAGTGCGGGCGATGGCGCCGGAAAGCTCGCCCTTCGTGCCCGTCAAGGCGTCATTGGTGTCGCCGATCCGCTTATTCAGGTCATTCACGTTTTTCGACAGGTCGCTCGAGACACCGTTGATCTTGGCGTTGGCGTCAGCCTGCACCTGATTCAATTGCTCGGTGCCCGCCTTCTGCGCGATGGCCTGATTCAATTGATCCACGGCCGCCTTTTGCTGCTGCTGGATATTGGCTGCCAGGGTCCGCGCGCGGCCTAGCTCCTGTTCCGTCATCCCGAGCTTTTCGCTCGTCACCTGAAACTGGGCCTTCAACTGCGCATAGCGGTCGTCGCCCAGATCCATTCGCCGCGTCAGTGAGGTAAGTTGCTCACCTTGCTGGGTTGATGCCTGCTGAAAGGTTTGCTTTAGCGAGAGAACCAGATAGAGATTGACGCCAGCCAGCACGACGAGCACGGCTACCAGAACGATGAGAGCCGTATTCCGCGCGGGCGGGGGCGTCAGCACCGGAGCAGGTGCGTAAGCAGACGGAGGAGCCGGGGAGTACCCGGTGGGCTGACTCGGTGGAGTCTGAGTGTAACTGGCAGGCGGCGCCGCAGCATAGCTAGGTTGCGCAGGCGCGTAACTCGCTGGCGCCGGAGGAGCATACCCACCTGCAGGCTGGGCCGCAGGCTGAGCCGGAGGGTAGCTGGCCGGCGGAGCGGGAGCATATCCGCCGGTTGGCGGCGCGGGCGCGTAGCCGGGAGGCGCGGGTTGAGGCGGCGCCGGCACGTACCCAGGCGCAGCCTCCGGAGCGCGTGGGCCGGCCGGGGGGTCATTTAAACCGAATACGGCGTTTGCCGCGTTGCGTTGCTGATCTGCCATCAATCCTCCTGCGTTCACTGCGTCTGGGCGTCGCCTCAGGGACCTTAGCACTTAAATAGATCCAGGGGTGGGCGCTGCCGTTATGTGCGTGATTACCTTTCAGCCCCCCGGTCACAACAAGTGCGCACTTCGTGAGATGCCAAGTTCAACGAAAAGGTTTAGGGGTTCAGTCTCCCACACCTGGGGCCCCGAACGGTGGTGAACGGCGAAGCTCGGGTTCGTTTCTTGAGTTCGTTGGGTTCGTTTTCTGATTTTTGCGCGTTTTTTCCCCGAAAATCAGGTTCGTTTTCGAACGCCAATTTGGCCCCTTTTTGACTATTATCTATCTTTGAATCTGTGGTTTAAGTGTTTTGGGTTCGTTTTTCCGACTCGTTTGGCAAATAGGCCACCTGATGGCCACTAACCTACGCTGCAACAACGTGATAGAAGTTTGGGTTCGTCGGCGCGCACACATGAGCCCCGGGGGGTGCTCTGTCAGGAACCTGGTTTCTCCCCCCTCCGACTGCTCGCACTCCAGGGCACTCAGAGGTTAATTCACGGAGAGTTCCGCCCTGGTTTCAGCAGCCGTGCTGCCCCCACTTACGCCAGCGCCAGATTCACGTTTTCGATGGCTTCGTCGACCTCGGCCGTGTTCTTGAAGCCTATCGTCACGGAATCTACCCCTGCCGTCCTGAATGCGTACTTCAGCGACGCCTGACGGTCCTCACGATGGGTGAACGCACCTTCGCCCACGAGTTTCATGCTGATCACGCCCATCCCCTCTTTGCGGACCTCCTTGACGTGCGTCACCACCTCGCTCACATTTCCCAAGCCGGATGTGTTGTAATCCTCCGCGTCCATCCGCACGCCCTTATGATTCATCCGGATCATCGCGATTTGCAGCCACTGGTTCCCCGGAACCTGACGCAACGCCGGGAGGCCGTGCACCGAAGCGCCATGGGATACCACGGCGTGTCTCGCCTGCGCTTCCAGGATTCCGTCCTGCCAACGGGCGCTATCCGTGGGCCAAGTAGCATAGTGCTGATAGTGCAGCAGCATGATGTCGAAGTAGTCGGTATTGGAGAGCTTTCGCAGCTCGTCGAACTTCTGCTGCGGATCGACGCCCGGGCTCGTCGTCACCTTCGACATCAACCGGTAGCTGTCGCGCGGAATGCCCTTCAGCGCCACGCCCAGCATCGTCTGCGACTCGCCGTAAGATTCGGCGGTCTCAAAGAAGCGGATGCCTTGATCGTAGGCGTAGCGTACCAGTCGGGTGAACTCCTGCTGTCCCAGGCTTTGCTGCACGTGACCGCTCATGGTCCCGGTACCCAAGGCGAGCCGCGTCACCTTGACACCGGATTTCCCCAGCGTGACCCAATCCGTTGCAGACTCGCGCGCCGCTCTCAGCGGCAAGCTTCCAACGCCCGCAAGGGCAGTGGCCGCAAGTCCAGTTTTCAGGAATTCGCGTCGGGTGTAGTGAGCCATGGTCTCTTACCTCCAATGAGCGGCATCTTACCACGAGTAAGCATGGCCGTTTGCCGATTTTTCGCGCCGGTTCGTCGGAAGATAATGAATTGAGAATGGATTTCCGTTCAGGATTGAGGGGCCCGAGGACGTAGGGCCGGCCTCAGGAAGGCCAGGGCAAGCCCTGGCCCTACAACACCATACCCAGGATCACCGGCGGAAATTACCATTCGATGTCGAAAATTCCCAAAATTCTCACTAAAATCCATTTTCCTTTGTTTTCAACAACATGATGGGATCATCCTTCATTTTCGCCTATTGCGCTCTCGTGTCCGGCCTGTCGGGCCTGTCCGGTCGGCGCCGCGCGCTCGCCCTCCGCCTCGAGGTCCCGCAGCAGCTTGATGGTGCGTTCGATCGGCCGCGAAAGGGACTCCGTCTTCCGCCCCAGCCGCTCCGAGGGCCGTTCCAACTCCTGGCTTAACCGCAAGGTTCCTGCCGGCAGTCGGCCCATTCCATTTGCCACATGAATCTCGCTAAACGTCTCACTCGGGGTGGCGCGGAAAGCATCCTGGGGCTGCCAGCGGCGCACCAGAGCCTCAAGCAACTCCTCGTAGCCTCGCGGATCTTGGCCCAAAGCGTTTATCGCCTCTTCAAAGAACTGAGCACAAAGGCCGTGCCTCACCCTGGCCATTCGCGAGTGTTGCAGGCCTTGTTCCGTCACAGGCCCCTGGGACTGGCGCCCGTTAGTTAGCCTGATTGGCAGTGCGCCGGGGGGCTGGAAGCAAGCTTTTGCATCAATGACATACGAATTCTGCTGGCCGGCGCTTGAGCGTTGAAGAGAGGGGTGCAAGCCTCGTGAGCGACGCCGTCTGCACCGGCGTATACCACTGTTTTAGAATATCAAACCTATATATCATAGGTTAATACTAACGTAAAGTATCACATTAAAATTATATCGACATTTACCAGCGGGCGGCGCGACCTGGCCGCTGAGCTCGCCGTGCACGTAGGCTAGGCCGTTAGCTCAAGTTGATCACGACGGCGGGTAACTCTCCAGGAATAGGCGTCGGAGTGAGCTTTCAACCCCTGCGCCAAGCTCGTCAAAAATCCAGGTCAAGGGCAAAAACGGGCAAAAAAAGACCTCTCCACGATGCCTCACTCACACCGCAGGGCGACCATGGGGTCGACCTTGGTGGCGCGGCGGGCAGGAACATAGCTCGCCAGCAGGGCGACGCCTGCCAGCAACAATGAGACGGTAGCAAAGGTTGCGATATCCGTTGGCCGGACGCCGTAGAGCATGCTGGACATCAGCCGAGTCAGGCCCAGAGCCGCGGCCAGCCCGACGCCGACCCCGATGAGCAGTAACCTCAGGCCGTCCTCTACCACGAGCGTAAGTACATTGCTTCGTTCCGCGCCTAGCGCCATGCGAATGCCGATCTCGTGCGTACGCTGGGTAACCGTGTACGAAATCACCCCGTAGATCCCGACAGCCGCCAGCACCAGAGCCAGACCCGCAAAGACACCGAGCAGCAGCATGGAAAAGCGCCGGCCGGCGACTGAATCAGACACGACTCGCTCCATCGTTCGGACGTCGAAAATGGTTTGATTGCCGCCTTCAGAAACCTGGCTGCGGATGGCGCCGACCTCGCCCAATGGGTCGGTGCTGGTGCGAACCATCATGGTCATGAAGGTCGCGGTGATGCGGATAAGCGGGTCGGGCAGTTGCCCAAAAGGAAGGTAGAGCTGGTACTGGATCTTGGAGGTGGCGTCGGCGTCGAGCCCGAAGTGTTTAACGTGGCCTACCACGCCCACGATCTCAATCGGCCGATCGAGACCCGGAGGAAAGCCTTCCGGCACGGCGATTCTGATGCTTTGGCCGATCGGGTTTTGGTGCGGAAATAGGCTCCGGGCCATCACTTCGTCGATGACCGTCACGGGAGCCGCTGTTTTGGTGTTGTCCGCGTCGGTGAAGGTCCGTCCTCGAAGCAGGGGCACGTCGACGGCGCGAAAGTAGCCGGGGCTGACGTCGTAGAGCAGGGCCCATAACATTTCGCTTTGCGAGCTCGGGCGAGGACGGCCCGAGACCCAGAATGGCAGCTCAGAATCACTGCCTGTCAACGGCACGTCATCCACCACGCCCGCTGCCCGCACTCCAGGCAGCCCCTGCACTTTGTCAGTGATTTGTTGCCAGGCCGTCCTGATACGGTCAGGCGTGGAGCGGTTGGCGGGGCTGAGGCTGACGGAAAACATGAGCACGTTTCGCGGATTGAATCCCGGATTCACCCGGCTAAGCTCCCACATGGTCTTCAGCATCAGGCCGGCGCCGATCAGCAGCACCAGTGAGGCCGCCACCTCGGCAACAACCAGCACGGAGCGCAACCCGTGTTGACCCTCGGTAGAGCCGCGGCTGCCTTCCTGCAGCATAGTGTGTAGGTCAAGACGGGAAATCTGTAAGGCAGGCGCCAGACCGAAGATCACACCTGTGGCTACTGAAACTGCGAGGGTGAATGCCAAGACCCAGCCGTCCACTCCGATGTTCTCCATGCGCGGCAGTCCGCCGGGAATCGCCGCTACGACGGCCTGCGTCCCCCAGCGGGCAAGGAGCAGCCCCAAGGCTCCACCGGCCAGGGCCAGCAGCACGCTTTCGGTGAGAAGTTGCCGGATCATGCGGCCCTGGCTCGCACCGATCGCGGCGCGAATAGCCATCTCCCGGCGGCGGGTCGTGGAACGGGCCAGCAGTAAATTGGCAACGTTGGCGCAAGCGATCAGCAGCACAAAGCCCACCGCGCCCAGCAGGACGAGAAGCGCCGGTCGCACGTTCCCCACAATATCCTGTGCCAGCGGCCGCATGGCCACGCCATGCTTGGCATTGGACTTGGGGTAGGCCTGGGCGAGCTGAGCAGCGATGTTGTTCATGTCAGCCTGCGCTTGGGCCTGAGTGACGCCTGACTTCAAGCGTCCCACAGCGCGCAGGCCGGGATGAGTCTCGCGCGAGCGCGCCAGCACGTCGTCCCATTGGCCGAGCAGCGTGTAGACGTCCGCCGAACCAAGAAAGCGAAAGCCGGCGGGAAGGACCCCGATGACTGTGTAGGACTGCCCGCTTAAGGTGAGGGGCTTGCCGACGACGTCGGCGCTAGCGCCGAAACGGCGTTTCCACAACCCCTCACTGATCATGGCGACGCGGGTCGCACCCAGATGATCTTCCTGGGCTTCGAAATCACGGCCCAGCATGGGGATGATCCCAAGGGTTGAGAAGAATCCCGCCGACACTGTCTTCGCTTCAAGATGCTCGGGAGTGCCGCCGCCTGTGAGGTCGTAGGCAGACCAGCGGAGGGCGCCGAGACTCTCAAACGAGCGGCTGTCTCTCTGCCAATCGAGGAAGTTTGGATAAGAGACGGCCATTGTGTCGAACTCGGGAGTCTTTTCTGAAATGATCACCAGGCGGCCGGGATCGCGGTAAGGCAAGGGTCGGAGGAGCACGCCGTCAATCACGCTGAAAATCGCGGTGTTGGCACCGATGCCAAGCGTCAGGGTGAGGACAGCCACAATCGTAAAGCCGGCGTTGCTCGCCAGCATGCGAAGACCATAGCGAACGTCTTGCAAAAGCGTTTGCATCGTATGCGCCCTCCCGTCTTCTTGCGGCCTTCCCTCAGCAGTCCTCAGCAGGGAGGCTGCCTACCAAAAGAAACGAAAGAGGCCCGTTGGAAGTTCCATAGTTTGGGGCTATAACCCAGCGGTTTATCAAGAGCTTCTGGGAGCGGCGTAATCCGAATCCCGGCAGCCGCGAGAACGAATTCAAAGAGGAGTATCAGAAAGACAAACTGCTGCACGTTCCGGGAGCCTAAGCCGGAGTACAAGCTTGGCGAGAGATCCCCGCTGAAGTTGGTAGTGCCGTGAAAGTTGCTCGCCGCATGCCGATCAATGTGTTACAAATCTTCAATTTCTTCTCAACGCGCGAAGATCTTCGTCTTTGTGCCTCGGGGCAAATCTGAACATGCCTCGTGGTATCTCCGTGTTCTCTGTGCCCAAGAGCCCTTAACATTGAGGTCACAGAGCTCCGTGAACTCCGTGTTGAAGGCTTCTCAGGCACGGAGGTCACGGAGAATTCCATTTGGTTGCGGCCGCGCCGCGCCAGGTTGGGGTTCCCCCCCTCCATACCGCTAGTAAAGACCCAGTGGTCAAACATTTCGTAGGGCCACCTTTTGACGGCTGGCCGCATCGGAAAAAGGTCGGGTCAAGGGTTTAGACCAAGATGTCATCGGGGGTTTGCCTTGACATTTCCTGCCAGCAAAAATACCATTCCTGTAGGTGGACTTCACTGCATGAAGTCAGAGCGCGAGCAAGATCGGATGTCTTCAGCCCGTCGGCTGGCGATTCGAAGTGTGCCTGCGGCGCTGGCGGTGGCGGCGAGTCTCATTTTCCTAGGCAACTCACTCCACCTCCTCGCGAGCCCGGACAAACAGAGCCGGGAGGAAAAGAAGCGTCAGAAGGCCATTGAGAAGGAAAACGAGAGCCCCTACAAGAAGTGGATCGAAGAGGAAGTTCCTTACATCATCACCGACGAGGAACGCCAGACGTTCAAAAAGCTCACCACCGACGACGAGCGCGAAAGCTTTATCGAGAATTTCTGGGAGCGGCGCAACCCGAACCCTGGCAGCCCCGAAAACGAGTTCAAAGAAGAATACTACCGGCGCATCGCCTACGCCAATGAGCATTACGCCTCCGGCATTCCGGGATGGAAGACGGACCGCGGGCGGATCTATATTACGTACGGCCCGCCCAACGAGATTGACTCGCACCCCAGCGGCGGCACTTACGAGCGTCCCATGGAAGAGGGTGGCGGCGAGACCTCCACGTTCCCGTTTGAGGATTGGACCTATAACTACATCGACGGCATCGGCAATAACATCAAGCTGGAATTCGTCGATCCCAGCATGAGCGGTGAGTACCACCTCACCATGGATCCTGGCGAAAAAGACGCTTTGTTGCACGTTCCTGGCGCCGGCCTCACGCTGATGGAGTCGATGGGCATGGCGTCGAAAACCGATCGCTTCACGCGGACCGACGGTATGACCATCGGCCAGCCGATGGGCGGCCTGCCGGAGAGCATGGAGGAGTTCACGCGCCTTGACACCTTCGCCAAGATTTTCAAGCCGCCGGCGACCAATTTTAACGACCTCAAGGCATCGGTGTCTCATAAGATCACGGCAGTGATGGTGCCGTTTCAGGTGAGGACGGACTTTATCCGGATCACCAGCGACACCGTGCTGGTTCCCATTACTGTTCAGGTGGCGCAGAAGGACCTTGAATTCCAGAACAAGGACGGCGTGATGCACGGCGTTCTGGACATTTACGGGCAATTGAGCACCCTGAGCGGGCGCGTGGCCACAACGTTTGACGACAGCGTCGTGGTGGACGTTCCCGAGCACAATTTCGATCTTTATGTAGGCCAGAAGCGGGTTTATCAAAAAGCGGTTCCTTTGAAGCCGGGCCGTTACAAGCTAAGCCTGGTGGTGAAGGATCAGAACAGCGGTAACATCGGCACCGAGGATATCGGGATTGTTGTGCCCCATTTTGACGACGACAAGCTCGAAAGCAGCTCTTTGATACTGGCGAATCTTATTCAGGAGATTCCGACCAACCAGGTGGGGTCAGGCATGTTTATTATCGGCGCCACCAAGGTGGAACCCAGCGTCCAAAAGATCTTTCATCGTGATCAGAACCTTGGGATCTATATGCAAGTTTACAATCTCACGAACGATCCCAAGACTCACAAGCCCTCGGCGCAAATTGAGTACAATTTAGAAAAAGACGGCAAGTCTATCTTTACTACGGCGGAGCAGGCGCAGACGAGCCAGGTGACGATCTCGAAACAGCTTCCGCTCAAATCACTTTCACCCGGACAGTACACGCTTGCGGTGAAGGTGACTGATAATGTAAGCAAGCAGTCAGTCGGGCCCGAGTCATCGACGTTCCAAGTGGAGCAGTGACAGATGGCATGTAGGGGTGGGCCTTGTGCCCGCGCGCGGGCGACCACAAGGGTGGCGGTTAAATAGTGTGAAAGAGCGCCTCATTCAAATTCGTTTCTATCGCTCGTGCTCGAGCCTGTTGCTGGCGACACTTTTGTGCACGATGGCAGGAGCCGCGGACACAACGTCGGCGAGTGGGCGGCTTGCTGGGATCGTGACGGACCGCCATGGCAATCCGCTGGTGAACGGCGAAGTGTTTATTGTGGGTCCTGGCGTCACACGGCGTGTGGAGCGGGTTCTGACCGATGTCCACGGCCGGTTCGCCGCCAACAACCTTGCTCCGGGCCGTTACTCGCTGCGCGTCGCCGCGACAAATCTTGTCCGCAGCGGAATCGAGATTGAGCCTGGGCGCTCCGCCACCCTGAGCCTGATGCTTGGCACTTTGCTCTCGGGAGTCCATTCGTCTGATCAAGCGACGCCGCGTTCAAATGACGACTGGAAGTGGGTGCTGCGCACGTCTGCGGCGGTGCGGCCGGTCTTGCGCTACGCCACAGACCCGTCTGACCACCCGCAGAAGCTTCTTGATCCCAGCCAGAAACTGGTTGCCATGATGCCCGAGGATCCCGGCCGGGACCCTTTCAGTGATCAGGTGACTTTGGGTACGGTGGTTGCCTACTGGCGGCCGCTTACTTCTGGGTCTGACCTGCTGGCGTCGACCTCGATGAGTGGGCAAGGCGTGTCAACGTCGTCGATCGCCACTTCTTACCGGCATGGCGTCGGCGGGACGAATCCGCAGGAAATAACCGTGGTGGTCCACCAGTTGAACTTTGCCGGTGGCGAGCCGGGACTTCGTTTCGGGGACATTGCCAACCTACTCGCCGCCCGCGGCATGGTGGTGAGCTACACCCAGACGCGCGAGATTTCAGGTGCGCTGAAGCTCACCAGTGGTTTAGACGTGGATTATCTTGACGCCACGCACACGGCCTTGCTGGCGGCGCCTCACGCTGAATTAGAGTACCGATTGGACCCCGCCAGCACGGTAACAATAAAGTATGGCGACTTGAACCCGGCAAGCGGTGGCGACGACGCGATTGCTGATAAGGTAGCGGCTACGAACGCCTTCCCGCGTGTGAGCCTTCGGGGTGGTGCGCCAAAACTTGAGGCCGTCCGTCACAGCGAAGCGGCCTATACGCGGCGCCTCACCAAGAAGACCCAGGTGCAGGTTGCCGCTTACCATGATGGTTTCAGCAACGCTGTCGTGCGGGGTGCGGGACAACCTGCGGCGTGGGCAGAGTGGGCTGCAGCCGGCAGCGTGCTTCCCAACGCTACCGCCGGGGGTGTCAACTTGAATGCTGGCGGTTATGGCTCATCGGGGCTGCGCGCCTCGGTTTCGCAGTCGCTCGGCAAACACTTCGAGGCCGGCGTCATCTACTCCACCGGCGACGCCCTGGCACTGGTGAAGGCGGCTGAAGCTGCTGGCTCCTCCAGCTTCGCCCGTGAAGTTGAACGCCGGCGAGCCCGCATGGCGGCGGCTAAGCTTGCCGCCCGCGTTCCGGGGTCAAAGACCGAGGTGATTGCTTCTTACGGCTGGCTCGAAAAAGGGAGCCTCACGGCTGTCGATCCCAGCGGGCTCGCGGACTTGGGCGTGGCCCCGTTCCTGGGAGTTGAGATTCGCCAGCCTCTGCCAGCGATCAGCTTTCTGCCCGGCGCCCACATTGAAGCCGTCGCTGACTTGCGCAACATCACCGGCGAGGGTTACGTGCATCTGCGCGGTACGAATGCCCAAGATCCCCTCGTGCTAACGCCCACTTACCGCAGCTACTGCGGTGGGTTCTCGGTGCAGTTCTAGCCCGCCATAATGTCTTTCGCACTTAGCGCAAACCCCAGGACCGGCGGCCGCACGCCGTGATGACACCGCTCAGCCTTGCAGCACCTCCCGTTCAGGATATGAAGCTTCTCGCAGTCGCCGCCAGGCGGTGGTACAGTTTGACGCCTGGGCGGCCCCCACGTCAAACTGCACCACTACCCGGCGCCGTGGAAATCTAGCCGGGCGAGAAGCATTTCGCGATCGCACGAGTCGGGCCGAGTCGGGCGGCGCAGGTTGGTGACAGACCCTCGCTGGTGGTATAGTGGCGCGGTCCTGGGGCGGTTGGAGGTAGAAGTTCAGGAGAGACGGCGAATGCATCATCGATCAGCGTTGTCCTTCTCGCTAGGTGCATTCCTTGTGTTAAGCGCCCTTGATGGGCCAGGCGCGCTTGCCGGCCCGACAGGGCCTTCGGCGTCGAAGTCGACTGCCCAAGCCACTGCACCCTCATCTCAGTCAAAGGACCTATCGGTTCGGGTGGTTGCCTACCAGATTGACGCACGCCTTGACCCCGCGAAGAAAACCATCGAGGCCACCGCGGCATTGACTTACCGCAACCTCACCGGCCAGCCTCAGCAGACGTTTCCCTTCCATTTGTACTTGAACGCGTTTCAGCCGGAATCCACGTTCATGACTGAAGTCCGGAAAGGAGGGACGCGCGGCGTCGGTCCCGAGAAAGGATGGGATGCCAAACATTACGGCGCCATTGAAGTTCGCTCGCTCGAAGTCGATGGCATGGGCGATCTTACCAGCCAGATGCAGTTTGTCCAGCCGGACGATCACAACGCCGACGACCACACGGTGTTTCAGGTCACGCTTCCTAAGCCCGTTCCCCCCAACGCGCTGGTGACGTTTAGGATGGTATTTCATGATCAGTTGCCGGAGGTGGTAGAGCGCACGGGTTACAAGCGCGACTTCTTCATGGTGGGCCAGTGGTTTCCCAAGGTGGGCGTCTGGTGGCACGGGGCTTGGAACTGCCATCAATTCCACGCCACCACCGAGTTTTTCGCCGACTTCGGCACTTTCAACGTGAAGGTCACAGTGCCGCGCGATTACATCCTGGGAGCCGCAGGCGATGAAGTTTCGGGCGAGGATAATCCGGACGGCACGCGGACGGTGACTTACCACGCCGAGGATACGCACGACTTCTCGTGGACCGCCAGCCCCGACTTTACAGATGTTGAGGATTCGTGGACGGGTCCCAAGGGGCCCGTGAAGATTCACCTGCTGATGTCCCCCGGACACCTGCGCCAGACGGGCCGCTACCTTCAAGCTGTCAAGGGTACGCTTGAGACTTTCGACCGCTGGTACGGCGTTTATCCGTATGATCGGATAACCGTGGTCGATCCGCCCGAGGGCGCGTCGGACGCAGGAGGAATGGAGTATCCCACGTTGATCACAGGCGGCAGCAGTTGGTCTGAGCCGCGGGGAATTCGTGAGACTGAGCTGGTGACAGAACACGAATTCGGGCACCAATACTGGTACGGGATGGTGGCCACCAATGAGTTCGAGGAGGCATGGCTCGACGAGGGCATCAATAGCTACACCGAGTCGAAGGTTATGGACGCCCTCTACGGCGAAGGGCGCTCCGCTATCGACCTCTGGGGTGCAACCCTGGACGATGCGGAGCTGCTGCGGCTCGAATACACGTCGGAAGCCGACACCGACCCGCTCACACGCTTCGCCTATCAGTTCATGAGCAGCGGGGCTTACGGCGGTGTCACCTACGGTAAAACGGCCACAGTGCTGCTGACGCTTGAAGGCGTCATTGGTGAAGACACGATGCGGAACGCGATGCACACCTACTTCGAACAGTACAAGTTCACTCATCCGACGGGGGCCGATTTCTTGAAGACCATTCAAGACGTATCCGGGCAGGATTTGAGCTGGTATTTTAGCCAGGCTGTTTCCAACACCAACGTGCTTGATTACGAGGTGCTTGGCATCCGCTCGGACCGGGCGGATTGGTACGTGAAGAATTCGCCGCCCGAAAAAAGCGGCCAGACGCTTTATCGAGATACCGTGCTGGTGCACCGCAAGGGCGACTTCATCTTTCCGGTGGAGACGCAAGTGCGCTTCGATGACGGGGAAGCCGTTCGCGAGAAATGGGACGGGCGCGACCGGTGGATTCGGTACGAGTACCTGAAGAAGGCAAAGATTATCTCCGCTGAGGTCGATCCGGATCACAAGGTCCCACTCGACAAAGACTTCTTCAACAACAGCCAAACGGAGGAGCCTCACAAAGGCGCGACTCACAAGCTTGAGGCTTACTGGCTCTTTCTGAGTGAGGGTTTCGCTCAACTGGTAGCGTTGCTCGTCTAGTTGGCACAGAGAGGGGTTCGCGTGCTTCGAGCCGGATGGAGTCTGGTGTGGCGCCGACAGCGCCTTTTGTGGTGGATTTATATCATCAGTTTAGGCTTGTCATTCTTCGCCGCGCAGCCGTTGGTGAAGGCGGTCGGTCCGGTTCTTGACAACAGCCTCGCCGCTGACCGGCTTTACCACCATTTCGATCTGGGTGCGCTGGCCGAGCTTCTTGCCCGTCCTGAGATTGACAGTCAAGTTCTGGGTGGCGCACCTATTTTGGCGGGCGCAGTCTTTGTGGTCCTGATGGTGCTGTTCACCGGCGGCATTCTGAAGGTCTACCACGAAGACCGCACCTTCACCACCGGTGAGTTCTTCGGCGCCGGTGGCCAATTTTTCTGGCGCTTCGTGCGGCTCGTGATTTTTCTGCTCCTCGTGTTGATTCCGGTGGCGATCATCAGGTGGGTTTTCAGAGTCTGGTCAGACAACTTGTCGGACCATTTCGCGGCGCCGGCGCCGCACATGGCGGTAAGCATGATAGGCGGCCTTGTGGTGCTCTTCCTGCTGATGTCGGTACGGCTCTGGTTTGACATGGCGGAAGTGGGAGCGGTCGCAGAGGATGAGTACGCCATGCGCCGCTCCGTCGTGCGCGCCTTTCACGTGACTTGGACCAACCTGCGCTCTCTTTTCTGGCTCTATTTCCGACCCATCCTGGTGGCAGCGCTGGGAACGGCTCTGGTCCTGTGGGTGTGGATTCGTTGGGTCTCACATCAAGCCGTATCCACCTCCTTCTTCCTCAGCCAAGCTGTCATTCTGCTGTGGATCTTCGCTCGTCTTTGGCAAAGGTCGAGCGAGGTGCTGTGGTACCAGCAGTACGCGCCCGAGGCCGGTGCCTTTCCTGAACTTGCTTCGTCCGACAGCGGACCGGCGATGGAGGCGCCTCCGGCGCCGGAGGTTCCGCGGGACGAGGTTTCGATGTAGACCGAAATATACTGACAGAGCAACAATCCGACAGGATAGATTGTCGACTAAGGCGATCAATTTTCCATGAAGTGAGAGGCTAGAGTGGATAGATTCAATCGTAGGGGCTTTCTTAAGGCGGCGAGCGCAGCGACCGCTGAGACATTTGTGGTTGGAGGGGCGAAGATGCATCTGCTCGCAGGAACACAAGAGGGGCCGGCGAAGCCGGTGGCGGCGAACGACCACATCCAGATTGCGCTGCTCGGCGCGGGCGGACAGGGTCAATATGACACCAAGGTTGCGCTTCAGGTTCCCGGCGTGAAGCTGCTTGCCGTGGCCGATTGCTACAACGGCCGGCTTGAGCACAGCAAGGAACTCTGGGGAGATGACGTCTTCACCACGCGCGACTACAACGAAATCCTGGCCCGCAAGGACGTCGATGCTGTGATCGTCGGCACTCCGGATCATTGGCACAAGCAGGCTTCGGTGGATGCGATGAAGGCCGGCAAAGATGTTTATTGCGAAAAGCCGATGATCCACCTGTATTCCGACGGGCCCGAGATGATCGATTGCGCTCGCAGCACCAACCGCATCATTCAGATCGGCAGCCAGCGAGTGAGCTCGATGATCTACGCCAAGGCCAGACAACTGCTGGCTTCGGGCGCCATCGGCCAACTCAACATGGTCACGGCCTGGTGGGACCGCAACTCGTCGATTGGGGCGTTCAACTACACGGTTCCACCCGACGCCTCCACCGAGACCTGCAACTGGCCACGGTTTCTCGGCACCGCGCCCAAGATTCCCTTCAACGCCGAGCACTTCTTCCAGTGGCGCAAGTGGAAGGCTTACGGCAGCGGCGTGGCCGGCGACCTCTTCGTCCATCTCTTCAGCGGCACGCACTTCGTGACCAATACCCACGGGCCTTTCCGCGGAATGGCAACCGGCGGTTTGCGTTTCTGGAAGGACGGCCGCGATATTCCGGACGTACTGGTGGGACTTTTTGACTATCGAGAAGGCTTCAACCTCAGCCTGCGCGTCAACTTCGTGGACGGAGGTTCCGAAAGCGAAGGGCTGATCTTCACGGGTTCTGAAGGCACCATGGAGATCGGCGGTGGCGGAGTCAGCGTCAGCCGCACGCCGCGCGAGACGGAGCCGGGGTACAACATCGGGACCTTTCCGGAGGCCATGCAGAAGCGGATTTTGGAGGCGTACCGGCAAAAGTATCCTCTCCCGCACCCGACCGGAGAGCTGCCGCTTGGCTACGAAAAGTACGTGGCGCCCGAGGGCTATAACGACAGCTACGATCATCTGAAGAACTTCTTTGAAGCTGTGCGAACGCGCCAACCTGTGGTGGAAGACGCGGTTTTCGGCTTCCGCGCCGCCGGTGCGGCCTTGCTGAGCAATCTCAGCTACGAGCGGGGCACGGTCGTGCATTGGAATCCGGAGGAAATGAAAATAGTGTGACGAAGGACGCGCCCTGCCTACCTCGCCTCGCCGAATCTGCAAACCGGGTGTTAGCGCAGCATGGCCCACGGTCTTATGACTGTGCCCCGAACGCGAGTCACCGTGTTTAATGGCTTCGAAGCACGGAGGTCACAGAGAATTTCGATTTGGTGGTGCCAGGCCGCGCTCACTTTCGGCGAGCCGCTGGGGCACCGCTCTATCACCTGTATGCGCCTCGCTATCTATGCCCGGCAAACGCAGCTTCGAACAGCAACTTGCAGCGCTCGATGAAGTCAGGCACCTGACACCGGAGGCAGCCGTCGAGCCGCTGCGCAAAGCGCTCACTCACCGCAACAACTACATCGTCGGCAAAGCCGCTGACCTGACGGCAAAGTTTCGCCTGGTCCAATTGCTGCCAGAGCTGCTCGCGGCCTTCGACCGCTTTTTCACCGATCCCCTCAAGACTGACCCACAGTGCTGGGCGAAGAACGCGCTCAGCCGCGCACTGGCCGCGCTTGGCTGTCAGGATGTCGACGTCTTCCTGCGCGGCATGCGTCACTTCCAACCTGAGCCCGTCTGGGGCGGCAGCGAAGACACGGCCGGCACCTTGCGCGGCACGTGCGTCCTGGCTCTGGTGCAGTGCCGCAGCCTTCCTGAAACTGAGCTGCTGCGTTGCCTCATGGAACTCCTCGTTGATAAGGACAAGTCGGTTCGAGTCGAAACCGCTCGCGCCATCGAGCAGGTCGGTTCGTCTTCGGCCGCTCTGCTGCTGCGCCTCAGGGTAATTCTGGCCTCCGATGAGCCCGAGGTGCTCGGCACCTGCTACGGCGGCATCCTGCGCATCGAAGGCGCCTCGGCCATGACCTGGATTGCCCGCTTCCTCGCGGGCGCCGACGAGACCGCGGCGGAGGCCGCCTGGGCCATCGCAGATCAGCGCTCTGCCCCGGCTTTCACGGTCTTGCGTGAGCGCTTCGCTGTGGAACGCGACGCCTGGTTTCGGTCGGTTTTGCTCTCGGCAATCGCTCTCACCCGGCAGCAGGAGGCGCTCGATTTTCTGTTCCAGCTCATCCGCACCGAGCCGCTCAACGCCGAAGCCGCCGTCACCGCCCTCGTTGAATCGAAACCCTCGCCCGAGGTCCTGAAGCAGGTTGAGGAATTGGTTCGCGACAATCCGCGGCTCGCACGGATTTTTGAGGGACGGCAAAAGGGACATGCTTAACAATCTGTCGAAAACCCATCCACGCTGTCATTCCGAGGAGCCGCAGCCGGTCCCGAGCTTGCGAGGGAGGAATCTCGTATTTCCTTCAGTTTCAGGGCGAGATTCCTCCGCCTCGCGAGCTCGGCGTCGGAATGGCACGGCACCGGAACCGGATCATCAGTGTGCCGCCGGGCTCATCTTATAAAGGGCCGCGCCGTGCGCACTCACGGTGTTTGCAAAGCGTCCCTGGAATGCTCCCAGATCATGCTTGTGCCAGAGGTCTCGCACATCATACTTTCCGTTGAGACCTAATCCCGCCCAGCTTATCGACATCTCTTTCGGGCTCTCGCCGGTGTTGAACAGGGCGACGTATTTGGCTTGGCCGCCCGGCGCGTCGGCTTCCCAGCCCACCTGCGAGCCGCGCTCAAACACCTCGTGATTGCCCGAACTCTTATGATCGACGGCCAGCACCTCGGCGTTCTCCAGCAACGACGCCGTCCAGGGATCGAGCGAGCGCAGATCGCCGCCCATCATCAGCGGCGACCGGGAGATGCTCCACAGGGTCATCAGGGTAACCTGCTCGTCGCGCGTGAGGCGCGACTGGCGCTGCGGCTCGTCGAATCCCGTGACGCGCAGCAGACCCAGAGGGAGCATGTCCGCGTCGGGCCAGTGGTTCGGTCCGCTGTAGCGCGCCCAATCGCGGGCGCGCGCGAACTGCTCATCCACTTCCTTCCAGTTGTCCCACATGTCATCCGAGATGCGCCACATCTGGGACCATTCTGAGACGCTTGCGGCCGCGTCAAGCGGCGTCGCTCCGGGCGAGAGGCTCAGCACCATGGGCCGTCCGGTTTTGTTCATGGCTTTGCGCAGCGCCTCGATCTCGGGGCCGTGATAGTCCTCGAGCGGCGGCTTGTTACCCCGGCTCATGTCGTCAGCCTTGATGAAATCCACGCCCCAAGCTGCGTAAAGCCGGGCGAGGGAATCGTAATAGGCCTGGCCGGCCGCGCCGTGCGCGGGCGAGGTGACGTCCACTCCGTCCATCGCTTTGGACCACGGGCACGTGTTCTTCAGATCGGCCACGTCCTGGGCGTGGGCGCCGTGAGCGCCGTAGATGGGCAGGTTGCGTTCCACCGCCTGACGCGGAATGCCGCGCATAATGTGGATGCCAAATTTCAGGCCGAGGCTATGCACGTAATCAGCCAGCGGCTTGAATCCCTTGCCGCCCGCTGCCGAAGGGAAACGTTGCGGATCGGGCAGAAGCCGCCCGTATTCATCCATCGAAGTCGGGATCTTGTCCTCATTCGAGGAGCCGTGCTCCACGCCGGACTCGGCGAAGTACCAGTAGTAGTCAACTACCACGTACTTCCAGCCGTAGCGCGCCAGGTGGTCTGCAACATACTTGGCGTTGTCACGAAATTCAGACTCGTTCACGGCTCCGCCAAAGCTGTCGTAACTGTTCCAGCCCAGCGGCGGCGTGAGAGCGAGGCTATCCGGGTAATTGGCCCCAGTGTGAGGCGTGGCTGCTGCAGCGACCGCGTGCGGGCGAAGCGGCGATATCAGCAGAGCAGCTCCGGCAAAAACAAGGAAAACCAAACCGCATCTTCGAGTGAACATTCAGCGCGCCCTCCATTCCTGGTGAGCAGAGATACTAACCCATTTTACGGGTTCGCTGAAGCCTTAGCTCAAATGAAATTGACGATGCGTGGCCCGAGGGCTGTGCTCGCCGACGCTGCTTCCCGCGGAAACAGCGCGATTTCGCGCTGGGTAAGGAAGTCTCTGTCCCCGCTAGCCTAGGGTTCTGCCAGGGGCTTGAACTCTACGTGCGGGGGTGACGCGGCGGTCCACACGTGCTGGACGATCAGCCATCGGCCGTCGGGCTGCAGCTTATAAACCGCCAGGTAACTGCCCTGGATTTCGTGCCGGGGATTGTCGGGCAGCGCCGCGGTTTCGTGATAGCTTCCACTGTCGTAGGCTAAGTCGCCCGACTGTTCCACGGCTAAGCTGTGGAGTCGCAGGTTACTGGTATTGGAGTTGCGCATGCCCTCAAACAGGTTGCGAATGGCCGCTGGTCCGACAGCGCGGTCGCCGCTCGCCGTCAGAAACATAGCGTCGGGCGCATATAAGGCCGTCAGTTCGTTGATGTGTTTCGCGTTCCACTCGGTGACCCAAAGCTCACGCGTTTTCGCAATTTCGGTTGCGATCTCGGACTGGCCCGCCGCATCTTGCGCGGCGAGCGAGTGCCCTGGAGCAGGGCTTGCGCTCGGGGGAGTTCCCAAGAGGGTGACCGCAGCCGCGATAGGCGCGGCGAAAGTCAGGCATGCGCGGCGAATTGATTTCATTTGCACCTCCGGCAGAATCGTAGCCATCTTGTGTGTCATTCTATTGGACGGAGAAATTGGACGCTCGTGAGCGCGCGCTTAATACGCGACGTCTGTCACCACGGATCGCGATGACACAGCGCCGAAGGGAGGCACTACCATGATTAACGCGGCTCACGTTGTGATTTACACCAAGGACACGGAGGCGGATCGCGCTTTTTTCCGGGACGTCCTCGGCTTTCCTTCCGTTGACGCCGGCGGCGGCTGGCTGATTTTCGGTCTGCCACCTGCCGAACTCGGCATTCACCCCACCGACGAAGCGGCTTGGAAGGGCAGTGAAGCGCTGATCGGGCACCACCAACTCTACTTGATGTGCGACGACGTCGAAGCGACGGCCGAAGAGCTGAAGGGCAAAGGCGTTGAGTTCACGCGGCCCGTCCAGGATGTGCGCTGGGGCCTGCTCACTTCCATGAAGCTGCCGGGTGGCAGCGAGCTTTATCTTTACCAACCCAAACATCCCTCACCGCTGCTTCTGAAGCCGTGACGGCGCGCTGCATGGAAGGGCGGGCTTCTAGCCCGCAGTTGAGGTTTACACATTTAGAAAGCGCCGAAGGCGCGATCCATCTCAGCCCAGGCTGTAGGCCTGGGCTGAACGCATGTGGTAAGACCTGAAGCCCTGAAGGGGGCGCTCTAGGCCGTCTAGGCCAAATTGAAGGCACGAATAAATCGCCCCTTCAGGGCTTCCTGACTGGCGCGGCATCTATTGCCCTGGGCGTTGCCCAGGGCTGTGTTAGTTCGGCCTTTCAGGCCTCAAATATTCGGATTCTATAACAAGGGCATGATGAAGCCTGTGATCATCGCCGGAGGTGGACTCGCCGGTTCTGAGGCCGCCTGGCAGCTTGCCGAGCGGCGTGTGCCCGTGGTGCTTTATGAGATGCGGCCTGCGGTGACGACTCCGGCACACAAAACCGATCATTTGGCTGAGCTGGTCTGTAGCAACTCTCTGAAGTCGAACACGCCCGGCGCAGCTTCGTGGCTGCTGAAGGAGGAATTGCGGCGCTCGGGCTCTCTGTTGCTTCGCTTGGCGGATGAGAACGCCGTGCCGGGCGGCGCGGCGCTGGCCGTTGACCGCGAACGGTTCGGGGAGGCTGTGACCGCGGCGCTCAGCCGGCATCCGCTCGTGACGCTGGAGCGGCGAGAGCTGCGAGCGATTCCGCAGGACGAACTCAGCCTCATCGCCACGGGACCGCTCACTTCGGATTCGCTCGCCTCGAGCCTCCGGGGGCTGACGGGAGCTGAGAACCTCGCCTTCTATGATTCCATCAGTCCTATCGTGGACGCGGAGACGCTCAATCACGATCGAATCTTCCCGGCTTCCCGCTACGGCAAGGGCGGCGAGGACTACCTGAACTGCCCGCTCGACGAAGCGGAGTATCGCGTCTTTTACGAGGCCTTGACGGAGGCCGAGCGCGTCGAGGCCCACGCCTTTGAGGACTTGAACTACTTCGAAGCCTGCCTGCCCATCGAAGAGCTCGCGCGGCGCGGCGTCGATACCCTGCGATTCGG
>DATJYK010000202.1:0-14867 GCA_035578005.1 Terriglobia bacterium
CCGAGACGGGAGAAGAAGTGAGGACCAGGGTAGCAAAGATGAAGAGCGAGGCAGAGTCCCGGCAAAATGATCAAGGCCATGAGAGACCCACAAGGCCTCTTCCGATCTACTGCTCGTCCGAAAGGTCATTTTTGCACCGCAAAGTAGACTAGTCTAGTGGGCTGCAATAAGACCGTTGGAGAGCGCTCTTAAAGGGTGTGACAGCGTTCATTATTCCTCGCCCTTCTTAAGGAGATCAATGCGGCGCAAAACTGGTGGCCGGGCCCACAGGCTAAACACTGTGAAGTTGGCCGTGATCGCATGCCTCATCGAACTCCAGGTTGTGGCAGCCTTTGCCTGGGTGTACCCAGAGCACCGGGACATCGCGGTGCTCGCGGTCGAGCGGCTCGATCCGGAGCAGCGGGCGTTGTTGCAGAAGTTGTGGGCTGAGGCGCGTTTGGGACACGAGGCGCAATTCTGTGGCCCGATGGCCGATCCGGCGCAGGGCACGAATCCTACCTGTATTGACCTGGCGGCCTGGACCGCGATCGCCGGGGACCACTCCTGCTCCGCCAGCGACATGCTGAACAACGTTCTGAACACGCCGTGGATTATCGGCGTGGCGCGCGTCAGCGCGCGTCTGAAAGCACAACTGGCCGCAGCCCAGCGGCGCGATCAGCGCGTGAACGCCGTTCGAAGTTCTGACATCGCCCTGCAGAGGGCCGACCCGGACTATGTGACGCGTGCAAGTTCGAACAACGCACACTTTCTGCTGCCTCGAACGACCGTCACCATGACGCCTGAAGGCTATGTGCGGCTTGCGCTGAGCCCCAAGGCTGATCTGAATGCCCTGGCAACTTACGTGTGGTTCCACTTGCGCGCTCTCGCCATGGCGTCGGAGGTTGCCCGTGGTGGTCTTGCTCCCGAGGCGCACGCCAAAGCCGTACGGGCCGCATTAGCCGATGAAACTTTCGCCTTGCACTTTTTGCAGGACAGTTTCGCCGCGGGCCACGCCATAGGGACGTGGGGCAACACCGCCATACGCAAAGGGACGCACGACTACTACAACGAGCATGGCGTGTCACTGACCACCTGGAGCGGCCAGCCCTTTGTCGCCCTGGGTGACGCGTACATGCGGCCCCAAGATGCAGATCGCGCCGCAGCGGCCGTTCGCGACAGTCTGGCACAACTGCTGGACACCTTCGCGGGCAAGACGACCCTTAACCTGGATAATCTCGCCGAGACCGGCCCGGATGGATTTGACGTTTGCCAGAAGGAGCACTTTCCCGAGACCGCGGGCACCGTGGCGGAGATCCGAGCGCTGGTGCCCATCCTGGAGCAAACGCCGGTACCGACATTGGGTGCAGGCCTTGGTGAGCTTCCTCGCTTCCGGGCGGAACTCGGGCCATTCATTGGGGTAACCGCCGCGGCACGCGGCGGAGCGCTGAGTGGGGGATTCGCCGCTAACCAAACCGGCGCTAGCGGCACCGCAGGCTTGGAAACTGCTGTTCGATTGGGCCTCGGCCTGGAAGGCGCGCTCAATGAGTCCAGCGACGGCCTGGCCTTTGCCGAATTTGGTCTTCGTCAGGATGCCCATTCATCGGGCACGGCGGAAGTACCTGGCCGTGGTGGGATTACGGCGCGCTTTCGGGCGCCTTTCTGGCTGATCCCAGGCGACCTGCTGGTGGCTGCCCCTATTCTGGCCTTCACCTCCCGGCGGACTCTCCAGAAGATGGCCGTAGAAGCGGCCGGCGGCGGTCTCATCCCCTGGCAGGCGGGCATTGCCACGCGCATCGGCCGCTTCCAGTTCGTGCTCGGGCGCGAAGTGGGCTTGGCTTTCTTTAACCATGGTCAGAACCATCCCATGACCATTCCCACGCCAGGCGTGCCGCCGGTCAACACCACCATCGTTGCGGTCAACTCGATGCAGGTGGAATTCCCCATTTTCGAGTACCGCCCCTTCCGGTACTTCTCGCTGGACCAGAGCTCCAGTTTGACAATTCAGCCCTATGTTGGGTTCGATAAGCCGTCCAGCCCTTCGGTGGTTTCACCGACGGGAGCGCCGGCGCCCCACCTGCGAACTGTCACCACGGCCGGAGTTCGGGTGGTTTTCGACTGGCGGCACTACCTGAAGTGACCGGGCCAAGCTATAAAGCTTGCCACTGGAGCATGGCACGTGCGAGCAAAGCCGGAATGTTATTGATGCGTAATGAGTTATAAATGTGTGTCAACAGGTTAGGGTTCGGTGAGGGTTCGGTGGTGCACGCACACCGCGAGAACGCATGCGCCGGGACCTCCGCAGGTGAAATATGCCAAATTGACGGATGATCCCATCATGTTGTTGAAAATAAAGGAAAATGGTTTGGCATGAGAATTGTGAGAATCCTGCCTGATGGAGCCAATTTCAGAGCACGGGCTTCCAGGCGGATCGGGCTGTAGCGGCGGTCTATGACCGCCGCCAACACGGGCCGTTCCAGCCCGTGCGGTATGGCGGGTTTGGCGGCGGTCAGAGACCGCCCGCTACAACCTGACAACATAGGAGCCCCGGCCACCTTAAGTGAAAAGTGAATCTGATTCAATCCATCGAGGCTTGACCACGCCGCGTGCTGCCGCCGTCGCCGGCATTCTCTTCTCACTTTTGCTGATGGCCAGCATGGTGCTCATCCGCACTGCCATTCCCGCCGATCCGCTGGCGGCCGCGACCGATGTTATGAGGCATTCAAGAAGGCTCTCTCTCGCCTTGAACCTGCTGCCGTTCGCCGGCATCTCGTTCCTGTGGTTTGTCGGGGTGCTGCGCGACCGCTTAGGCCAGCTTGAAGACCGCTTTTTTGCCACCGTATTCTTTGGCAGCGCGCTGCTGTTCCTAGCTATGATTTTCACCGCAGCGTCCGTCGCAGGAGGGATGGTCCGGCTCATGATCAGCGGGCCCGCAAACCTGATCGGAAGCGGCGTCTATGCCCTGGCGCGTATCCAGATCTATCAAGCCATGAACACCTACGCCATCAAAATGGCCGGAGTGTTCATGATCTCGACTTCCACGATCTCATTGAGAACCGGAATCGTGCCACGCTGGATGGCGTTCCTGGGCTTCGCCCTGGCACTCATGCTGGTGCTGAGCGTCGGAACCATCCCCTGGATGCTGCTGGTTTTCCCGCTCTGGGTGCTCTCGATCAGCATATACATCCTGATTGAGAATTTCCGCGGCGTCTCTCGGACTGCGGCTGATCCGGCAGGGGAACAGGTATAATTTGCAAATCCTTACAGATTGGAGCGGGCATGCGCGAGCCTCTTTATCCTTCCCTTTATCAGATCAACACACGCGTCCGGTTGACCCAGCTTTCCCGCGAGCTCGGCCGGCCGGCTACTCTGGATGACATTCCGGACGCCGGATTGGACCGCTTGGCAGAAACAGGCTTCGACTGGGTATGGTTCCTGAGCGTCTGGCAGACTGGCCTCGCGGGACAGCGCGTTTCACGCCAGAACCCGGAATGGCTGCACGAGTTTCAGGAGACTTTGCCCGATCTCAAGGAAGAAGACATTCCTGGTTCCGGGTTTGCCATCACGGGTTACACCGTGCATCAGGCGTTGGGCGGCGATGCGGCCCTGGCACGCCTGCGCGAGCGGCTGCGCCAGCGCGGCCTGCGGCTGTTGCTGGATTTCGTACCCAATCATACTGGACTTGACCACTACTGGGTGGAGGATCATCCCGAGTACTACGTTCCCGGAACTAAATCGGACCTGGAACGCGCGCCCGCCAACTATACTCGCGTTCACCGCAAGGGCGGCGATGTAATCCTGGCTTACGGCCGCGATCCCTACTTTGCGGGCTGGCCCGACACTCTTCAGCTCAACTATGGCAATCCCGCCACGCAGGAAGCCATGGCAGGGGAACTGGAACGGATCGCCGGACAGTGTGACGGCGTGCGCTGCGATATGGCCATGCTGGTGCTGCCGGATGTCTTTGAACGGACCTGGGGCATCCAGGCTGAGCACTTCTGGCCTAAGACCACCGAGCGCGTGCGGGCGAAGGTTCCGGACTTCCTTTTTATGGCTGAGGTCTATTGGGACTTGGAATGGACCATGCTGCAACAGGGGTTCGATTACGCTTACGATAAACGGCTTTACGACCGCCTGCGTGAGGGCCACGCCCGGCCGGTCCGCGAGCATCTGTACGCCGGGCTCGACTTCCAGAACAAGATGGTGCGCTTCCTCGAAAATCATGACGAGCCGCGCGCCGCCGCCACGTTTTCAACTGAAGTTCACAAAGCCGCGGCTGTTATTACGTTTCTCTCCCCAGGGATGCGATTCTTTCATCAAGGGCAGTTTGAGGGACGACGGAAACGAATTTCACCCCATCTTTGCCGGGCCCCCGAAGAACCCGTTGACTCTGAGCTAAAGGAGTTTTACGAACGCTTGCTGGCCGTGCTGCGCCAGCCTGCTGTTCGCGAGGGCCGGTGGCAGTTGCTCGACTGCGCGCCCGCGTGGGGAGGAAACTGGACTTCGGACTGTTTCCTGGCTTTCGGTTGGGAGGGCCCCGATGGAGGCCGGCTTCTGGTGACCGTGAACTATGCCCCGAACCAGAGCCAATGCTACGTGGGGCTGCCGTTCGACGATCTTGGCCATCACAGGTGGCGGCTTAAGGACTACCTCAGTGACGCCACCCATGACCGCGACGGCGGCGACTTGCAGGCGCGGGGATTGTACTTGGATGAAGGACCCTGGAAGGCTTCTATCTTCTCCTTGACGAGGCAATCTTGAGGTGTGCCCAAAACTGCGTTCGGCTTGAGTGAAGACGATACCGGAGGCCGCGGAAATTGGGGAAAGAGCTTGTTCATTAAAGGAGGTGCGGGAATGAGCAGATTCAAGCTATTCATACTGGCTATTGTATTCCTGAGCGTCGTTGCGCTCAGCGGCTGTGGGGAACTGGTTCCCCGCGATGTGCCGAGCCTACTGGACCCCACGATTAAGCGGTCAGAGATCCTTGGCTTGGTGGCGGGTTTTGGAACCACCTTTGCCGCTGTGCCGGACCTCATCGCGATGCTCAAGCGCCGGTCAACAGCGGGCATGAATCCAAGGATGGCGGCAATCATGGGCGTCTTTCAGATCCTCTGGGTCTGGTACGGCTTACTGATTGCCTCGCGGCCGGTGATCGGGTGGAATGTGATCGCCGTGTTGGTCAATCTCTTTAACGTTGCGGCATACCGCTACTTCGCGCGGAAGGAAGCACAAGCGAGGGGATGAGTCCCGAGAATCGCGATTTACAGCGATGCGTCAGTTTGACGTAGGGGCGGCCCATGTGGCCGCCCAAATGACGCAACGGAACCACGCTGGGCGGCCACAAGGGCCGCCCCTACGTCAAACTGACCCGCTACCAAGGATGAGGGAACCGCAGCTTACCTTGTTAAGGATGTCGGCGAATGGGGTGAGCTCCCGCCCTCACTCGACGAGGGGGTATCGAAAAACTAGATGCGAACGAAGCTGGAATGTCCTTAAGAATCAAAAGCTTGTCAGGATTTCGTCGCAACTCAGAGCGTGCCCGGTAAGGATTGTGACAAATATAACCAATACGATAACAGCGCCGAGGAGGAGGAGGAAACTCTCAGAAATTGGGGAGGGTGGGGCCGTGAACCCTGCTGAGAATCCCGGCCGCAGCTCGCCTCTTGGCGCCACAGCTTTTGACGGCGGCACCAATTTCAGTGTCTACTCACGCAGCGCCTCAGCCGTGGAATTACTGCTCTTTGACCACGATGATGACCACCGGCCCGCCCGGGTGATCCGCATCGATCCCAGTACCAACCGTACCTATCACTACTGGCATTCTTTTGTGCCTGGCGTGGGGCCGGGGCAGATTTATGGCTATCGCGTCGAGGGCCCCTCGGATACCGAGAGCGGGATGCGGTTTGATCCCGGCAAAGTCCTCCTCGATCCCTACGGCCGCGTCGTGGCTGTGCCGAGGTGCTACGACCGCGACGCTGCGGCCGCCCCAGGAGACAACACCGCGACGGCGATGAAAAGCGTGGTGCTGGATTCCAGTGCTTACGATTGGGAAGGCGACACGCCCCTTCACCGGCCTTCGTCGCAGACGGTGGTGTATGAAATGCACCTGCGCGGCTTCACCCGACACCCGAGTTCGGGCCTCTCGGAGATGACGAGCGGAACGTTTGCGGGCCTCACCGAGAAGATTCCCTATCTCACGGCGCTGGGGATTACGGCCGTCGAACTGCTGCCGGTGTTTCAGTTCGATGCCCAGGACTGCCCGACCGGACTGGTCAATTATTGGGGTTATGCGCCCGTCTCCTTCTTTGCACCGCATCGCGCCTACAGCTCGCTCCAGGATCCGCTGGGCCCGGCCGACGAATTCCGGGACATGGTGAAGGCCCTGCACCGGGCGGGGATCGAGGTGATCCTCGATGTTGTGTACAATCATACGGCCGAGGGCGACGAGCATGGACCAACGCAAAGCTTCCGGGGACTGGACAATAGCACCTACTACATCCTGGAAGCCGGCGGTTCTCGCTATGCCAACTACAGCGGCACGGGAAACACGCTCAACGCTAATCATCCTATCGTCCGCCGCATGATTGTGGACAGCCTTCGCTATTGGACGGAGGAGATGCACGTGGATGGTTTCCGGTTTGACCTTGCGTCGATCCTGGCCCGCGATTCTTCAGGACATCCGCTGTCAAGCCCGCCGGTGCTGTGGGATATCGAGTCTGATCCGGCAATGGCGGGCACGAAATTCATCGCCGAGGCCTGGGATGCCGCCGGCCTGTATCAGGTGGGCAGCTTCGTGGGCGATAGTTGGAAGGAATGGAACGGGCGCTTCCGTGACGACGTTCGCAGTTTCTTCCGCGGCGACGAAGGTAGGGTGGGACAGCTCGCGGACCGGTTTGTGGGCAGTCCCGAGATTTACAGCCACAAGCGGCGCGAGGCCGAGCAAAGCGTCAACTTCGTAACCTGCCACGACGGCTTCACGCTCAATGACCTCGTCTCTTACAACCGGAAGCATAACGAGGCAAACGGGGAAGAGAATCGCGATGGCTCAAATGACAATCGAAGCTGGAACTGCGGCGTTGAGGGCCCGACGGATGACCCTGCAGTGGAAGCGCTGCGCAATCGGCAAGTGAAGAACTTTCTGGCCGTGACGCTGCTCTCGGCGGGTTTGCCCATGATTCTGATGGGCGACGAAGTAAGGCACACCCAACAGGGCAATAACAATGCCTACTGCCAAGACAACGAGATCAGTTGGTTTGACTGGAGCTTGGTGGAAAAGCACGCCGATGTGCTTCGATTCACAACTCTGCTGATCGCCCGGCGGCTGCTGCGCGATATCGAGGCCGAGCGCAATCGCGTCGGGTTGAACGAACTCCTTCACGAATCAAAACTGACATGGCATGGCGTGAAACTCGGACAGCCGGACTGGAGCCATCATTCGCACAGCTTGGCGCTTGGTGTGGAGGCCCGCAGGGAAAGGCTGCGCTTCCATGTAATCCTGAACGCGTATTGGGAGGCGCTCGATTTCGAGTTGCCGCCGACAGACAGCGGGGACGGAGGCACCTGGCGCCGGTGGATCGACACCACCCTTGAGTCTCCACTGGATATCGTCGAATGGCAGAAAGCGCCAGCGGTTTCAGGGCACACCTACCGCGCAGGACCGCGCTCTGTGGTAGTGCTGCTGGCAAGCCCGTGAGCAGGAATCGAAATGGGCCGGACTGGGTGTCGTAAGGGTAGTCAAAAGACATCTTGTTGTGCCCCTGTCACTTTTGTCAGTTGTCTGGCTCCGGCTCGGCGGACTAGGCTTTCATCGAAATGCTAAAGAGGGTCATCCCTCCTGGAGGGCGTCATGGCGAAGGAAGAGAAGAAGCACGGTAATGCGAAACCCCGGCTGAAGGGCAAGGAATACATGAAGGAGCTCCGAAAGGTTCAGACGGAGCTCTGCGTTCTGCAGGAATGGGTGAAGGCGAAAGGCCTGCGAGTGATGATCGTGTTGGAAGGACGTGACGCCGCCGGTAAAGGCGGTACCATCAAGGCCCTTACGGAGCGGGTTAGCCCTCGCGTTTTCAGAGTCGTAGCCCTGCCCGCGCCGTCCGACCGCGAGAAGTCCCAGATGTATATCCAGCGTTACATGCAACATTTCCCGGCCGCCGGCGAAGTGATCATCTTCGACCGCAGTTGGTATAACCGCGCCGGCGTGGAATACGTCATGGGCTTCTGCACTAAGGAGCAGCACCGGCGCTTCCTGGAACTCTGCCCGGCGATGGAGAGGATTATCGTGGAAAACGGAGTGATCCTCATTAAGATTTGGTTGGAGGTCGGGAAGAAGGAGCAGGAAAAGCGCTTTGAGGCTCGCATCGAGGACCCGATGCGGCAATGGAAGCTCTCGCCGATGGATCTGGGATCGTTCGCGCGCTGGTATGAGTACTCGCGCGCACGCGACATGATGCTGGAGGCGACTGACACCAAGGTCGCACCCTGGTATATTGTGCGTTCGGATGATAAGTCCAGGGCGAGGCTCAACTGCATTTCGCATATCCTGTCGTTGATCCCCTACAAGAAGCTGCCACGGGAAAAGGTGAAGCTTCCCAAGCGGGCAAACAAGGGCGCGTATGACGACCAAGCAACCCTGAAGGGGAGAAAGTTCATACCGGAGAGATATTAAGGTGGTGCGGATCGTTGAGGCTCGCGTCCAAGCGCCATGGAACGTCTTCACGCGCCGTAGCACATCGGGTTTGATCTGGTCTCTGCGGTACTGCTTCATCGGTTGTGCTGAATGATGGAGGTCCAGGCATGGAGGAGAACGTCTCCGTTCGTCGCGACGTCACGCATACGATTCTGTCTGTACTCTTCATCCTGTTGCTCATCGCCTCAAGCTTCTGGATCTTGCGGCCGTTCCTGATCTCCATTGTTTGGGGCACCATCATCGTTGTCGCCTCGTGGCCGCTCAAGGAGCGGCTTCAGAAGCTGCTCGGCAACCGGCGGGGACTGGCCGTTTCGTTCATGACGGCCGCCTTACTGCTTATGGTTCTGACCCCGTTGATGTTTGCCGTCTTGACCATCGCAAGAAATGCGGAGAACATCAGCGCCCAGATCCGGTCGTTCGATATTGGTTCTCTGGTCTCGCCTCCGCCCTGGCTGGAGCACATTCCACTTGCAGGAAAGAAGCTGGCCGATCGCTGGGCTGCCTTTGCCGCGCTCAGCCCGGAGGAGCGCTCCCAGAAAGTTTCCCCTTACGCACAACGGGCGCTGTGGTGGTTTGTGGCGCGGGCGGGCGGCACAGGCGTGACCATCGTCAATTTTCTCCTGACCATGGCGATTGCGATCATCCTTTACGCAAAGGGAGAAACCTGCCGCGAGGGGCTTTTGAGATTCGCTAGACGCCTGGCCGGAGTGCGCGGCGAGGAGGTGGCTGTGCTGGCGGGTAAGGCGGTGCGCGGCGTCGTGCTTGGGGTCGTTGTGACCGCACTCACTCAGGCAGCCATAGGTGGTGTTGGGTTGTTTATTGCTGGTGTGCCCGCTGCGGCTCTGCTGGCTGCAGTAATGTTTATCCTCTGCCTGGCGCAGCTCGGGCCGCTCCTGGTTTTGCTGCCCTCGGTAGTCTGGCTCTACTGGTCCGGACAGGCGGTCTGGGGCACGGTCCTTCTCATTTTTACGATCGTCGCCGGTACCATCGACAATTTTTTGAAGCCGTTCCTCATCAAGAAAGGCGCAGATTTACCCCTTCTGCTGATCCTCTCCGGGGTCATCGGAGGCTTGATCGCCTTTGGCGTCATCGGCCTTTTCATCGCGCCGGTCATTCTCGCCATCGCTTACACGCTGCTCAAGGAATGGGTGTCGGAGGACCTGGCCGTGACCGGGCAGGTCGACGTGGTGAGTGAAAGAGTTTCTTGACGATGTGCGGCCTCGCGATACCTGCTTGACTGATTGAGAGAAGGAGTCAGATCCAATGATCCTTTCGGACAACAAGCTATTCATCAAGTCGTTCGTCGAGGACACAATCAACAGGAAGAACCTTGACGCTATCAATCAACTTGTTGCGAAAAACTTCGTCGAACATGTGCCGTTCCCAGGTCAGGGACCGGGACGAGACGGGCTAAGGTATGCCATCGGCATATTTCTTTCCGCGTTCCCCGACATTCACTGGATTTTGGACGAACAGATCGAGGAGGGCGAGAAGGTAGTCAGCCGGTTTATGTGGACAGGCACGCATCGCGGTGAGTTCCTGGGCATTCCGCCCACGGGAAAGCTGGTGAAGGTGTGGGGAGTGGTTATCGATGTGGTCAAAAACGGCACGCTCAGTGAAAGCCGAATCATCATGGACACGCTTGGGCTGCTGCAACAGCTCGGTGCTGTTCCCGCGCCAGGCTGACGACGCGCCTCGGAAGAGCGTCGTGGGAGGCGAACCCACAAACTAAGCTGAGACTCATAACTCAGACTCCCGGAGCCACGCCCAAGTGAGGCCAAGCCCTGTCGAAATCCTCGCGGCTGCCCTTTTTCTAGTGGCGGTTGTCCACACTTTCTTTGTCAAGAAACTGAGGGATCTTTCGCTGCAGTACCCGGAAGCCACTTTTAGGCACAATTTCCTTCACTTGCTGGGTGAGGTGGAGATTGTGTTTGGCTTTTGGGCCGGCATCTTGGTGTTGGGAATCACATTTCTCAAGAGCGGCCAAGAAGCGATTCGTTATGTCGATAGCGTGAACTTCACGGAGGCGGTTTTTGTTTTCGTAGTGATGAGCGTGGCCGGCACCCGCCCCATCATCGATTTTGCCAGTCGACTGATTGGCGGCACAGCGCGAATCCTTCCCATGTCCGGCGCAATCTCGTTTTATCTGGTAGCCCTTATCGTTGGACCTCTGCTGGGCAGTTTCATCACCGAGCCCGCGGCCATCACGGTCACGGCTCTGATCCTGCGTGATCGTTTTATGACGGCCGAATGCTCGGAGCGTTTCAGGTACGGGACTCTCGCTGTTCTCTTTACCAACGTCTCGATCGGAGGAGTGCTGACCTCGTTTGCCGCTCCCCCGGTTCTAATGGTCGCCGGCGTTTGGAACTGGGACTTTCGACACATGGTGGCGCATTTCGGCTGGAAGGCCGCGGTGGCCGTGCTGATTAACGCCTCGCTGGTGACCGTTTTCTTTCGCAAGGAGATCGACCGGCCGGCTGCGGAAATAAGCGCCTCGAACCGGCCCTTCTCACCGTTCTGGATGAGTGCGGTGCATCTCATCTTTCTGGGTGTCATCGTTGCAACTCTTCACCACGCGACCGTCTTCTTATTTCTTTTTCTTTTCTTTCTAGGGTTCACGACGGTGACGAAGGAGCAGCAAGATGACCTTAACCTCAACGGTAGCCTCCTGGTGGGGTTCTTCCTCGCGGGACTGGTCGTTCTCGGTGGACTCCAGAGCTGGTGGCTGGCGCCACTCATCAGGAATTTGAAGGCGCTGCCCCTGTTCCTAGGCACCGCGGGTCTCACTGCCTTCACCGACAACGCCGCACTCACGTTTCTCGGTGCGCAGATTCCCAATGTGTCTGAGGAATTCAAGTACGCCCTGGTGGCGGGCGCCATTGCGGGCGGCGGATTGACGGTAATCGCCAACGCCCCCAATCCGGCAGGGTTCGCGATTCTCAGCGAGAGCTTTGGCCCCGCCGGAATCGGTCCCGGCCGGCTCTTCAAAACTGCGCTAATACCGGTAGGAATCGCGATGCTGTGCCTGTGGGCGTTGCCCAACCTCTAGCAATTGCCCCTGGAGCCGGGCTGGTGTCACTGTTTAGTTTCCGTTGCGGCGGATGCCTGGTACTTTTCAACCGCCTCTTCGAGAGTCAAGAGCATCCTCTCGCGGCCCAGGGTATTGCCCAGAGGGGACCGCGCAACCACGGCAAATACTCCCGGGTTGAGCCCCACCAGCCACAACATCACACCGCGCTCACGCTCCCTCTTCTCGCCTTCGATCATCATCTTCAGCGCCGTGTACTCGAGATCGAACACGCCACGGAGATGGACGGCAACCACCCTCGGCTTCGTCTCTTCCACGAAAGCTCTGATCTTCTGCGCGATGTGTTCAGCGTTGAGAAAGAAGATGCGTCCCTCCAGCCGCAGCAACAACAAGCCGGGGAAGGTCTCGTCCTCGGGATGCTCGCTGGAAAGTGGACGGAAGAAGTTGGTGCCCGGCTTGCGCCCCAGTACAAACACCGGCGGGTCAGCAACCTGGTAGGCGAGGGCCGCCACGGACACAATGATGGCGACAACAATCCCTTTCAGCGTCCCGAGCAGCACCACCCCCGCCAGAGCCGTGATGGCCCAGATGAACTCCGTTCGCCGGATCTCGAGGATGGCACGGAATTCCTTGGGCTTAATCAAGCCGATCGAGTAGACGATAACCACTGCCGCCAGCGTGGCCTCAGGCATTAGCGCAATGAAGCCGGAAAGCAGGAGCATAGTTACGAGCGTACCCCCGGCGGTGACCAGCTCGGAGAGCTGGGTACGCGCCCCTGCCAGGCGGTTCACCGCAGTTTGAGTGGTGCCGCCTCCGGCGGCCATCGATCCGAGGAAAGCCCCGCCCGCGTTCGCGAGCCCTGTTGCCAGCAACTCCTGATTGGCGCGCGGAGTCGGTTCACCGGTCCGGGCGAAGGCACGCCCGGCAGCGATGGTCTCGGTGAAGCTCATCAAGGCGATACCTACAGCTCCGGGCCAAAGTCGTTGCACAAGGGAAGTATCCGGCAAGATGAAAGACGGTAGTCCCTTGGGGATATGCCCGACGAGTTCCACGCCGTGTGCCTGCAACCCCAGAAGGCCGGCACCGGCAATCCCAACCCCTACCGCAATCAGCGGCGCAGGGGCCCGCGGGAAAAAGCGCTCCATCCCCACCAGCAATACAATCATCACAAGCCCTACGGCCAAGGTCGGCGCCGAGGCGTGAGGAAGCCCTTTCAAGATGCCAAGCAAATTGTGGGCGAAGGAACCCTTCTGAAAGTGGATGCCCAGTATCTTTGGAACCTGGTCCAGCACGATGACGAGCCCAATCCCCGCCTTAAAGCCGATCAGCACGGGTTCGGAGATGAAATTGGCAACGAAGCCCAACCGCAGGAGCGATGCGAGCAGCAGGAGGGCTCCCACCAGGAGGGTCAATGTGGCTGAGGCGCGCAGAAGGCTTTCAGGATCGCCTTTTGGAACGGCTTCGCCCAGTTGGGCCGCGACGAGAATAGCGAGGGTCGTGCTTGTGCTGACGCTGAGCACACGGGAGCTCCCGAACACGGCATAGATGACCATCGGCAGGAACGCCGTGTAGAGCCCCACCTGGACTGGTAGCCCGGCAATGGTCGCGTAAGCCATCGCCTTGGGGATCACCACGGCCGCGGCGGTCAAGCCGGCAACGATGTCCAACCGCAGCCAGTCCCTCTGATAAGCTTGCATCCAATCGAGAATCGGAAGAGCCGCCCTGCGCCCGGTACTGTTCGTCATATCCCCCTCTCAGCCTGAGCGAAGCGTTCGTCGAATAACCTGGCTGGCCGTTCTCTCCGTCAGTAGGAAAGGTTATCTGCAATTATTCTGGTTCCTTGAGTTCCACGAAGATCGCCTCAAAGGGCTTGGAACTCATGTTCTCCGGCATATGTTCGAACGGCTCATCATAGCCGATCACTTGGCCGCTCGTTCCCATGATGTTCCGCGACTTGCCCTGGGGAAGATAGGTTCTGAAGTCGCAATCGCTCAGGATGATGATGACGCCAGAGGGATGCCCGTGCATCACGGATCTTTCGTTGGGGCCGAACTTCACGCGCAGCACACGCAGGCGATCATTTTCGTACTCCACTTGATAGTGCTGGGGATCAAGCTTGGCGGCATCACCGCCCTTCGAATGAGAGTCTGTCTTTGCCATAAGCACCTCCGTCGATCCGGTCGCACCGGCTTGCCCCAACGAATGTCTTGGGTGCGGGGCCCCCTCTAAACTTCTAACAATATAACAGGACGGATACTGTCCCCGAGGCATATCCTGGCGCCCACGCCTTGCAGCGCCGTCAGCATTCTTTCGCATAGCATAAAACGTGAAGGTCGTGGCTGCCCACCGTGCTGAGTGCGCATTCACGCTCAGCCAGAGAGGCAGGACACGGATACAAAGGAGGGAGTATGGCGCACATTGGAAGGTGGGCCCCGGCATGGTTAACCCGGCAGGCCGTAGTGCATTCCGTGCGGACGGCGGTGGCCGCCACAGTTTCACTCCTGGTGGCGCGCCTCTTCAGACTTCCCGAAAGTTACTGGGCCGCGATCACAACTCTGGTGGTGATGCAATCGACTCTCGGGGCGGCATGGACAGTCTCCCGGCAGCGCTTTGCCGGAACGGCGCTGGGGGCGGCCATGGGGGCGTTTCTGGCGGGTTATTTCGGGACGAATCTCTACGCCTTCGGCGCCGGGGTGTTCGCGCAGGGCCTCATCTGCGAAGCCCTCCGTCTTGACCGGGCTGCTTACCGCTTCTCGAGCGTCACTCTGGCCGTCGTGATGCTGATCGCGCGCAGCAGGCCAGTGGCGGTGGTGGCGGTGCACCGGTTCGTCGAGGTTTCCGTGGGGATCGCCGTAGGGTTGCTGCTAACGCTAGCCTGGCCGGAACGCGACGCGCCGGCTCCCTGAGCAGAACGTGGCGGTCGACGCGAGCCTGCCCTCCCATCGGCTCTTGCGGCTGACAGGCTCACGAGAGAACACCAAATCGCTTCCAGGCCTACCCCGGCAGAAGCGCTGGGCAAGCACCTGCTACGGCCCTCCAGGAGGGTGCGCGACATAAAAGTGGAAGTCAGGCTGCCCGGCGGCTCTCCCAGTAATCCTCGAAGCGGCCGTTGAGACAACAGCAGCGCAGGGCCACGATGGCGTTCGCTCCTCGGACGGTCCAGAACATGCCCGAGCGTTT
>DATJYK010000203.1:0-2560 GCA_035578005.1 Terriglobia bacterium
CCGTGAGGCGCCGTTTCGGGCCTATTGCGCCGGATTGCTGGGGACGGATGGGCGCAAGAGCGTGGAGCCTTTGGCTGCGGCAACGGCTCCATCGCGGGTCTCGGGACAACATCAATCGTTGCTGCATTTCGTGGGGCAGTCGGAATGGTCTGACGCGGCCGTGCTGGCGGAGGTGCGCGCCTGCGTCCTGCCGGCGATGGAGCGGCAGGGTCCGATCGAGGCGTGGATCCTCGACGACACGAGTTTTCCCAAGCAGGGTCGGCATTCGGTCGGGGTTGCGCGGCAATATTGCGGACAGCTCGGCAAGCGGGCCAACTGTCAGGCCGCGGTGACGCTTTCGCTCGCCAATCATCATGCCAGCCTGCCTGTCGGCTATCGCCTCTACCTGCCGAAGGAATGGGCCCAGGACGGCCTGCGGCGCAGGCAGGCGGGGGTTCCCGACGATGTCGTCTTTGAGACCAAGACGGCGATCGCGCTCGGCTTGATCGAGCAGGCCCTGGCGCAAGACATCCCGCAAGGCTTTGTGCTGGCGGACGCCGGCTACGGGTCCGATACTGCGTTTCGCGAGGCGGTGACGGCGCTTGGCCTGCCTTACGTCATGGGCGTCGGGCCGACGACCAGCGTTTGGGCGCCGGGCGTGCGGCCTTTGGCGCAAGCCAAGCCCTGGAGCGGCAAAGGCCCTCGTCCCTTGCTGCGCCTGCGGCGCGACGATGAGCGCAAGCCCACCTCTGTCAAGGAACTGGCGCTCGACCTGCCCGAGCAGGTCTGGCAGGTCATCGAATGGCGTGAAGGCACAAACGATGTCCTCAAAGGGCGTTTCGCGCGCGTGCGCGTCCATGCGGCTCATCGCGACAATCTGCGATCCGAACTGCGCCCCGAGGAATGGCTGGTCGTCGAATGGCCCGAGACCGAAGCCGAACCGACCCGGTATTGGCTTTCGACCCTGCCGCCCGACATTCCCTTCGATAGGCTCGTCGACGCCGTCAAACTGCGCTGGCGCATCGAACGCGACTATCAGGAGTTGAAACAGGAGGTCGGCCTTGGCCATTACGAAGGCCGCGGATGGCGTGGCTTTCACCATCACGCCACGCTGTGCATCGCAGCTTACGGATTCCTGATCGCCGAAAGGGAGACGATTCCCCCCTCAGGACATCCCCGCCCCCGGCGTTTCCAAACATCTGCCGTTTCCCCCCGTCCCAGACCCACTCGATCCACCCCTGCGCCCCGAGCGCCACGTCGCCAACTCCATCCCAACCCTCCGACGACGAATAGCCGCCGCCATCGCCCACACTCTCCCCAGATGCCCGTGCTGCCTCCAAACCCAAACTCGCCCCAATTTATGACGCAGTAAGACTAGGCAGGGCTAATTTCCGCCGTTTTTTTTGGTCCGGGAAGATCATCGCGGGAGATCCCGCCTTCGCTAGTGCACGGGCCACCCTGTTCGGACGTGCGGGCGTGCGGGGCAATATGAACTCAGCTCAGCAGAAATTACGATATACTTAGGTCAGACCAAAACCCGAAAAAGCCTTGGATTGATGACGCGGAAGTTGTCTGTGACCGAATCGCAGAACTCGGCCCATCGTTTGGGAACTTTCTGGCGCAGGAAGGTCAGAATGGCGTTGGAGAACTCGCGATAGTTTCGCCAGGTTCGGTTGTGGGTGAGATGCTTGTGCATGACGCCCCACAGCCGCTCGATCGGGTTCAGATGCGGGCAGTAGTTGGGGATGAAGTGCAGGCAGATTCGTCTGCCGGGCTGCGCGAGCCATTGCTGAACGAGAACGGCGTGGTGATAGCGCGCATTGTCAAGGAAGACGTGGACCAAGACCCTCGGCGGGTATCTGCCTTCGATTGTTTCCAAGAGCTTGATCGTCGAGGCCGCATCGACGGTTTCCACCTCGATCATCGCGGTCTTGCCGGTTTCGAGGTCGAGCGCGCCATGAATGTTGAGGCGTCCGCGGCCGGCGGTCTGCGCGATCGCTGGCGTGTCCTGCGGCCGCGCCCAGCAGCCGACGGCTCGCGCCGCATAGACGGGATGCACGGCGTCCGCAAAGACGACGGCCTCGTCGGACCCGAGCGAATTCAACAGCTTTTCGTAACCGCCGATGAACGCCTGCTGATCGTCCACGCGCATGCCGCGGCCAATCGTTCGAGGCCTTTTGTACTCAAAGCCAAGCCGGTGGAGCAGCGCGATCAACCCGGAACGGCTCTCGTAGACGACGCCAAAACGCTGTTTGAGAAACACCGCCGTCTGCCGCGCCGAACGCGGCAGGCTTTCGGACACATAGGTGGCCAATTCTTCTTCTTGCGCCCGGGTCAGGCGACTAGCCCCGCCTCCGGATTCGAAGCGCCACAAGCCGTCGATCCCGCCCTCGGCGTAGAGCTTGCGCCAGCCCCTGACCGTATCGTCATCAAGATAGAGCGCCTTGGCGACCCGCTCGCAACTCCAGCCGTCGTCGAGAAGCAGCATCGCATTGGCGCGCCGCGCCAGGCGCTGCTCCGTATCGCCGTCGCGAAGCAGCGCTTTCAGCTCAGAGCGCTGCCAGGGCGAAAGAAAGCCGCC
>DATJYK010000204.1:0-6920 GCA_035578005.1 Terriglobia bacterium
TTTGGCGTCACCGGCTTGCTCGGCGCCTTGTTGTTTGGCCTGTCGCCGCATAATGTACTCGTATTTGCGGCTGCGATCATCGTGCTCGCTTTTGTGGCCTGCGCGGCTTCGTTCATCCCCGCACTCCGAGCAACCCGAATCGACCCAATGCAAGCACTGCACTACGAGTAGGCGAGGGCTGGAGCGCCGACGCTGGCGGAAAGAAGTTCAAAAAATGCCGCGGCCCCCCATGGAGTCTAAGGCTGAAGCCCCTCGTCAAGATAAGCCTGCGCTGCGGCAGACTTCAGGATAGCTCGATCACGATCTTGTACTCACGGTCAATTTATGGGTCCACTCTGCACTCCCGGCCACTTTATGGTTCCAACTGGCCAACTACTCCCAAAAAGCGCTATTGAAAACAAAGGGCCTTCTTACGTGCCGCGGCCAGCTTATGGTTCCAACCACGGCAAAGTTATGGGTATAGTCACAAAAAAAAGACCCCCCGGGGGAACCCACATGAAATGAGGGAGAGGACGATGAAGAGAGGACGGCCTTGTACGGGCCATCCGCTGCAGGAGGCGCAACCCGTAATCGGAGGATCCAGCCGGACCCGTCGGGCTCATAGACGAGCCGGCTCGCTCACACCGCTACGCTGCCGGGCGGATCACTGCCCGCTTACATCAAATTGACTTGAATAGCATCGACATAGAGGGAGAGATCAGGAGTCAGGAGAGTGCTCCGCATAATTTTCGAGGGCCTTTCTTCCGACTCCGTTGGGCAGGAAAAGCCGGGTCCAGCCACTACGGGTGTTCAGCTTGCGCGTTAGAGTCGTCGGGTTCATCGCCGCCATACAATCCATACTGTTTGTCGCACACTGGTTCGTTTACGAAACCTGGAGGGTCTTCCGCGCAGATCACGACCCGCCCGGGATCACGCGCCTGCAGGTTGCGCTGGCCGTGTTATCGGTCAGCTTTGTCGCCGCTACCTTGCTTGCCTTTCGCTATTCCAATCGTTGGGTGCGTTGGTTTTACAGGATGGCCGGTGTCTGGTTGGGAGTTCTGAACTTCTGCTTCGTGGCGGCATGCGCCTGCTGGGTGGTTTACCTGGGGAGCCGGTTATTTGGGTTGCGTCTCGGGCGGCCCGCCATCGCCGGCACCCTGTTCGGCCTGGCTATCGTCACCAGTATCTACGGCATTATCAATGCCCGCTGGGTGCGCGTGAAACGAGTCAAGGTCGCGCTGGCGAATCTGCCGCAATCCTGGCGGGGCCGGGTCGCGGCGCTGGTCTCCGACGTTCATCTCGGACATGTTAATGGGTCCGGATTCATACGGCGCATTGTCGCCATGCTCCTGCGCCTGCGGCCGGACGTGGTGTTCATTACGGGTGACCTTTACGATGGAACTAAGGTGAACCCGGACGATCTCGCCGCCCCGTGGAAAGAACTGTCCCCAGCATTCGGCACGTATTTCGTAACCGGCAATCACGAGGAGTTTTCCGATCCCACGAGATATCTTGATGCCGTCAAGAGTTCCGGTATCCGCGTCTTAGACAACGAGACGGTGACCGTTGACGGTCTGCAAATCGTTGGCGTGCATTACCGGGATTCGGCTAACCCAGACCGCTTTCGCTCGATTCTGGAAGACGCTAGCCTGGATCGTAGCCGATCGAGCATTCTCCTCGCCCATGCGCCCCACGGATTAGCGATCGCAGAGAAGCAGGGCGTATCACTGCAGCTTTCCGGCCACACTCACGGTGGACAGCTCTTTCCTTTCACATGGTTCACCAGGCGGGTCTTCGGGGAGTACGCCCATGGCCTGAAACGGTTCGGCGCGCTCATGGTCTACACGTCGAGTGGCGCTGGGACCTGGGGCCCGCCGATGCGCGTGGGCACACGGCCGGAGATCGCGTTGATCGAGTTTGAATAACCGCGCGCCTGGCTTCCAAGCCGAGTGTCATGGGCCTGTGCCGTTCCTGCCTTCTGGTGCGGCTGCTTTGTACGGTGTCGGCAGCAGTTTTGAAATTCTGCCTTACGCGGGCGACCTCCGTTCGGTCGTCAAACCTCTGTTCTGGCGGTCGGCCATAGCGGTTACGCTCTTCAGTTCAGTGCTGACTTGCGTACCACTGCAGGAGGTTAGCTGATGTATGTCCGCGCTTATCTCGATCGCATCGGATACAACGGCCCGCTTGCGCCAACGGTCGAAACCCTGCGCGCGCTGCACCGCCAGCACATGCTGACCGTGCCTTTCGAGAATCTCGACATCAGCTTGGGCCGCGAGATCGTCCTCGATCCGGAGCGCTTTGTGGAGAAGGTTGTCCGCCAGCGTCGTGGGGGCTTCTGCTACGAGCTGAACGGCGCCTTCGCCATCCTACTCACGGCGGCGGGCTTCCATGTCACGTTGCTCTCCGCCCGCGTCGCCAATGAGGAGGGAATCGCGAGCAAGGAATTTGACCACCTCACTCTGCGTATCGATCTCGAAGAGTCTTGGCTGGCCGATGTGGGTTTCGGCGACAACTTTCTGGAGCCATTGCGGCTGATCACTGACATCGAACAGCCAGATCCGGTCGGAACCTTCCGGTTCATTCAAGCCGGCGAGCGCTGGCGCCTCGAAGTCCGTCAACCGGACGGGTCCTGGAGGCTGCAGTACGACTTCTCCTTGCAGCCCCGACAGCTTTTCGAGTTCGCCGGCATGTGTCACTATCACCAGACCTCCCCTGATTCCCACTTCACGCGCAACCGTATATGCTCGCGTGCCACACCGAACGGTCGGGTAACCCTGTCCGGCATGCGCCTGGTCACGACTTCGAACGGCAGGAAGGAAGAGACGTTGCTCTCAACAGACGCGGAGTGGCATTCAGCGCTTCGCGATCATTTCGGTATTGCCCTCGGCCAGGGTCCTCAACGCGGACGCCGGAGACGGCCGAATTAAGGTAACGTTGCCTGCTCAAAGAACTAAGCCCTTAGAGTAACGGTCGCGCCTTCTTCGGCGCCTGAAGACAAGGCCGCGCTGTGTATTCGCTTTTCATTCGCCTTCGCGCTAGAATCTTGCCCATGGAGAAGAGACCGCACGTTTTTGTTTGCCAGTTGTTCGCACATCACAGTTATCCCGAGTTTGACGAGAAGCTGCGCGAACTGAGAGCCATATCTCTGATGCATTCGATCTGGGCAGCGCGAACGGTGCTGACCGCGAAGGAGTTGAAAGAGGCCCTGCGCAAGACGTTGGACGATGGCGACAGAATCCTGGTAGTGGAAGTCTCCGGAGGCTGGGCCAGCCGACGGGCTCAAAACAACCTCGGCGAGTTGCTTCCACCGAGAGGCGGTCCGGCCCTGGCTCTGTGGACGCAGCGCTGGGAGAATGAGAAACCGCGATGGGCCCGGGTTGTCATTTTTCGAATCCAAGCCGTATCTCTGCTTGGCCGGCGGCGTGTCTCATAACGAGTGAACCACGTAGCAGCGGGACGGGCCTATTTTGACTGGCGAGTTGAAGTTTGGTTAAGCTGCAGACGGTATGGGACCAGGTGTCCAAGTCGAAACCCGATTGGCGGCGGCCATCCGCTGCGGCGTGGTCTCACGAGCCAAAGCGGAAGGTGACAAGACGGTGTGCCATTTCAAGGACGGAGGCACGATCCTCGTCTCCAAGTTTCTGGCGGCTCATATTGGCCCCGGCGACGAAATCAGCTTCCCTCTGGCCACCGATTCCGCCGGTACCGAGGTTTACATTCGTAAGGACCCGCGATCCGCGCGCAGCCTCGATGTCTACCACGCTCCCATCAACTACGCCGCCCGACCGAAGAGCGACGAACGCGAGCACCTCTATGTCCGCGCCGCAGTGTCGCAAGGACGTCTGGGCATCTCAACTCTTCATTTTCCCTGCGAAGTTCTACGTGACTGTTTCTACGTCGCAGATCGGCAACTCCCCTGGGAGAAGCAAAAGACCTTCTACGATATCCTGCGCATTTCCCGCAGTGCCTCGCCGGCCGAGCTACGGCTGGCCTTCAAACTCCGCGAACTCGAACTACGCGCCGGAGGTGCCTCCAAAGCGGCTTTCTCTGGCTCCGAACGCGCCTTCAACATCCTGGCCCACCCGGAACTGCGGGCCTGTTACGAGGGTCTGTTGTCGAACCCTACGGCGCCGGTACTCTTTCCGTACGGCGGTTTTGGATCGGTCATTACGTTGGGCCAGCGCTCCCGCGACGGCCAAATGTTCTTCGTCAGGCGAATCGTTTCCTTCCTTCCTGACAGCAGGGAACGGCGCTTCCGGGCGCCCCTGCGCCAGTTTGAGTTTTACAGCGACCGCGCACTGTACCGCGACGCCCGCCGCAAGCTCGAGGTGCTACTGGACCACTCGGCCATGCCCATCGTTTGGGGCCAGACCTGGAACCAGTGGAAGCAGTTTCTGGGAACCAAGGTGGAGATTCGGGGAACCTTTGTGGAGGCCGGCAAATACCGTCGCATTGGTGGCGAGTGGCAACAGGTCAAGTGGGAAACGGCTGTACCCAGCCGGCTGACCGTAAAGCTGCCCGCCAGTATCGCGGACCAAGTGGAAACTGCCCGCAACACCTATCACCGGTTCGGCCAGTTCTCGGAAGCGCTTGCCCGCATTCGCGAGCGTATCGCGCGCGAACCCATGGAGCGGGAAGCGCTCCGAAAGATCTGCTGGGAGACTGGGATTCCGGGGGACTTCGATATCGCTCGAATCACGTGGCAGCCCGACTACGAGAAGTTCTTCTACGACCAACTTTGTCGGCGCGCGCGCAGGCTGTATTTGTTTCGGGACGAGTACGTCTTTGAACTGGAGGCGGCCGCGGTCGTCGAGACTCCCCAGCTGGGCCACGCGACCTACCTCTTCTCGAAGCCACGAAGCATGCAGCAATTTCTGGCAGCCTACATCCGCACCACCAAGGAGGACATTCGGCACAACCGGGGCAACGTGGCCGAACTGTTAGGATTCCTTGGCCGCGTGATTCATGGTGCGAGCCCGCGCACCTGGCTGGCAGAACTGAAAGCCAAAGTCGGTGAGCGCGTCGATTCTGTGGCCGTGGCGGACGTGAGCGAAAACTTTGGCGTCAAATGAAGGAAAGCTGTCAGGGCTTTTGTACTGGTCCCGAAACTGCAGACATCGAGGTCGTGCTAAGGGTCCTGGAACGACCTCCGCGCACTCGAGCCTCGACCGATTTCGAAGCAGCGAAGAGTCGCAGCGCGGATCTTCGATCTGCGCCATCCGGCCCTACGGGTTCATGTTTTGGGCAACCCGCGCGGTCTCATGCAATTGTCCGAACGAATGGATCAGCTTGTCCTCTGCGCTGGCGAGGAAGACGGGTTTTTTCGGACCGTTTACGCAGCATATCGAGTTCAGTTCGGCGGCGGACCGCTCTCCGACAGCAACGCGAAAATACAGTCCCCGTGCGAGTATTGAAAACATCTTGTGCTGGGGGTGATCGACCACTGCCGGACCGAACGACATTCCCTGGGAGCCGAAATCGGTGCAGATTGTCGTGTGGATAGCAACACCTGACGGGAATCCCCTGCGCCCGAGCAGATACTTGCGGATGGGCTCCTCGTTTTCTTCCAGGTCAATCGAAGTGGAGACTTGACCGAGGAATAGCCACGTCCTCGCAGCGGCACGCCAGAGGACGCTGAGAGCGAAGTAGGCGAGCTTACCGCTATCGAATCCTACCGAATCGCATGAGTACGCCTCGAAGCCTAAATGAGGCGACACTTGAAACGGAATCGCAAGCCGCAGCCTGTTCAGAAGGGGGAAGTTGCCGTGGTCATCGTTGAGCAGCGGCAGGACATAGTTCTCCCCGTTTCGGTTGAACAGTTGCTCGCAGTCGCGGCAGAGCAGCGCCGCCTTCATTTGCGCGTCTGTCTTCAGGACTATGCGGCGGTTCATTATGACCGAGTTACGCTTCCAATAGAGTCCTTTGGAGAGCAGATGGCTCTCAACTATCTCCTTGGACTGCCCGCACAACCTACAGATCCCGACCTCCATAGCGCTATCCCGCCTCTTTTTGACTGGTGAACAGGCTATTGTACCGTTCAAGGAACGACCTGTTCAAGCGCGGAGGGCCGGCCGGATCGCGCGATTCTATGACTCCATAAACAGGCGCCGACGCGAAATCGCACATCTTCGATCTGCGCCATCCGGCCAGTGGTCAGGAAAGAAAACCTAGGCGGTCAGGCACGCGAATTTGATCGATCAGACACCTCTGACGTTTGACAGGGTACCCGGTGAACTGGCCACGTGGCCTCGCTGACCATCCGGAGATCGCGGCGCACTAGTTTTGCCCGGATCATCGAGACACTTGGAAGGTATGTGTCCCTTTCAAGTCGCTCTCCTGACCCACAGGCTGCATAAGCCAACTATTGCGCCGTGTTTATCCCGAGCGACGACTCGGCTCGGCAGATAGGCGGATACGGCGCTGATGCACCTGCTGACCGCCCCGGCTATCGTTTTGCCCGCATGATCCGTTTCCAGGACTTCGGCTCAATTCTCATGGGCGCACAGACTCCGCTGGTTAAGCTCACAAATCCGCCATGGTACGAGATGGTGCCATATCGGAACAACCGCCCCAGCAGTGCCAGCGCGTGCTGTGCCAGGGTCTGGTTCACAAATGGTTCTTGCCTCTCCAAGGCTTCCGCTGCGCTGCAACTGGGCTGACCGTCGTCATCCAGCTGCGGATCCACAATGGTAGGGTACAACTCCGCGACGCAGCGCAAGCGAGTCCGCTTGCGCCGGTTGACTTGGTTCAAGGGCTCGCCAAGAATGAATTGGCCGCTGTCGGGGTTATTCCCGAGATCGAGCCATTATCTCAGCGTTTTTTCCTGTATGTCTGATTTGACCAAATGCTGTGTTTCCGAATCTGACTTTGCTTCGAGCCAAACTTATATTCAACCATTCGGATCCATGCCTCATCTGGCTTTCGAGCGTATCCAGCTAACC
>DATJYK010000205.1:0-2509 GCA_035578005.1 Terriglobia bacterium
CCATTACGGCCAGCCTGCCCAAATCCGACCACAAGCCCGGATGAAGTAAGCGTCTCCATGAACGCGGCGAGTTCTCTCACTGTACCTCTCAGAGTGAGGCACAACACGATTTCCAATTGCACATCGCCCACGGCCGTCATCCCTCGCCCCCGGCAGCGTGTGCTTCGAGACGGGCCGGCTCACAGTGCTCCACCCGATCTTGGGCAGCAGGTCCTCGTTTCCAAACCAAGGCTCCGTAAACCCGCCTTTCCACACCGTCGGCACCGACACCGATGCGTAGTTCCAGATCCACCTTCCGTCCGAACAGCAAGTAAAGACATAGGGCGACCAGTATCAGCCAGAACAGGGTTGTCCACCGTGCAGCGAGCGCGAGGAGCGCGACGACTAGCACGAGACACGACAGAGTACCCAGCAGGACACGTTTCATCCCCGCGCCCCTCCGTCCCCTGTCTGTTGGGCGGCAGCATCATTCTCGGCAGGTGGTGAACCGACCGCCGCCTGCGGTGCGCACAGGTAGTGACTGTGGAGGCAGCCCACGCAATTCACGCCGACCGTAACCGCCCGAACCGCCGGCTCAAAGAGATCAGGTACCGGCAACGGCTCGCCGGCGCGTGAGTAGAAGGTTGGCAGTTCCACTCCTCGTCGGCCCCGTTGATCTTTCGCGAGATCGATCGGAAGGTATCCCTCCGAAGCATGGAAGATGGTGCTGGCTTGTAAGGCCGGCCGGCGCCCATCGATCCTCGGCCCAGGTGCGAAGCGGTCAATCAACACGTCGTAGGTCTGACCCCGACGAAACATTTCGACTCTCACCAGCACTGCGGCAACCACAAGCGCGTGGACGCCGTTGACACCGATCCCGTCCAGCGGGTGGACCCACGCCAGCGACGTTCCTTCCTCGGCGCAAAACGTCACGTAGTGGCCCAGGTTATCGATCGCGCCGCCCGACTCCACGCCGCGCACCACGTAACGTCTGGCAAGTTGCTGGTATTCAAGGCTGACGCCGGCCCGTGCGAAAATGCCGGCCTCCCTCAGTCGCCTTAGCGCCCGTGCTGGCAACGCCAGGCCCGTGCTTCCCGCTGGCTTAGCTGGCATGTTAATCTCCTCTTACTCGTTCCAACTCTGTGGTCAGGTCGGCCGCCTCAAGCCCAGTTGCAGCTTGCTTATAGCAGCAGCCCTTCGAGTCCAGCAGAAGGTAGCGTCGGGTCCTGATGTGCTTGTAGAACTCGACACCACCCTCGCGCCACATCCACATGAACGCTGAGCACTCATCGCCGATTAGGCGCTTGAGCGGACTCCAATCCGGCCTCTCAAATTCCTTAACCATGCGCTCCCTTACGCCGACTGCCGGTACCGGATCGGGCAGCCCAGCGCTTCTCGAATCATTTCTTTCCGGCATCCCGCCCAGCAGATGTACTTCCGCGGGTCTTCAATCGAAATCGCCAGATTGTCACCACTGCGGTCATGCCCTCCTTCGGCGCACGACGGGCATCGCGTCACATAGTTGCGCCCCACCTTGCGGAGTTCCGTCTTGATCTGGTCCAGAATTCGAAACTCACGACCACTGCCGTTCTTACTGGGCATCCGCGTTGCTTCTGCTTGTCGTTTCGGTCTCTCCGTCTCGGCTGAAATGGACTTTCCCGCAATCAGCTGTTCGAGTTGCGCACCCGAGACCTTGGGCACCTCCTTCAGATAAGCCATCTGCTCTGCCAGTTCGTAGTCGGCGCCATAGAACCAATACCGTCGGTTGGCTCCCCGGTGAACCCCCAACGGTCCCCGAATCGCGTTGCCGAACTCACCCGGCTTCAATCGATCGTGCTTCGGGAAGATCTCGATGCCTTCCGGAAGACTGCTTCCCTTCACTGGCACCCCCAAGCGGAGGGCCTGATCGTGGACGTAGCTCCGACACGATCGCGCCGGCTGCGGAGTCTCGAAGAACACCCACAAGTGGCCCCCCCGCCGGCTCCTTTCCAGCGCCCCGTGTACCCTGTCCCGGCCTAGGTAGTAGTTCAGCTTCAGCAGGTCTTCCAGCGCGTTCTTGTAGTCGGCGTCGATCGCCATCCACTTGCATCCTTGCGTGGCGGGGTTGATCGCGTACAACGCGATCGTGATTTCGCCTTCAAGATGGCGACGCAGCGTCTCGGCGGTCAGGCTAAGGCCCGCGCCGCTCTTCTTGTCGGTGGGCCGGTAGTAGTAATGCCGACCGCTGCCGGGATCGGGCCGGGTTGATTGCACCGTGTAAGCCCTCCGGTTCACGAACAAACGAAAATAGTCGTTCACAAGCTCCTGCGAAGCACACAAGGTCATCGAACGAAAACACTCCTTCCCCCAGAACGGCAAAGGCAGACACTCAAGGGTTGTGTTGGGAAATGAACGCGAACCGAGACGAACGCCCCGGAAGGTGCAGTGCGAGAAACCTGCTTATTACATAACTCCAGATACGCCTTTGTGTCAAATTTCTTTCATCTCGAAAACACGAGACGCGAGGGATTTGTTAACTTATGAAAAGCGA
>DATJYK010000206.1:0-38922 GCA_035578005.1 Terriglobia bacterium
GCGGCGACTTCTATGATCGTCTTGAACCCGAACGCCTGACCCGTTATTACGTCAAGCGGCTCGAAGGTCTAGGTCATAAGGTCACCCTTGACCCCAGCGTTAATGCCTGACCGAAATTTTCGGAACAGAAATGCGGGCTAACTCGCTTCCTATGTCCAAAAATGGAGAAAGTATGAGTACTATAGCCTTTGCGGAGAGAGCTGTGCATTCGAGCCATCTCAGCGTGCCCGAGATTCTGAACGTGATGCTCGAGACCTACCGGGGATCGAGCGACATCTTCTTCTCGCCCGGCCGGCCTCCTCAAGTTGAGGTCAGCGGGAACCTGGTGGCCGCCGAGGTGCCGGGACTCACCTCACTCACGGCCAATGACACGGCGCGCATCGCATCAGAGCTGATCGGCTCAAACAACATGGCGCTCGAGAAGCTCGCGAGCGACGGTGCGTGTGATCTTTCCTACAGCGTTCCCTCTTTGTCGCGCTTCCGGGTGAATATCTTCACCCAACGGGGCTCGCGCGCCGTGGTGATGCGCGTGATCCCGTCGGTGATACCCACGCTTGAGACTTTGGGCCTTCCACCGCAGATTGGCGACATCACAGCCGTCAGCAACGGGTTGGTGGTCGTGAGCGGGCCGACGGCGTCGGGCAAGTCATACACGCTGGCCGCCCTGATTGACAAGATCAACCGGGAGAGGGCCTATCACATTATCACCATCGAGGACCCCATCGAGTTCCTCCATGCCCACAAGAAATCCACGGTTCACCAGCGCGAACTGCATAGCGACGCTCCAAGCTTTGCCCACGCCTTGCGCGCCGCGCTGCGGCAAGCGCCTCGCGTGATTCTGGTGGGAGAGATGCGGGACCGGGAAACCATCGAGGTGGCCTTGGAGGCCGCTGAGACCGGCCACCTGGTGCTGGCAGCACTGCACACCATAGACGCTTCGAAGACGGTGGAGCGCCTGGTGAGCGCATTTCCACCCAGCGACCAGGGCCACGTCCGAAGCCGGCTGGCCAAGAGCTTCCGTTACATCGTCTCGCAGCGGTTGATTCCAACGAAGGACCGGCAGGGCCGCGTGGCCGCCGTGGAGATCCTGAAGTCCACCATTCGCACGCGCGAATACGTGGAAAAGGGCGAGTCAAACGGAAAGAGTTTCGTGGACGCCATGCGCGACGGCGCCCTCGAAGGCATGCAGCATTTTGACGCTGAGATCGAGCGGCTGATCCGCAGTGAAGCCATTGACATGTGGACGGGACTCAGCTACGCCACCAATCCCGGAAACCTGCGGCTGCAGCTCGCTGACTTTCAGGAAACTTCGACGTCAGAATTCAGCTCCTGATGTAGGGCGGTGTGGAGTGAGGTGGCGTGCCGCCCACTCCAAACCGCCTGCGCCAACCTCAACCCATGCCAGTGCTGTTCGAGATCTTCTTGGCGCTCGCGGCCTTGCTGGCAGTCCAGAGCACCGTCTCGCTGCTCGACGGCTTTCGCTTCCTTCGCTACCTGCGCCGCAGCTTGCAGGCGCCCCCGCACGATTTTCATCCTCCAGCGGCTGTCATCGTCCCGGTGAAGGGACTCGACGATCAGCTTGAAAAGCACGTCGAAAGCCTTCTAACGCAGGACTATCCTGACTACACTTTGACTTTCAGTATCGCCGAGGAATCTGATCCCGCTTATTTGTTCTTGGCTAGCCGCCTTCGCGCCCGGCCTGCTGCCTCAGGGGTGGGTCCCCGAGATGTAAAGCTGGTGGTGGCAGGATTGACCGACGAGCGCGGCGAGAAGGTGAACAATCTCCTGGCTGCGCTGCGCACCGTGCCCGCGGATACCGAAATCCTCGTGTTTGCCGATGCCGATGCGCGATTCAAGCAAGATTGGCTGGGCTCCCTGATCGGGCCGCTTAGCGATCCGGCGGTTACCGTGAGCACCGGTTTCCGGTGGTACCTTCCCGGCCGCACGTTTGCATCGCGTCTTCGCGCCGCCTGGGATGCCTCGATTGCCACCATGTTCGGAGACCATCGCAGTAACTTTGCATGGGGCGGCTCGATGGCGATCCGCGCCGGCGACTTCCGGCGCCTGAAGATCGCCCAGTGCTACTGGGCTCACAGCGTCAGTGACGATTACGGAGTTACGCGGGCCGTGAAAGATAACGGGGGCTGGATTCGTTTTGAGCCCAAGTGCCTGCTTGCGAGCATTGGGGAGATAACACTGCATGAGTTTTGGAATTGGGCGAACCGCCAGATCATCATCACGCGGGTCTACGCCTCTCGCTTGTGGCGCCTGGGCCTTCTGAGCTACGGATTGTTTTGCAGCACTCTGCTGCTGGGACTGTACGTCGGATGGCGATCCGGCTCGCCTCCCCACCGGTTGCTTGCGTTGGGCCTTGATGCCGCCGTTCTTGGGTTGGGTTTGGCGAAGGCACGCCTGCGGGAGTCGGTGGCGCTGAGGCTGTTTCCCGAAGAAATGAATGCTATTCGCTGGAGCGGCTCATGCTACTGGCGTTACTGGCCGCTGGTGCCCTGGGTGATGCTCGTGAACTTCGTTACCGCTGGACTAACGCGCACGATTGAGTGGCGCGGCACGCGCTACCGACTCATCTCGCCCACAGCGCTGCGAGTTCTAAGCCGCAAGCAGCAGCCTGCGCCCCCGCCAAGTCACCTTGCTACGGGCGCTCCGGGCTCATGATTTTTTGCGGGGCCGTTCCTTGTGCCGCGAAATGTAACGCGCCGGGGCCGCTGCTTTCTTCTTCTTGGTTGTGGCGGGCTCGGCGGGCTCCTCGGGGGGAGCTGAGGCCGCATTCGACAGCACCTGCTCGAACAGGGTCATCCCGGCGGGTGCTTTCTTCTTGCCGCCCTCGCCGTGGCGGAAGGCGTGCTCCGTGTAGCACGTCTTGCAAATCACCTTCACAGCCCGGCCATCCATCATGCTCGCAATGGCATGATTCAACAGCAGCTTGCAGCGAGGACAGTAGTCGTCAATCAAATCGCCTAAACGGAGTGCCACTTCAGCCATCCGAGACCTCTCCCCACCAAACCCCGGGGCTGGCAGGCATTATATCGCGGTCTTAGCCCGAATTACATGCATTTCCGCCACCTCGCGTATACTCTTGCTTTCCGCCGAGAGTTTTCGCGATTTGTGATATGCCAATAAAGTCAGAAGGCAGAAGGCAGAAGCCAGAAGCCAGAAGCCAAGAAGCAAAAGACGGGAGGATGAACGTGAACAGACCTAAGATGATCGCCGTGATGGTCGTAGTCCTTGCTGCCGGCCACCTCAAGGCCGCGTCCGCTCAAAGTGCTTCGACGCCAACGGTTCCGCTTCAGCCCTTCGCAGATCAAGTGCGTCAACTGGAATCCACACTGAGTTTTCTCGGACAGCCGTTGTCGAGTGCCAGCCTCGAGGCCATCAACACGGCCTTTGCGAGCGCCGATCCTCAAACCGCGGTTGCGCAGGCGGCCGCGGAGCTGGACAAGTACGCCATCGCGGTGGTGACCATCAATGCCGAAAGCCGCGTCAGCGTTCAGCGCGGCAGCGCGCCGGCCGATCTCATCCAAGATGGCACGCGGCTGTTCCTGGTGAAGGTTGTCAACCTGGCCGGAGTAACGGCTCATCTGGCCGTTGAGAGCCCCAACTCGGGAGACGTCTATATCCAATCGAGGGGCAGTCCAGAGCCTGCCTCGAAGCTCTCGAACGCCCAGGTCACCGAGCGCTGGGCGGAGATCGCCTTTTATGACAAGCCGCCGCTCGAAGAACGTCTCTCAGGGTTTCCTCTTGAATACCGCGTGCTTTCGATTTTCAGCCGCGATGCCGGCCAGCGCTCGGCCAAGTTCAGTTTTAACGTGGGTCAAGGCACTCAAGATGTGGGCTTCCTGAACGAGACCACCATCCTCTTTAACATTGCTGCAGCACGCCGCATCCCGCTGCGTGTCCTCGACGAAAACGGCAACCCCACCATGGCTTCTTTCGTGTTTCGCGACGCCTTAGACCGGATCTATCCCAACCCTGCCAAACGTCTGGCGCCTGACTTTTTCTTTCAGCCCCAGGTGTATCGCGCCGACGGGGAAACGATCGAGCTTCCGGAGGGATCCTACACCGTCGCAGTCACCGGGGGACCGGAATACATCACTGAGAATCGAAAATTCCAGGTGGGTTCGGCGCAAGCTCAGGAGCTTTCCTTTAAATTGAAGCGTTGGATCGATCCCTCCCGCTTCGGCTGGTATTCGGGAGACCATCACATCCACGCCGCCGGCTGCTCCCACTACGAGAATCCCAGCGAGGGTGTGACGCCACAGGATATGGACCGTCAGGTTCGCGGTGAGCACCTGAACGTCGGCTGCGTGCTTACCTGGGGTCCCTGTTACTACTACCAGAAGCAGTTTTTTCGAGGCCGCCACGATGATCCCACTTCCAAGCAAAACCAGTTGCTTCATTATGACCTGGAAGTCTCCGGTTTCCCTTCGAGCCACGCGGGGCACTTAGTTCTGCTCAACTTGAAGGACCAGGATTATCCGGGCACCAAACGCATCGAAGACTGGCCCACCTGGGACCTGCCCATTCTCCGCTGGGGCAAGGCGCAAGGGGCCACGGTGGGCTTCGCGCACTCCGGCTGGGGACTTCAGCTCGTGGGCGACAGCCTTCCTAACTACAATGTTCCGGGCTTCGACGGGATCGGGGCCAACGAGTATATCGTCGACGTCACCTACCCGGACACGGTTGACTTCATTTCTGCCGGCGACACGCCTTACCCGTGGGAACTGAACATCTGGTATCAAACCCTCAACGTCGGATTTCGAACTCGAATCTCCGGCGAAACGGACTTTCCGTGCATTTACGATAGCAAGGTGGGCGAAGGGCGGCTCTACGCCAAGATTGACGGCTCGCTTACCTACGCGAACTGGACAGATGCCATTCGCTCGGGCGCCACCTATGTATCCGATGGCAGAAGCCATCTCATGGATTTCACCGTGAACGGGTCAGCCGTCGGCAGCAGCGACCTGCAACTTGCCGCACCCGGCAGCGTTCATGTGAAAGTCACGACCGCGGCATTTCTTGATCCGCAGCCGGAGGGGGGAATCCGGGGCCGCGCCTACGAGCAAAAACCGTATTGGAGCCTGGAACGAGCACGCATCGGCGATACTCGCACGGTGCCCGTGGAAGTCGTGGTAAATGGCATTTCGGTGGCCCACCAGGAAATCGTGGCCGATGGCACCGTGAGAACCCTCGACTTCGATGTGCCCGTCCAGCAAAGTAGCTGGGTAGCGGTGCGCATTCTGCCCTCGTCACACACCAACCCGGTGTTCGTCCTGGTGGGCGGCAAGCCGGTGCGAGCCTCGCGCCGCAGCGCGCAGTGGTGTTTGGCCGGCGTCAACCAATGCTGGACCCAGAAGGCGCCCAAAATCTCAGCGGCGGAGTTACCCGAGGCTAGGAAAGCCTACGATCACGCTCGCGAAGTGTACGAAAAGCTGGTCAGCGAATGCCAGACGGAGTAGGCCGGAGGATGCGCGAATCAGCCGGCTGAAGGTCTGCGCCTACCTGCTTCGGCAGTATGTTATACTAACGTATAACCATGAGAGGTGGCCATGCACACAACTAATCTTCGCAGGGTCGGCGGCTCGATCATGCTGGCTGTCCCTCCCGCGTTGCTGGATATCTTACACCTGCGGCCGGGAGCCAAGGTGGACATCGGGGTTGAAAGCGGGCGGCTGGTAGTAGAACCGCGCAACCGGCCGCGCTATACCTTGGACCAGCTCCTCGCCCGGTGCAACCCCAAGGTCCGGCGCTCTAAGAACGAGCGTGAATGGCTCAACGGCAAACCAGTGGGCAACGAGCTGATCTGATGAAGCGAGGCGAAATCTGGCTCGTCGGGCTCGATCCCACGCAAGGACACGAGCAAAAGGGCCGCCGCCCGGTGCTGATTGTCTCGCCGGAGACATTCAACCGGGTGACCCGAGTGCCCGTAGTTGTCCCGATTACCAGCGGTGGCAGTTTTGCGCGCACGGCCGGGTTTGCGGTGCCGCTGACGGGCGCCGGAACCAAGACACAGGGCATCGTGCGGTGCGACCAGCCGCGGGCGCTCGATCTCACCGCCCGAAACGGCAGGCTCCTGGAAAGCGTTCCCGAAGCGATCGTGGAGGAAGTACTGGGAAGGTTGTTGCCGATTTTTGACTGACGCACGGAGAGAAACGCGTGAGCGCCCAATGAGAAATGTGAAGGTTACGGTAGGCAGCGCGATGGAAGGCGAAGCGGCGCGCCGGTTCGTCGATGCCTGGCACGGCGCCGAACGCGGCGAGTCCTTCGAGGAGCGTCACCTGGGGTTCGAAAGTTGGGAGGCCCTTGCCCGCGTTCTGACCGGCAAACGCATGGAACTTCTGCGTTACGTCCGCCGTCATCCGGTAACCAGCGTTCGAGGCCTGGCGAAAGCGCTGGAACGCGATTACAGCAACGTTCACGCCGACGTCCGAGCCCTGGCCGAGGCAGGACTTCTCGATACCACCTAAGGCGGCATCAGGGCTGATTACGACGCGATTGAGACCAAAATCGCGATCCGATAAGACAAGGAAAAACCAGCAATGCTCGGCCGCGGCACTCCGGGGTGCTTTGCGCAAGCGACGTCGCAAACGTGCCCTCGGCCCTGACATCGCGTCTGGGCGGCGATATGTTGCCGCCAAGTCGTAACTGAAGCCTGGAACGGTTACGGAACACGAGTGAAGAGGTTGGCATAGCTGCGCTATGCGCCAGCCAGCGGAGACTCATCTCATGCCCACGTGCGAAAGTTGTTACGGAAAAGGCTGGCTCGAACTGTCCATTGCTGGAATCGAAGCGCCGGAGGGCTTGGTTTTCATCCGGCGGTGCCGTGTTTGCAACCTGTACGCGACTGACATGGCCGCGGCTGAAGCCTCGGCGTGCGAATTAGGAGCCGAGGTTTTGGCCGTTGTCTGTCGTCAGCCACAATTCGTCAACTTCTACCAATGTCCGGACGATGGAAAAAAATGGGTGATGACCTGGAGTTGTATGTGCAATGACCGCTGCCCCAGCTGCAAACATGAGATCGAACCCTACCGGAGTGAGGCACCATGAATCTCCCGGGAGGCCGCGTTCACGCAGCTTGCAGGCCGCGTCATGCGATGCGTCCAGCAGTGTGATCTAATTATCTGATGCGGCTTGAAATGCCCCTTACTCTCGCGGCGGCTTACAAGAGCCCTAGCCAGCGAGCTCGGGTCGTCACCGAGGCTTGGGGTTCCCACAACCTTTACTGCCCCCGCTGTGATTCCCCGCAAGTGACTGCATCAGGCGCTAACACCAAAGCGGTCGATTTTGTCTGTCCAAGGTGCGCCGCAGCCTTCCAACTGAAAAGCCAGGCACATGCGTTCTCTCGGCGGATAACTGATGCCGCCTACCACGTAATGCGCCGCGCAATCGAGCAGGGCAAAATTCCCCACCTCCTCGCCCTTCATTACGACCCCGTGTCGTGGAACGTCCGGAATTTGACCTTAATTCCAAGCTTCGCGCTAACGCTGTCTTGCCTGGAGAAACGTAGGCCGCTAGCCCTTACGGCGCGGAGGAAGGGCTGGGTGGGTTGCAACATCTTGCTATTCAATATCCCTCCCGACGCCAGAATTACTGTGGTTTCGGACGGTATTCCCGCCGAGCCCAGGTTCGTTCGACGGCAGTACAATCGGTTGCAGCCTCTTGAAAAGATTGAGTACAAAGCGCGCGGGTGGACTCTAGACGTGTTGCAGCTTGTGCGGTCACTACAGAAACAGGAGTTTTCCTTGAGTGAGGTCTACGGTCGCAGCGTGGAAGTTCAACGACTCTACCCGAACAATCTGCACGTCCGAGAAAAGATTCGGCAACAATTGCAGCGGCTGCGCGAAATGGGCCTGATAGAGTTTCTCGGCAGTGGAAGATATCTGCTCAGGTCTTAACCGACGAAAAAAAAGACGCGGGTGGCGGTAGAGTAGGCGAGGAACGATGCGGAGCGCGATCGCACTTCACCACACCGGCTGCAGGCTTCATCACGTCGTGCAGCTTGGCCGCTCTCAGTTTACATAGCGAGGCCGAATCGGTTCGCTTATGCTCCGGAGCCATCTTTACCAGAACCATTAGCGAACCGCCAGGGGGGGGCAATCAGGATCGCCCCGTAGTTGCGTGACACTGTTTCCAGGAGGTTTTTCACTGCCAGGCTCCCACGCGTCTGAGATCCGATTGCCAGCTTATTTGAAACCTCGGACCCAGTCAAGAAGAAACGCAACATATTGGGCTCGCTTCCTCGCAATACCCCAACATCTAGTGTCCCGGGGCCTCAGAGTGTTGAGGCTCTTGTGCCCACAGGATTGTTCTTTACCGCCATAGTGGCTACAGCCGATGGTAGCGAACGAAAGGCGAATAAGCAAGTTCTCGCCGGTGACATACCGAGTTGAGCAACCCCACGGCCGAAACTGACGCGGGTGGCGCATGCCGCAAGCTATGTGATTCATCCGTGGCGTTTTGCCATCGGCCAAGCTGATTGACAGAAGGCCAAGCGACCCCTAAACTCTCATCATGAACGTAGTCCTCGATCCTGACGTGGAGTCCAAGCTGGCGCGCCTTGCCGCTGAGCAAGGCCGTGACGCCGAAGCTCTGGCGAGAGAGGCCATTGAGCGCTTCGTGAACTATGACGAGTGGTTCATCAGCGAGGTTGAGAAGGGCCTGGCGCAAATCGCCCAGGGCAAGTTACTGACCCACGAAGAAATGGGAGCGCGCCTTGAAAAGGCGCTCCCACTCACCTAGTGTTATGTTTCAGAAGGTCGCGGGTTCTTTTCACAGCAGGCTGGGAATGTCGCGTCTGCCGTGCAGGACTCGAACAATCTGCACAGGCTTTTGAGCTGGGTTGTAGATAACCAGGTATGAGCCGACGGGCCAGAAGAGCACCGGCTTGTGGGTAAGGTCTTCGCGACTGTGACCGATTCTAGGGCTGCGGCCGATTCTCCGGCAGGCGGCAAGGAGTTGCAAGCGCACGCGGCGAGCGGCTGCAACATTATCCTCAGCGATGTAAGCCCATATTTCGCGAATGTCGCGCGCCGCTTCGGGCGAGAGTATGAAGCCCTTCATGCACGTTTGCGATTGCGCCTCAACCCCTGTTCTTCGCGCTCCAGCCCCCGGAAGAACTCCTCCCCGTCTATGCCCTCGCCGCGCTCCAGGGACGCCCAGCCCGCATTGATCTTCTTGCGCAGTTCTCGAAGCTGGAGAGATCGAGTGCGGTCGCGCTCCTCAAAGAGCAGCAGAGCCTCGCGAACCACCTCACTGACGGAGTTGTAGCGGCCGGTCTTCACTTTGTTGTGAACCAGCATTTCGAGCTCGGGCGTGAGGTCGACGTTCATACGTGCCGTTCGAGACCTTTCAAAGCGAAACTAGCATGCGAGGTCCATGATGTCAAATTTGGTCGATCACATCGCGTGGATTCCCGCCTTCGCGGGAATGACTTGGCTAGGTGCCGCGGAGAACGAAGGCCTTCACCAGCCGCCGCGCCTCTGCATCTCCAAAACCGAGATGCGGACCGAGCGGCGAACCCAGAAAGATGAATACACCCTTCCCAACCGGGCGATAGCAGGCGACAGCGGCTGTTCCGATGTGTGCGATGTGGGAAGACGACACAGCCTCCCCACTGACAGCGATGGCCCGGCTGAAGTCCCGGATCATCACTTGCGACGGCCAATGATAACGAACGTAGGGTGGACGGGCCGCGTCCGCCTTCGCCGGCCACAACTCCTGCGGAGCTTGCACCGACAAGCCAAAGTAATTTCGCAGCAAACGTTGCTCCGCGTCAAATGCTGCACTTTCAGCGTAGGCCGCTCCCGACTCATAGAGGACAGTGCTGCCACAGTCACTCAGGCGGCGAACGGTCTTGGCAAGCTCGGGCGAATCCATCACAGCACCCGAAATGACCACGAGTTGAGCAGGCCTCAGCCTGGATTCCTCAGCACGGTCCGAAAAGGGCGAGGCTTCAGCCCCGCCGATCATGCGGAATTCCGCTCTTTGTGTCTCGCTCCCGGGGCAGCTCGCCGTTAGCAAGCTGCGCCGAGAGCGAGAGACGGTAAGTATTCGATCGCCGCCGTTACGGCGGGACTGAAGAGCCTGTGTGAACACTTGTGGATTCCCGCCTTCGCGGGAATGACGGCGTTGGAGGCAGAGGTCTAACCCAGGGATGTCATCCCCGCGAAGGCGGGGATCCAGTGTTTGGCTAGGCAAATGCGAGTTTTCGAACAGACTCTGAAGTCCCGCACTTTTTGGACCCGGACGAGAATCGCAGACCAGAGCTTCCGCCGACACCCGCTCGAAGGGGATGGAGAGCGCCGCCAGGCCGCGCGCAAACCCGGTAAGCGATTCCTGCAAGACACATCGCTCTCCAGCATCAACCAGCAGACAGCGTGGAGCGACTGGATCAAGCGGGAGAATCGGCACGTTTCCCGTGAGTCGCTGAGGCAGGACCAGAGGGAGCGCAGCCGTCATGCCCAGGAATCGTCGTCGTGACAGCGGCATCATAACCGTCCTGCGACCAGGCGATCGATGGCGGCGGCGGTATCGTAAAACTGCTGGTCTTTGGCGAAGTGGTAGCGATCCTCCATTTCGGCGACTAGCCAGCCGTCGTAGCCCACCTTCTGCAAGGCCGCGCGGATGGCCGGCCAGTTGTTGTCCCCGAGAAACAGATTGGTGTAGACGCTCTCGTGGCCACAGCGGCCCCGATGCTTCTTGACGTCTTTCAGGTGAATTCGCGTGATGTGCGGCCCGTTAATTTCAATCCATTGCTCGGCGAAACCTGTGTCATGAATGTTGCCCACATCGAGATGAAGGCCCACGTAGGGCTGGTTAACGTCCTTCAGGAACATCTGGAATTCCCGTGGACTCATCAGGAATCGCTGTTCAGAGTTGCAATTCTCGCAGCCAATCCTCACGCCCGCCTTCTCCGCCTTGGGGCCCAAGCCCTGCATCACTTCCACGCAGCGCTGATAGACTTCGTTGTAGGGAACCTCCTCCGTCACCAAGCCCGCCACCACCAGGATGGCGTCGGTTTTGAGCAAACGCGCCGTCTCCAGTTGACGTTCCACGATAGCCACGGCTTTCGCTCGCACCTTGGGGTCCCGCGCGGAAATGGGCGTTTCCCAGTGCAAGCCGGTGGAGACGTTGGAAACGACGAGTCCCGCGTTTTCGACCTTGGTCAGTAGCGCAAGCACCTGCGCGTCCGTAGTGTTCATCTGGAACCACGGCACATCACCGAGCCAAAGTTCGACGCCGTCATAGCCCGCTTTCTTGATAAGTTCCAGGCCCTGCTCAAAGCTCCAGCCGTGGGGAATCATGTTGTCGCCGATGGATTTTTTCATACGAGTCAGTCCGTTCCTTCGCGAGTTCGTGACGCCAATGTCTTGAGGGCGCATCTTAGCGTAGTTTGTGACTGAGTGGTAGGGTTTTGTCGGACAAGGGCCGCTGAGTAGAGAAGGATCAGATGGTAGGCTACATTCGCATGCTACAAGGGTCAGGCGACGGTTGCTCGAAATGGCCTGACGATTAGCCGTGATCGTGCAATACAGAACCGAGAGTGCCAGGCTGGGAGGTTTTGTGGCTCGCTTACCGGTCGGGAATCAGCGAGCACGCTGGGGGCCCGATGTTACAGCAATGTTACAACGGACGCGCGGCAGGGCACTCCGGCCGCAAAGTAACGGTTACAGTTGGAAAAGTACCGGTTACACCGACTGTGAGGTAAAAAATCAGGTTGCAGGCCGGAATGTGCAATGCAATCAATAGTGTACGGAGTTATGTGGGGGTTACAGGTGAGAAAGGCAGTCACCGGTCGGCGAGGCCCGAAGAGAAAGATGGGAAAAGTGAGAAACACAAGTAGCACCCCGGAATGTCCAAAGCCGTGAATAGTTTGGCGAGTTATGTGGCAAGTTACGGGAGAGACAATCGGGATTTTTGAGAAATTCTGCAGCGAACGGTGTCGAAGGTATGGTGTTACACTTGCTACAGAAAAAGCTCGTCCTCAGTTCCCGGTTCCATTCCTGATTTTTCCCTGATTTTTAGCCCCACCCTTGCTTTCGCACCCCAGTGTTTACCAGCGCCTTTCGGCCAATGGCGATTCTTGGGTTAACCCGCCGGCTTGATGAGCCGGAAGAAAGTCACGTATCATGGTTCTAGCAGGCTGCGGAAAAAGCCGTTTAACCTGTCAAATTCAGGTCGTTCGCGACAGACGGGCGAACGGGCTTTCGTTTCTTCGCTATGGCGGAAAGCATGCTGAAAGACGAAACCTTGAAGGCCCTCATCGAGGCCATTATTTACGTGTCGCCCGAGCCGGTGACGCTTGACATGCTGGCGAAGGCGCTGGAGGGCGAGTCTCGCGACCGCATCAAGGGCAGCCTCTACGGCCTACTGAATGACTATGCCTGGCCTCAGCACGGCATTCAGATCCGGCCTGTCGCCGGAGGCTGGAAGTTCTCGTCCAAGACCGAGCATCACGAGGTGCTGCGCGGTTTCGTCAAGAGCCTGAAGCCGCCGGTGCGCCTCTCGAAGCCCGCGCTCGAAGCTCTCTCTGTGATTGCTTACCGGCAGCCCGTAACCGTCCCCGAGATTAACGATATTCGGGGCGTCGATTGTGGTGGCGTAATTCACACCCTGATGGAAAAGAAGCTGGTGGTGACGGCCGGGCGCAAGAATGTCGTGGGCAGGCCCATCCTCTATCGAACGTCGCGAGACTTCCTGGTCCACTTCGGGCTGAGGGACTTGGGCGAGTTGCCCAGCCTCCGCGAGTTCGAGGAGATGGCTCGACAGGCTTTGGGCTCGGACGTCCTCCCGGAGAGCGAAGTCAGTGTAGCGCCGGAATCAAACGCCGAACCGGTCGCGGCGGCACCGGAGGTCACTGCGGACGAGCTTGCCGATCCCCCAGGCGAAGTGGCTGAACCTGAGATTTCCGAACCCGGCCACCTCTCTGCTGAACCGGCAGCCGCTGTGGACAATATCTCCGGCGCGAATGAAGTCGCACAGGGCGACGGCTCATCGGTTCGTGAGACTGGCAATGCGCAGGAAGAGGATTCGGCTCCGGTGAAACCCTAGATTGTGTATGCTCGAACGCCTGCAGAAAATCATCGCCTCCGCCGGCGTCACTTCCCGCCGTAAAGCCGAGGAGTTGATCCAGCAGGGACGCGTCACCGTCAACGGGCAGACGGTGACGGAGCTCGGGTCTAAAGCTGACGCCGGCCGCGACCAGATTCGGGTGGACGGAAGCCCGCTACGGTCCAACCGAAACCTGAGTTACGTATTGGTCAACAAACCGGTGGGCTACGTCTCCACGGTGAGCGACCCTCAGCACCGGCCCACGGTGGTCTCGCTGGTGCGCAACGTCAAGGCGCGTCTCTATCCCGTGGGGCGTCTCGATTACCACTCTTCGGGAATCATCCTGCTGACCAACGACGGCGACCTGGCGAACTTTATGATGGCGCGCGCTTCCGCCGTGCCGCGAACTTATCACGTGAAACTCGAAGAAAGCGCGGATCCCGAGGCCCTGCGCAAGCTCGAGCAAGGAATCGTGCTCGACGGGCAGCGCACGGCGCCGGCCCGCATCCGGCCGCTCTCAGCGCGGAGCGAGCGCGACAAGCCCTGGTATGAAATTACCCTTGTGGAAGGGCGCTACCACCAGGTTCGGCGAATGTTTGAGCGCATCGGGCGGCCGGTGGTAAAGTTGAAACGGGTGCGCATCGCGTTCCTGACGGACGAAGGTCTGGCGCCGGGCCGCTTCCGGCATCTGGCCTCGCGCGAGGTGGAAAGATTGAAGAAGCTGAGCGCCCGTCGTCCGGCAAAAACGCACGCGTCGCAATAGGGTTGCTGCAGGATGTCTCGCCTCCTGATTAACGAGCTCGTCACGCCTTGGTCCCGTCATCTCCGTCCCTACCCTCCCGGAAAACCCATCGAGGAAGTTGAGCGTGAACTGGGCCACGCTGCTATCAAGCTAGCCTCCAATGAAAATCCGCTGGGTCCCTCCCCGCTTGCTCTCGAAGCAATTCGGCGGTGCCTGGAGCGCGCCAGCTTCTACCCTGACGGAGGCGGTTACTATCTGCGCGAGAAGCTTGCGCAACTCCACGAAATAGAGATGGGCCAGGTGATTCTGGGCGCAGGCTCGACGGAGTTGATTGAGTTGACCGCCAAGACTTGTGTGGCACCCGGCGACGAAGTCGTAATTTCCGAGTCTTCCTTTTATATCTATGAGACGGCGACGCTCTCCGTGGGCGGCTCGCTGGTGAAGGTTCCGATGCGGGACCTCGCCTGTGACCTCGAGGCAATGGCGCGCGCGGTGACGCCGCGCACGAAGATTGTCTACCTGGCGAACCCCAATAATCCCACCGGGACATTTTTCACCGCAGACCGGTTCGAGCGGTTTCTCGGCGCTGTGCCAGAACGAGTGTTGGTGGTGCTGGACGAGGCTTATTGCGATTACGTCGATGCGCCCGACTATTCTCGCTCGGTGAGCGAAGTTAAGGCTGGAAGAAACCTGTTGGTGCTGCGAACTTTTTCGAAGGTGCACGGCTTGGCGGGTTTGCGCATCGGTTACGGGGTAGGGTGCCCGGAGTTGATTGAAGTGCTGAATCGCGTGCGCTCGCCGTTCAACGCTTCCAGCGTCGCTCAGGCGGCAGCAGTCGCGGCGCTGGATGATGAGGAACACGTAGCGCTTTCCATCGAGTGCAACCGGCGTGAGATGAAATTCCTCACGCGCGAGCTCACGAAGATGGGAGTTAACCACACACCGTCGGCAGCAAATTTTTTGCTCATTGACACCGGCCGCGACTGCGATGATGATTTCAGGCGGCTGCTGCACGAGGGCGTGATTGTCAGGCCGATGAAGCTCTACGGTTTTCCGACCCGCTTGCGAGTGACGGTGGGGACTCACGAAGACAACGTGACGTTTCTCGAAGCACTGGTACGCGTGGGAAGCGCCGAGCTTGCGCCAGTGGCGAGCAGCCGGCGTTAGACCCGGCGTCCGGCTGAAGTGGGTACAGTTTGGTTGTTGGACCCTTTTCCTGCATCCGGAGGTGTAAGATGGCCTCGACTCATTCGCATCATTCAGTACCAGCCCGGCCAGCGGTGTGGCGCAGAGAACGCCGCCTCGAGCAGAGAGGACGTCCGATGACGGACCCGATCACGAGCATCCTCGAGAAGTGCAAGACCCTGGCCGTAGTCGGCCTTTCCTCAAAACCCTCGCGTCCCAGTTGCGGCGTCGCGGCCTATATGCAACGCCACGGTTATCACATCATCCCAGTGAATCCCAACGAGACTTCGGTGCTCGGCGAACGTTCTTACCCCTCGCTCGAAGGCATCCCGGAACCCTTTGATGCGGTCGTCATCTTCCGCCAGCCTCAACACGTGCCCGCCTTGGTGGAAAGCGCAATCGCTCGAGGGGTGCGGGTGATCTGGATGCAGGAGGGCATCACGCATGAGAAGGCCGCGGAGAGAGCCCGCAGCGCGGGACTCGAAGTTGTGCAAGACCGCTGCATCCTCAAAGAGCACGCCAAGCGCTTTCTGAGCGAAGGGATTTAGCGCGACGTGTGAAGTCTGACCGCTAAGATTGGACTTAAGCCTCGTCCCCATCTCGCTGCTTCCATTTCTCGATAGCTTCTACCTTCTCCCGGAGCTTCTTCTCGAATCCCTCATCGGTGGGGTGATAGTAACGCCGGTCTTTGAGGCTCTCGGGAAGACAGGTCATGCGCGTTAGCCGCTCGGGCGCGTCATGGGCATACTCATAGCCTTTGCCGTATCCGAAATCAGCCATCAGACCGGTGACCGCGTTGCGAAGGTGCAAGGGCACGGGTTCCGCGATGGTCTTCGCCACATCTTTCTGCACTTCACCATAACCGGTATACAAAGCATTCGACTTCGGAGCCAGGGCCAGATAAACCGCGGCTTCTGCCAACGCCAGGTTTCCTTCCGGCATGCCGAGAAAGTGCACGGCTTGCTGCGCCGCGATGGTGACCTCAAGCGCGCGCGGGTCCGCCAGACCAATATCCTCTGACGCCATGCGGATGAGGCGGCGCGCGACGTAGAGCGGGTCTTCGCCAGCTTCGAGCATTCGGGCGAGCCAATAAAGCGCGGCGTCCGCATCCGAATTGCGAACAGACTTGTGCAACGCGGAGATGATGTTGTAGTGCTCTTCGCCAGCCTTGTCGTACAGCAGCACCTTGCGCTGCAGAGCATCTTCCACCACGGCCGGAGTCACGGTGACGCTGCCTTGCGAGCCCCGTCCGCTTCCTGAAACTACGGCCTCCAGCGTGTTGTAGGCAGCGCGCGCGTCGCCGTTGGAAAAAACGGCGATCTGGCGCAACAAGTCTTCGGCGATCGCCACGCGCTCGCGGCCAAGCCCCCGGTTCTCGTCGTGAAGCGCGCGCTCCAGCAGAATCAGAATCTCCTCGCTCGACAACGGAGAAAGCAGGTAGACCTTGGCGCGCGACAGGAGGGCCGAGTTCACTTCAAAGGACGGGTTCTCGGTGGTAGCGCCAATCAGCGTGACGTCGCCGCGTTCGACGTAAGGCAGGAAGGCGTCCTGCTGGGCTTTGTTGAAGCGATGAATCTCATCGATAAACAGGATGGTGCGTTGGCCGAATCCGCGGGCTCGCTCCGCGGCGGCCATCACGTCCTTGATCTCGCGAATGCCGGCGAGCACCGCGCTGAATTTTACGAACCGGCTTCGTGTGTGACGGGCGATAATCGCGGCCAGTGTGGTTTTGCCTGAACCTGGCGGTCCCCACAAGATCAGCGAGGCGACTTCGTCCCGTTCGATCGCCATCCGCAGAGGCTTGCCGGGTCCGACCAGATGCCCTTGGCCGATGAATTCGTCGAGAGTCTCAGGCCGCATGCGGTCCGCAAGCGGACGTCCGACCGAGGAGTCCGCCGCCGGCCGCAGCGGCGTTTCAAACAGGCTCATCGAAGTGAAATCCCCGCTGCCGTGCAGCTTCGAAAAGGAAGATGCTGGCCGCCGCCGCTGCGTTCAGTGAGTCCATGTCGCGCCGGATAGGAATGGCCCCGCGCTCATCAGCCTGGCGGCTCAGGTCATCGTCAAGCCCGGCGGCCTCCTGCCCAATGAGCAGGGCAAAGGCCCCGCGCAGGTCCAGTTGCTGCAAAGGAACCGAACTTCGCCGGTCAGCCGCCACAATCTTCAGGCCCAACTGGCGCAACCGGTCGAAAATCGATGCGGGGTCGAGATCGGTGAAAACGGGCAAGTGGAAGATGGCGCCCGCTGACGAGCGGACCGCTTTTACGTTAAAGGGGCTCACCGTGTTCCGCAGCGCCAGCAAAGCGGAGGCGCCCAACGCCTGCGCGCTTCGAACGATGGTTCCGAGATTGCCGGGATCCTGCAGCCCGCAAGCCACCAGGGCCAGGGCGTCCGGTCGGCCCAACGCCTTGTCAATCTCATACCCCGGCAGCTCGACGAAGGCCGCGATTCCACGGGGACTTTCCGTCTGCGCGATGCGCCGAAACAACCACTCGGGGATAATCGTGAGTTCGCACTCAAGCGGTAGCTTCCCAAATGCCTTGTCGAATTTCTCTGCCTCGCGCTCGGTAGCGAGCACGCTTCGCATCTTCGGCCCGTCGAACTTACGCGGCGGGCCCGAATCCCCGAGGTAGCCTCCAGCCTGAAGCGCCTCTGTAAAAAGGATAGGTCCTTCGATGGCCAGCCACCCCTCGGGCGTGCTGCCGGTACCGAGGCTTCGCCGGAAGTTGCGGATGAGAGGATGGCCGGCATTACCGACCCGTTGCCGGCGCGGTCCGCCCGGCCGTGATAGGTCCATACTAGACCTCTTCAGGGAAGGAACTCTTCCTTACTACAGCGCAGCGCCGCACGAGTTCCGGACATGGGCCACGAGGGCGCGCGTGGCGGGCGCGGCAGTGTCTCCTGGGCGCGCACCAGCCCGACGGTGCAGTTCCACACGCCAAGCCTAACACGGAAAGAGCGGTCATATATTCGACGATGAGGCGCATCGAGGGACACTGAGACACCCTGGCACTTTACGCGGCAAGGCCCCTGGAGGCGGCGGCCAGCAAGCGCTGCACAGCCGCCGAGACGCCCCCCTCTGCGCCGAAGACGGCCGAACCCGCCACCAAAACGTTGGCTCCGGCTTCCACCACCAAGGCCGCAGTCCGCTCGTGAATTCCGCCATCGACTTCTACTTCGCAATCGAGCGAGCGGGCAGTAATCGCCCTTCGCACCTCGCGAATTTTGGGCAGCGTTTCAGGGATGAAATCCTGACCGCCGAATCCCGGATTCACGGTCATCACCAGCACCATGTTGAGGTCGCCCAGGACCTCGGAGAGCATGGCCGCGGGCGTCGAAGGGTTGATGGCTACGCCGGCTCGCTTGCCCAGCGCATGAATGCGTTGGATGCAGCGGTGCAGGTGGGGTGTGGATTCCTGGTGGACAATCAGCGTGTCCGCCCCGGCTTCGGCAAAATGCTCGATGAAGTCCTCTGGCGGGGTCACCATGAGGTGAACTTCGAGGACTAGCCGGGTCAAAGGGCGTAACGCGCGCACCACCTGCGGCCCGAAGGTGATGTTCGGGACAAAGCGCCCGTCCATCACATCCACCTGGACGCGGTCCACTCCGGCGGCTTCCGCGGCCTGAACGTCCTCGCCCAGGCGGGTAAAGTCAGCCGACAGGATGGAGGGCGCTATCTTGATGGGGAGCATGCGCGCGCTGATGCCTTAGGTCGTACAAGTATCATATTTATCATACATTTGACGGGATAAATAAGATAATAAGCTTAAAATCAATAACATGACGGGTACGTCCGAAAACCGCGTTGATTCTAAAGGAGTCTTAGGCTTCGATCGTACGTCTTTGCTTTGAAGTCGACCGTTTGCCCTGGGAAAATTGCCGCCCGAGTCCCTTGCGCTGCGACGTTCTCAGGGATGACCGACAAAAATAACGGGCCTCATCTGTCAAACTCGCCATAGTTAAACACGCTGCCATCTGCTGTGTCAAGTGCAGGTTGGCTGTGGCTGGGTGTCCAGGCAAAATGGGCAAAATAGAAAGCTCCTAATCTGGGCAAAGTAGAAACTTCCGCTTTCTGCTTTTCGCGCTTGACGGAAAGCCGACGGCGCCCAAACCGGGCCGTGCCTTCTCAATCGACGTTCCAGGTTCGTATCGCCCGAACCGCAGGCCTGTTGGCGCACCGATGCGGCAGTAACCGGCCGGCGGCGCCCAGCCAGCCGAGAGATTTCGATATAGTTTTATAACCGGCTTCTTTTCTGCGACATTCCGGGTCCGTTCGAACCGCCCAGACCTCGTGAGGTTGCCTTCGCAATGTAAACGCGGTTCTCATTGCGTCGAAGATCCTTCCGAGCCTCGTCGCGTGACCACTGCCGTTGGGGCCTTGCTTGGGAGGCCGCTCAATTCCCGACATAGTTTTGTAAGCGCCTTCTTTTCTGTTACATTCCGGCTTCGTTCGCTTGCTTGTGGCCAGTAGTGGTCTTGCGGTGAGCCGTTCACATTCCTGCACCCTGGCATCGGCGGCTTCAGGGCGGCACGGAGCCGACATATTTTCGGAACCCTCTTGATTTCTGTCACATTCCAGGTTCGTTCGTTCCATTTTGATCCATACGGCAGACCTCCAAGGCCTGGTGGTCTGTACGGACACCGTGGTGTGCACCGGGGCCGGTCCGGTTTGGCGTTGCTTTCGATCGTTGAGGGCCGGGACCGTCCTTGACCGCTGCCCCAGGATGACCCCTGCGTCCGGCAACGGTGCTGGACAGCATTCCAGGGCGGAGTGCCAGTGGCCGAGGGGCGCACCGGGACTGGTTGACTTGCCGGAGTTGGCGCGGTTGGCGGCCAGTAAAGTTCGGGTGCGTTTCGGCGATCTGCGAAGTAACATGGTGCACTTCCCGAAGGCGGGCCAGCCTGCTAAATCTGCGCGCAAGCGTGGCCCGACCCTCTTTCTCATTCAGTGTGGCAGGTGGAAATGGGACAGGAGGTACCAGTGGAACATCTGAGACGAAATATTTTCAGGTAGTGTTTTCTTAAGGTTAGCCTGTGGGTAACGAGTAGGGTCACACAAGCCTGCCCCCTTGTGAGCAGAATTTTCACACTTTCATGGTTGGCCCCGCTCTGCGCTGGGGCCAGCCGGGGCGGATGTTGGGCGTGAAGCTGAGGATTTCGATGTCAGCGCCACCCGCAAATGATGTGACCCCGACAGCGAGAACAATAGCGAGCAGCCTGGGAGCCACCGTTTCCTAACTGCCTGCGGCGGACTAACATTTTCAATAACTTAGGTTGAGGGCTTCAGTACGGCGGGGCTGAAGCCGGCTGAAGCCCCGACCTTCCGAGGCCCGAAGCTGTTTTTTCCCGCAGCCCGCTGGTCTAAAAGTCCACGCGTAGCGAGAGCTGAAAGTTGCGCTCGCCGCCGCCGCCCGGTCCGCTGCCCTTGGTAGTGACCTCTCCGAAGGTAGAGCTGGTGGGGTTGAACTGCACTCCGCCGCCGCTGGCGCCGCCCCAGTTCGGGTGATTGAAAGCGTTGAAGGCCTCGGCGCGGAACTGAAACTTGACGCGCTCGGTGACGGCGAACGCCTTAAAGAGTCCCAGGTCCACGTTGTTGAATCCGGGCTGATGAATGATGTCACGAACGTATTGGGTGTTGAAGGTTCCCTTGGGGGGCGCGGTGAAGATGGGCGACCCGTCGGAATTGGTGGTGGAAAACCACTTGGCCGCACCGAAATTGCCAAGGATTTTCGGAGTGCCGCTCTCCACCCAGTATTGGCCGTTGACGCCGCACCCGAAGTTCGAGTCGAGCCCGACGCCGGCATAATCATTGGCGGCTGCTACGCTGCAGGGTGTACCGGTCTGGGCTTGCACCAAGCCGCTCAATTGCCAGCCTCCAAAAATCTTGCCCGCCACGCCGGACTGGCTTGGGAAGAAAGGAAGATTGTAGAGGAAGTTGGCAATGAAATTGTGGCGGGCGTCGAACTCGGCCGGCCCCCACAAGAAGCTCGTGTTGTAGGTGTCCGGCACGACGTCGCGGACATTCGAACCGCTGTCCATGGTTTTCGAAAGCGTGTACGCAAAACCGAACAGCAGGCCGTGCGTGAAGTGGCGGTTCCAGCCGATCTGCAAGGAATTGTACATGGAGGTGGCCACCCCATTCGATTGCCGAATGGACCCGAAACCCAGATACGGCCTTATGGCGTTGATATTTACGCCGGGGTTGGCTAAGACCGTGGCCAGGGTCGGCTGGTTGATGTCTGCCTGACGCTGCAAGTGTACTCCGTGGCTGCCGACGTAGGCCACGCTCAGCAGAGATTGCCAGGGCATTTCGCGTTCGAAGGTGGTGTTCCACGTCCACGCTTCCGGCGCCCTCGTATCTCTGGACACGGTGGTCACCACCAAGGGAACGGTGTTCGTCCCCACTCCACCTGGGTCATCGACGGAGCCGAACGAAACGCTGGCGTTCGGCTGGAAAGGCGGGTTGCCACCCAGGAAGATCGAGTCGCTGTCGGGCAGGCGCGTGACGAAACGGCCCGCGCCAGCGCGCAGCACTGTTTTATTGCCCAGGCGGTAGGCCAGGCCGAGGCGCGGCTGAATATCTTTTTGGATGTCGGCGTAGTGATTGGGAAGGCCGTGAAAGAGGTTGTTGTACAAGCCTGAGCTGGCCTCCGGAACACGACCCATGGCAGAGGAGGGAAACCCGCTGCCGGGGATCACCATGCCGTTGTAAAGCTGATCGATGGTTGGCGAACCCGCGATCAGGCCGCTGTGGGGATCGACTGTCACGGCGTTGTTGGCGTTGTAGTAGTTGGGGTCGAACACAATCATGTTACCCCAGTCGGCGTGAAGGGGAACGATGACCGTGTAACGAACACCGTAATTAACGTGAAGCTTGCTGGTAGCCGACCATGCGTCCTGCGCGAAGCCCTCGTACATGTCGCCGCGAAAGATGGTGTAGGCGCGATGGCCAATTTCCGAGTAGCTGTCGAACATTCCTAACGCAGCGTTGGCCACGGCCGCCCCGGCAGAGGCCACAGCGTTGCCCGGCCGCACGAAATTGCCGCCGTTGTCGCTGAAGAGGAACTGGCCGTTTTGGTTATTGGTGCAAGTGTTGCAGGCCGAGACGTTGATTTCGTCGTTGTTGTTCTCGCCATCCCACTCCCACAGGCCTCCGAACTTCATACTGTGGGTTCCCTTGATCCAGGTGAAGCTATCGGAGGTGTCCAGAATGGGGCCCGCGGAGTGAGAAGGGTACGGCCCACCGCTCAAGCCGCTAAACGCGCTCATATTGACGGACGGGATGCGCGTAGGAATCTCTTTCTCCGATGCCGGATAGATGTAGGGGTAGGTGATGCCGACGGTCGTCCGGTCAAGGAACGCCGCCTCGTCCACGGGAATCAAAACCCTGTCATGGCTCCAGGTAAACAGGAACTCATTCACCTTGGTGGGGCCGATCACCCAGGTGTAGTCCAAGGAGTTGGTAAAGTTGGGGCGGTTGAAATATTTCGGAGTTTCATTTGTGCCGCCGTCGAACGGCTGGAACTCAAAATAGTGGTAGTACTCACCCCGGTACCGGAGCCGGTGATTTTCCTTCACGTTCACATCCACAGCGATGGTCTGCTTTTGCTGAGTCTGCGGATGCTCGGCCGAAAGAAACCAGAGCTGGTTGCCGTTGATCGGGCTGCTGAGATTCGGCGCGGGATACGCCTTGAGCAATCCGAGGCCGTTGGGGCTAAGCTCGGGGGAGTTGGTAAGGTTGTTGTTCGGGAAGGGCTGGCCTGTCTTCGGATCCACAAGCTGTACGGTCTTGTGGTAGTAAATGTTATTGGGGTCGAGAAGCTCGCTGAAATCGCCCTGCCGCATTAACATGCTCGGAACGGTGAGAGAGCTTTGGTCCGTGTAGTAGTTTCGCGTCCACTCGTCTCCAAAGTACCAGAACACCTTGTCCTTATTCGTGTTGAAGTGTCCCGGGATGTAAAGAGGTCCGCCGATGTTGAAGCCAAAGTTGTTGTAGTGATCGGGCGCTACGAAGTTGGTGGCTCCCAAACCGGTCGTCGTGGTATTCGAGTTGCGCTGCCACGTGTTGGCATTCAAGATCGTGTTGCGGACGTATTCGTAGGCCGCGCCGTGGAATACGTTGGTACCGCTTTTGGTGACAATGCGGATCTGCCCGCCTGATGAGCGCCCGTACTCGGCGTCGTAATCCGCCCCCAGAACCTGCACTTCCTCGGTGGAGTCTTCGTCTGCGGCGCCCAGGCTGGTGCCGTTAGCTCGCGTGCGGGTGGCAGGCGCGCCGTCAACGGTGATCAGGTTGTTCCAGTTCCGGGAGCCGTTGAAGTGCGAGGGGCCCTGGCTGAAACTGAACGTCAGGCCGGCAAGATTACCGCCTTGAGCACCCGGCGCGAGTTGCGCCAGCAGGACGGGATTGCGTCCGTTCAACTCCAGAGAATCAATCTGCTGCCGTGTCACCAGCTTCTGCACCGCCGCGGACGACGTCTGCAGCGTCGCCGTGGAGGCCGTCACCTGGACGGTTTGCGTGGCCGTGCCCACGGCCAACGCAACATCGACCTCCAGATGCCCACTGGGGTCAAGCTTGTTGTTCGTCGATTGATAACTCTGGAAGCCGCTAGCCGTCGCTGCCACTTTGTAAAAGCCAGGAGGAATATTTGTCACGGTATAAAATCCGGATTCGTTCGTCGTTGCCGTCCGCGCGATGCCACTCTGATTGGTGACAGTTACCTTGGCGCTCGGAATCACGGCGCCCGAAGGGTCTCTGACGAGACCGGAGATGGTGCCGAAATCCGACTGCGCCAGAACTAGGATCGAGAAGCAGAAGCTTAACAATAGAAAAAGAATCACTCGTCCTGATGTCTTTGTCATGCTGGCTCCTTATCCGAAGTTGTGACGACTTCCGCGAAATTCTCTTGGTGCATCGACGCGGCAAACCCGCGCGCCGAGCCCCTCGAGATAAAGATCTGAATTGAGCGGAGCGCTCTGGGCGCGCCCGCGTGAGAGGCGGAGATTGTGACTTGCCGCTTATGCGCTGTGGAAGGCATCAACATAATCGCTGCCTTCGAATCAGGTCCCGGATGAGAAACGATACAGGAGCGCATATTATCACTCGGATTGTTACAGTCAAGTTAAAATCGACAATCTTCGCAGATTTTCATAGGGTAGCGCGGCGCCATAAATAGTGTGACTGAATTCCGGGGGGAACTACCAAATCTTGACAGCCGGTCCAAACCGTTGCACAGCTTGGAGGCACGCGATGATTTTCACCCATTCTCGCGGGCAGCAGCCCGTAGACCGTAGATGGCGTCCATCGAGAACGCTGTACCTTCAACCAGCGAGCAGCGTGTTAGCCCGTAGGAAGCAGGAGAGATAAACATGAAACAATCACGACTGCTCATCACCACGCTCATTTTCATTCTGGCAGCCGCCCGGACACTCGAAAGCCGGCGGCCCTTGGAGCGCGGCGGGGTTTCACATTCCGCCTCATCCGAAAGTGCGGTCAGCGCAAACGGTGCTCGCGATGCCGAAGTGGAAGCTCGCATCGCGCGAGTTGAGAATGGTTTGCTGCCTCCCGTCGTGATCGGGGGCGAGGCGACGCCCGGCATGAAGCTCGCTGACCGCATGGCCTTCTACAAAGTGCCGGGGGTGAGCGTGGCGGTGATCAATCAAGGCCGCATCGAATGGGCACGCGGCTACGGGCTGGCCGACGTGGCTGAGAAGCGACCCGTAACGCCCGAGACCCGTTTTCAGGCGGCGAGCATCAGCAAGTCTGTCGCTGCTACCGCCGCGTTGCACTTGGTGGAAGAGGGGAAACTCGACCTCGATCGCAACGTCAACGATTACCTGAAATCCTGGAAGGTGCCCGACAACGAGTTCACGAAGGAACAAAAGGTGACGCTGCGCCGAATTTTGAGCCACAGCGCCGGCCTTACCGTTCACGGGTTTCCGGGCTATGAGGCCGGAACGCCTGTGGCCACTCTCGTCCAGGTGCTGAACGGTGAAAAGCCTGCGAACACGGACCCCATCCGCGTCGATCTGGTTCCTGGCAGCAAGTGGCGCTACTCCGGCGGCGGGTACACCGTGATGCAGCAAATGCTAATTGACGTTACGGGGCAGCCGTTCCCTGAAATCATGCAGCGGGTCGTCCTCAGCAAGTTCGGCATGAAAAACAGCGCCTACTCGCAGCCGCTTCGCTCGGACTGGCGGCCTTACGCGGCCACGGCTTATCGACCCGACGGGAAAATGGTGGAAGGCGAATACCATACCTATCCTGAACTTGCGGCGGCTGGCCTCTGGACGACGCCTTCCGACCTGGCGCGCTTCGCGATCGGTATTCAGCAGACACTCGCCGGGCACTCGAACGGAGTCATTTCCCAAAAGATGGCCGGGCAGATGCTGACGCGCCAAATCGCGGAGGATGGTCTAGGTGTATTTGTGGAAGGCGCGGGCCCCACTCTGCGGTTCAGTCACGGCGGTGCTAACGAGGGTTTTCGATGTAACTTCATAGCTTACGCTCAGACGGGCCAAGGAGCAGCCGTCATGACCAACTCCGATAGTGGCGGGGATATCGCCAGCGAAATCATGTTCGCTATCGCGCACGAGTACGGCTGGCCGGACTACGCTCCCAAGGTGCGGACCAAGGTAAAGGTGGACCCAGCCATCTTCAAGGATTATGTGGGCCGATACCAGCTTCAGCCGGGATTTGTGATCACAGTCTCCGCGAGGGACGGCCGCCTGTTTACACAGGGCACGGGTCAGAGTGAAGCCGAGATGTTTCCCGAATCAGTCACCACATTCTTCATGGTGTCGGATGATATCGAGATTGTCTTCAAGCGGGACCCGGCGGGCAAGGTCAACGCCTTCGAGGTTCACCAGGGCGGCCAGAACTTGACAGCCAAGAGAATGGAGTAAGCACCGCGTTAAAGACTAGTGTCGCGCCGGCAACGCATCAGCCCGCGGAGCGGGCGCGGTCTTTTAGCCCACGGTTCAGTCGTGGGTGAGGAGAGATGGCGTGAGAACATTCGCTAAGAGAGCCCCGCAAGGGGCGATCCGGCCCCTTGATCCAGGCGTTTTTCAGCATCAAGCACCGCCACCCCTGTGATATCGGTCAGCCGCGGCCGGTGACTCGTCCGCGCAATCTAACCGATTCAAGGGGAGTGACGCCTGTCAGCTCCTTTGCAACAACGCACCTTTGCACTACGACCGACGGCCGCGTGGGGCTCCTTACGCCCACCGCTCACTTGCCCGGTAGCGTGAAGGCTTTCAACGAATCTCCCACGCCAAACAGCACGTACTGCCGGCCATCAAGCTCGTAGGTCATCGGGGGATTGGTCGAGCGTCCGGCGCGTTCGTGCCAAAGCACCTTTCCCGTAGCGGGGTCGAGAGCCGCAAGGTAGCCGCCCTGAGATCCCGAAAACAGAATCTGTCCAGCGGTCGCAAGCAGCCCGCCACCGGCTCCGCCATCGAAGCTCCAAGCCACTTTGCCGGTCTTGAAGTCGATGGCGCGCAGAGCATCGTGGCCACTACCGAGTTCGAAGTCGCGCCCAGCAAAGCCCTCGCCCTTGCCCTCGGCCGTGAGGTAGAACACGCTGCAGTTATCCGACGCCAGCACGTAAAACAGGCCTGCAGCCGGATCGAAGGCCGGCGCAAACCAGTTCGTGGCGCCGTTCGAACTGGGGCACACGAGCACTCCGTCGTGGCTGGGCACCTTGGCTGGGTTCATGATCGGGCGGCCCTGCGGGTCGATCCCCATCGACCAGTTCGTCTTTGCGAACGGCGCGGTGAGCAGGTGCTCGCCCGTAGTGCGGTCGAGCAGGAAAAAATAGCCGTTGCGATTGGCCTGCGCTAGCAGCTTGCGCGGCTTGCCATCAAAGATCGCGTCAAACAGGACGGGCGCCTGGACGCTATCCCAGTCATGGGTATCGTGCGGCGTGTTCTGGTAGTACCACACCAGTTTCCCGGTGTCGGGGTTGAGTGCCACGATGGAATCTGTCCACAGGTTGTCACCCATGCGTCCCGAGCCGGCGTGGACGGGGTTGGGATTGCCGATGCCCCAATAGATCAGGTTAAGCTCCGGGTCATAAGTGCCCGGCATCCAGGGCATGCCGCCACCGTGCTCCATGGCGCCCGCGTCCGGCCAGGTTTCCGCGCCCGGTTCGCCGGGCCGCGGCTCCGTGAACCATTGCCACTGCAGGGCGCCGGTGTCAGGATCGCGGGCCTCGAGATATCCCGTGTTGTCGAGCGTGTCGCCGCCCACGCTGCAAATGATGTGGTTCTTGACCACCACGGGCGCCATGGTGGAGAAGTAGTCGAGCTTCACGTCCGCCATCTGCTGGCGCCAGCGCTCCTTGCCGGTTTTGGAATCGAGAGACACCAGGTAGTTGTCCGGCGTTTCAAAGTAAAGCCAGTCCCCGTACATGGCCACGCCGCGGCTGCCGATGTGCAGGCCGTCGTTGGGAGGATATTGGTAGTGCCAGATCTCCTTGCCGGTGCGGGCGTTCACGGTCCAAACGTTGTCGGGCTCAGAAAAGTAGAGAATCCCGTTCACTTCAAGCGGGGTGGCCTTTACTGCCGAACCGAAACTGGCCTGCGACGGTGCGCCGGGCGAACGCGTCGCGCGCCACGTCCACGCCTGCGTGATTGTGTTGACGTTCGAGGCGTCGATCTGTGTCAAGGGACTAAAGCGGCGGCCCGAGTAGTCCCCGTTGTAAGTAGGCCAGGTGTCCGTGGGCTGCTTGAGCAGCGCCGCAGGATCAAGCCCCTGCGCCGCCAGCAGCGCCGTGAGGCCGAACATCGAGAGTGCAAAAGATGAAACACGCAGCTTCATTTCAAGGTCTCCAGATAAGCGAGCAAGTCGTGCATTTCTGTGTCGGTGATGGTGTCAATCAAATCCTTGTGCGCCTTGAGTGGATCATCGACCTCGATTTTGGTGCCCTCCACGGGAAGTGAGCGCGGCGAACCGGACCCATCCCTCAGAGTGACGTTAAAAGGATCACGGGCAATCAGCGCGCCTGAGACCGTTTCGCCGGAAGGCAGGGTGACCACAGCCGTGGGCGGTTTGGGGGGCGGCCCTCCGAAGCCGGGAAACGACGGGCCGGGATAGACGAGCCGCGCTTGCAGGTCTGGCGGCTGGAACTTGTTGGCGATTCCCGCCAGGTCTCCGGTGACGGAATGGCAGGTACTGCATTTACCTGCGCCGTCAAAATAGGCTTCGCCCGCCTTAGCGTTGCCGGTAACCACCTCATGGAAGCTATAGGCGAAGCGGTTGGCGGCGGCCCGGATTCGCGAGTGCAGAAAGGCTGAAATATCGTCGATCTGCGGGCCAGTCAACCCTGGAAACGCGGGCATGCCTTTGCCGGGCCGGCCGTCATGAACGACGCGGCCGATCAAGTCGCCGCCGTTATCGCGGATTACCAGGGCCGATGCTACTAGGTCAGGCCCGCTTTTGCCGGTGCCGTCGGGCCCGTGACAGAAGCCGCAAGTGGGCGCGAACAGTTTCTGGCCGCGATCCACCGCGGCGGGGTCAGGCGCCGGGCCGGGCGTGAAGATGCGAGCCGCCATGTCCGCGAAGCCGGGACGCCGGCCTGGAGTTTGAGCTGGCGGCGCTTGCGGTTGCTGTCCGCCGGCCTGACCGGCAGCTTGCCGCGTGGGCTCGGGAGACGATGGCGGGGCTTGCGGCTCCTGAGCGCCCAAAGCCGCTGCCAGCAGCAGGGCGGATAATGCCGAAGCTGCGACGAATCTTCTCAAATGACGCATGATTCTCCTCGGTGGTCGGTGTTCGGTTGTCGGTTTTCGGTGTTCGCGATCGGACGCCGCCCAACTTAGGATGGCGTGCCCCGTCGCTCGTGTCGCCGATCGAGTCGACTGCGAACCGCGAAAACAGAAGAGCGACCACCGGCAACCGAATACCGACAACCGAATACCGGCCTCTGCCCTGTCTTTGCGCCTTTGCGTGAGACTCTCCGCGGTCACACACTCAGTTTGCGCAGATAATCACAATCAATCTTGATGGCCTCAAACACCGGAGCATCGGGGAATGCCTCTTGCTCCACGAAGTAGTGTTTGATATGGGCCACCTTGGCCGCCTGAAAGATCGGCTTGTAATCAATTTTGCCCCGGCCAAGCTCGGTGGCGCTGGCGCCCAGGAGTGAGGTTGTGGGCTTGGAGAGGTCCAGCTCATCCTTGACGTGCAACATGCTGTAGCGCGTGCGGTACTTGCGTAGATAAGCCGCAGGATCGTGACCGGCCACCGCCATCCAGCCGCAGTCGAGCTCGAGTGTAACCAGCTTGGGATCTGTCTGGCGCAGAATCTCATCGTAGCCCATAACGCCGCCGAACTTTTTGAACTCCAGGTCGTGATTGTGATAGCCGAACTGGATGCCGGCTTTTTGAGTTTGCTCTCCGATCTTGTTGAACTGCTCCGCGTTCCACTTCCAGTCGTCAAGCGTCAGCCCGTTCGCCAGCGCCATGGCCACGGCCATCGGATTGCTGCCGGCCGCCTTGAAGCGCGACGGATCGGCAACCCACGGGAAAGCGCAAATCATGTACTGAAGGCCGAGTTGCTTCGCGTAGTTGATCTTCGCATCGAGCCCGTTCATCAGCTCCACCAAGGGGTAGTGAGCGCTCGGGCATTTCAAACCGGCGGCGTCAAGCGATTTTCGCACCTCGGCCGCGCTCCGGTCGTAAAAGCCGGCCATTTCCACTTCCTGGTAGCCAGCCGCCGCGACTTGTCTCAACGTACCGTCAAAGTCCTTTTGAAGCTGCTCCCGCACTGTGTAAAGCTGGAGCCCAATCGGCAGGCCCAGTGGGTTTGCGTTCCCGATTGCCGGCCAATTCCTCAGCGCGCCGAATGCGGCCGCGCCCGCCACCGTGGCACGAAGAAAAGTGCGTCTCGAATACATGTTCGAAGACATCGGAATCTCCTTGGCCTGATACTCGCCACGTTTCAACGAAGCCGCAGCGTTTTGCGCAAACCAGGAATTGTATACCGGAATCGGCTCCACTCTTGAGTCTTTTCCCAGTAGGGTACCATGGTGTCGTTTGCTGGGCGGAATCCTCCGAGGCTTGCTTGCAAGTCCGAGGCTTCCGTTGCTATACCAGGTAAAACCCGACAAGTAAAGGGATTGGAAGCTAGCCGGTTCGGATATACTGTTTGTGACTTCTCCACACACTAAATAGGGAAACTTGATGAAACATTCAAAGCTAGTTGCTGGGTTTCTGCTGACGTTTGCACTCTCGGGTTCTGCTTCTTTGTGGGCGCAGAGTACCTTTGTGTACAGCAATGACAACGCCACTGGAACCAACACAGTCTCCAGCTTTTCGGTAGGCTCGAACGGCGCCCTGACGATGTTGGGTGTTCCGGTCTCAACCGGAGGAGTTGGGACAGGTGGCGGCCTGTTCGTGGCCACCCGCATTCTGGCGAGCCCGCTGGGTAGCTTTCTCTACGTTGCCAACGGGGGCAGCGGCAACGTCAGCGTCTTCTCAATCGATCCCGGCACCGGTAACCTCACGCCGGTCACGGGATCGCCTTTCGCGACGGCCACTCCGCCTGGCAGCCCGCAGGATCTGCTGCTGGCCGTGACTCCTGACAACAAGTTTCTCTTCGCGGCCGAAGTCACACAAAAGCAGATTACGGTCTTCAGCATTGCGTCCAACGGCGCCTTGACGATTGTGGACACACCTGTTTCCGTACTGTTCAATCCAGCCGGTATGAAGGTAACGCCTGACGGCAAGTTTCTGGCTGTGGCCCTCACCGATCTGTCGGCGGGTTCTGCGGCGGATGAGATCGCAATGTTCAGCATCGGATCAGGCGGCGCTCTGACGGCAGTGTCGGGCTCTCCGTTCTCAACCGCCCCGGATGGCCCCGTCAACGTGGACTTCAACTGTGGCGCAACCACCCTTTTTGGCTTCGAAGAAAATAGCTCGCAGAGCCAGGTCGGTGTCTTCGACATTGCCGCGGACGGGTCTCTGTCTCAGATCTCGGGGTCTCCTTTTCTATTTAGTTCGGGCGAGGGCTCCGACGGCGGCGTTCTGAGCCCGGATGGCCAGACGCTGTTCGTCAGCAATCAACTTTCCGGTACCGTCACATCTCTGACGGTAGCTTCAAGTGGTGCTCTCTCGCTGGTCGCCGGCTCGCCCTTTGCCGCTGGCGTCGGCTCCTGTACTTTGAGCGGCACGGGCAGTTGCCCTGCTGGCCTGGCCATGAATTCGGCAGGAACGTTCCTCTTCGCTTCCTCGATCTCCCCTGAAACTGCCGCCTTTAGCGCGGCGGCTGACGGCGTCCTGGCTGCCGTGATGGGTTCTCCCTTTTCCACCACCCAAGCGGGTTCATTCGCGAATTCTCTGGCGGTTTCGCCGCCGCAGACCTGTGGGGCGACCGCTAACTTGAACCCCGCGAGCGTCGCCTTCGGCGACCAGCCTCTCGGCAGCACCAGTGCCACCCAGACTGTAACGCTCACCAATCCAAACCCTGTGTACGCGCTCACCCTCACCAGCATCACGCTCACGGGAACCAACCCCACGGACTTCTCGCTGCTCAGCTCGGGCTCTTGCCCTTATACCGGCGGCACGGTAACGCAGTCCAGTTCCTGCACGGTGGATATCGCCTTTGCGCCTTCGGCCGTAGGCAGCCGTAGCGCGACGGTGAGCGTTGCGGACAACGCCGTCGGAAGCCCACAGTCCATCAGCTTGACCGGCACAGGGACGACGGAGCCGGTGGTGAGCTTCTCTCCCACCAGTTTGCCGGCCTTCGCCAATCAGGCGGTTGGGACCACGAGCGCCGCCCAAATCATCACCCTGAGCAATAAGGGCGCGACCGCTCTCACCATCAACAGCATCGGCATCTCCGGAACTAATGGCTCCGATTTCGCGCAAACGAACAATTGCGGCGGCTCCGTGGCGGCGGCAGGAAGCTGCACTATAGATGTAACCTTCACGCCGCAAGGTATCAACGCCCGAACCGGTACCCTCACCATCACGGATAACAACGACGGCGTAGCCAATAGTACCCAGACGTTCGCATTAACGGGTACCGGCTTGGGTGCGACGGCGGATCTAAGTGTCACCTCGCTAACTTTTACCGGCCAGGATGTGGGAACAACCTCCCCGGCTTCAACCGTTACCGTCACCAACAACGGAAACGCCTCGCTCACGATCAGCGGCATCTCCATCACCGGAACCAATGGTGGAGATTTCGCCCAAACCAACAATTGCGGCTCCTCCCTGGCGGCGGCAGCAAGCTGCACGGTGCAGGTCACCTTCAAACCCACCGCCACTGGGACACGCAGCGGGACGCTGACGATGTCTGACAACGCGGTGGGTAGCGCATCGCAGACCGTGTCACTCACTGGAACGGGCTTGGGCGCGACGGCAACTATAACTGGCGCCCCGCTAATCTTTAGCGCTCAATACGTGGGCGCAACCTCCGGGCCTTCGACCGTCACCGTCATGAACAACGGCAACGCGTCGCTGGCGATCAGTTCTATCGCAATCAGCGGTTCGAACGCCGGAGATTTCGCTATCCAGTCCGCCTCCACGTGTAGCACGACGGCCCCACTGGCGGCGGGAAAGAACTGCACGGTCCAAGTTACATTCAAACCCACCGGTACCGGGACGCGCAGCGGCACGCTGACAATCTCTGACAACGCTGTGGGTAGTGCGTCGCAGACTGCGTCTCTCACCGGAACGGTCAAAGACTTCTCCCTTGCGGTGTCGGGAGCGAACTCGATTTCGGCCGGACAGAGCGCCACCTACACCCTGACGGTGACGCCGCTTAACGGTTTTAGCGACACGCTGCAAGTGAGCTGTGCAGAGCAGTCGAGTTTGACCCTGTCTACCTGCACCGCCTCGCCGTCCTCGGTGACGCTGAACGGGTCGGCAGCTTCGACGGTGACGGTCACCGTGAGTACCACCGCAGAGGAGTCGAGGATTCCGCCCAGGGTTCGTTTCTGGAGCCATTGGAGCGGACCCTGGCGAGGCCACCCCGGCCTGCTACTCGGGTTGTGGCTCGTCCTTCTCTTGGGAACGCTCGCAGCTCTCGGGCTGCGCCAACAGGCCCCTGCCCAGCGCCGGCGCTTCGCCAGGCTGGCGACGGCATGGGGCACCATCGCGCTGGTCGCCACGCTGTGGGCGGCTTGCGGAGGCGGAGGGGGCAGCAGTCAATCGACACCGCCGCCTGCGCCGGCTGTGTCGTTCTCACCTGGCAGCCTCACTTTCGCCTCACAAAACGTGAATACCACCAGCGCCGCGCAGCCGGTGACCCTCACCAACACCGGAAACGCCTCTTTGACCATCAGTAGCATCGCGGCGACGGGCGACTTCGCGCAAACCGGCACTTGCGGCGCAAGCCTGGCCGCGGGCGCAAACTGCCAGATCAACGTTACCTTTAAGCCCACCACGAATGGGCAGCGGACCGGATCGGTAAGCGTCACCGACAATGCTACGGGAAGCCCGCAGGCGGTCTCGCTGACGGGTACCGGCGTCAAGCCCGGTACGCCGGCAGGCAGCTACAGCATCACCCTGACCGTGACCGGAGGCGGTGTTACCCACACCAGCACTGCGAGCCTGACCGTTCACTGATCTCCAGCTTCCCGTCGGCCGAAGGTAGGTCGAGGGCAGGTTGCCCGACCAGGGCAACCTGCCTCACTTAGCCATGCGTGCTGCGGGCGTAGCCCGCCTTGGAGTACGGTGGCCCCAGCCACCGCCTTTTGGTGGCAACTGAAGCCCGCCCCACCCGTTGGTTTCCGGCCAGCGTTTCACCCGGTTCCACGGCGGCGCCCAACCGCCGCACTCCAAGGCGCTTCGCGCAAAAGCAAACGGCCCCGGTCCTGTGGCTCCCAGCAGACAGAGGTGGCCATCTCTGAAACCGAGCGCTTTTCGACGACACACTCAGCCCTTCGCAGACCCTGTGCGGCGGGTTGGCATCGTCGCTAAATTCATGCCCGTCAACCAATTACCCCCGGCGCCCCGCAGCTCATCTCATGGGGACACGTCAACTCCTGGAGTAGGCTACATAATAGCGGCTAACGTTCAAGCCTAGATAACTTGACAAGCTCATCGGATGGTGCTAAGCTTGGGCACATCTCGTTCGGAGGTGCGCCATGCTCCTCATCTCCTTGAATCTCGCAAGAGTTCAGCCCCTCACCCCGGGCCCCTCTCCCCCACGGGGGCGAGGGGGTAAACGTTTCGAAGCGCTGCTGTCAGACCTGAACCTTGGGATCGATGCTGCAAGGGACAGTGAATCGGGCCCTCGCCCCCTTGGGGGAGAGGGCCCCGGGGTGAGGGGGTGGGCAGATGCGCTTACGCCCTGCGCCGCGGCAAAGGCGTGCCCGCGGCCGTTGGCTTCTGCTTCAACCAGCAATCAGGGGAGCACCCCCAATAATTTTTTACTTTTTTTTGGCTATCCTGGAATGTTATTGATAATAAAGGACCGAAATGAGAAAAATGGGACAAATGAGAATACCCTGGAATGTATATGAAAACAAGCAGGTTAAGCAATTTATCCTGGAATGTTATTGATAAATAAGATCTTTACTAGATTTCTGGGTGGGCAGAAATTTAGTATGTAATTGAAGGGACTAGGGTTAGCTTGATAATCCGGGAATGTTTATGATAAGTAAAGACTTACGTGATTCAAGCTTGCTCGGGCAACGATTGCGGGTGTGCGGTTGTCGAGAGTATTCGTACCACGTCGATGTGCTTTGCCATTTCCCGCAAGCTAAACCCGACTTTCATGGTTGGCTGGGCTAACTTGATATTCAGCTTTGAGAGAATACGGGACGTGGTCTATCGGGCGCTCGCTCCCGCGACGAATTCGAGAAAATCGGAGTGGATGACATGGCGGACGTTCATTGGCGTGCGGCGTCAGGCGCATAATGAGTGCTTCGACTCGGAATGTGTGAAAAAATCTGGGAGCGCGGGCGTCTCGCCCGCCCTTAGGGCCTCTTCTCAAGGCCTTAGCATCGAGAGTGCGCGCTCCCAGTCATTTCTTCACAGTTTTCTCGGAGGAGGGCTTATGGTCAGTCGCGCTAGGTTCATTCTTCCTCTCGTTTTCTTCATTTCGCTGCCCGTGGCCTCGGCCCAGGCCGGGCGGCCCATTCCGCGCATTGAGCGCATGGGCAATCAGTACCATTTTCTGGTGGACGGCCAGCCTTTTCTGATGCTGGGCGCGCAGGCGCACAATTCGAGCGCCACCAGCGCGGAGCAGATCGAGTCCTTCTGGAAGTCTCTGGTGGCGATTCACGGCAACACCGGCGAAGTGCCGCTCTATTGGGAACTGATCGAGCCTCAGCCGGGGAAGTTCGATTTCCACCTCATTGATGACATTGTGGCTGGCGCGCGCCGCAACGGGCTACGTCTGGTGTTCCTGTGGTTCGGCACCTGGAAGAACGGCAACATGGACTACACACCGGAATGGTTGAAGCGCGACCCCTCCACTTACAAGCGCGTGATCGGCGCGCGGGGCCAGGCAATGTGGATCATTTCGCCGCTGTGCGAAGCGGCCCGCGACGCGGATGCGCGGGCCTTCCGCGCGGTGATGGAACATATTCGCAGCATCGATGAGCAGGATCGCACGGTGATCATGATGCAAGTGGAGAATGAAACCGGCCTCGTGGGCACGGACCGCGACTATTCGGAAGAGGCCACACGCCTGTTTCGCGGCCCGGTTCCAGCGGAGTTGATGGCATACCTTAGCAAGAATCGCGACGCCCTCTCTGCGAGTCTGAAAGCAGCTTGGGTCGCAACGAACTTCCGCACGTCTGGGACATGGACGGAGGTCTTCGGCGGCCTCGCACCGGAGGCGTTTAGCGCCTGGTATGTGGCCCGCTACGTGGATGCGGTCGCTGCGGCCGGCAAACAGGCCTATCCCTTGCCCTTCTACGTCAACAACTGGCTGGTGGAAGGCAGCGAGACGCGCGCCGGCGAATGGCCCAGTGGCGGGCCCACCGTGCACGTTCTTGACATCTGGAAAGCCGCCGCGCCCCACATTGACGTGTTGGCCCCGGACATTTACTACCCGAAATTCTTTGATGTGGCCGAACAGTACACGCGCCCTGACAATCCCTTGTTCGTACCGGAGACAAATCGGCTGCCCTATTTTGCCGCAAACGCTCTTTTGACCTTCGCCTACTTCAACGGCTTCGGCTTCAGCCCGTTTGGCATCGACGACTTCGTAGAGAACGGAACGTTGACGCCCCAGGCGGAGGAATTCGAAGACCTCTATAGGGTCTTGCGGCCTCTGCTGCCATTGATCGCGCGCTACCAATACACCGGCAAGTTGCATCCGTTACTGCAAGGCATCGCTCAAGGTGAGGAGTGGGCCTACGGTATCCCGCTGGGCCCGAAGTTTGCCGCCAGCGTGGAATTCACCGCCAAATACGATCCAGAGAAGGGGCGCGGACGCGGACTGATTATCGAACTGGGGCCCGATGATTTTGTGGTGGCGGGCTCAGGCTTCAAGGTGAATTTTCGCGAGTTGGAAGGCCCGCCGCGCGACGCTGAGATTCTCTCGCTGGAGGAGGGAACGTTCGAAGGCGAGCGCTGGGTGCCCGCGCGTCGGCTGAACGGTGACGAGTTGCACGTGGAATTGCCGGAGCAGTCGAAGACCTTGCGGGTGCGGTTGCTGCAATAGCGGATGGATGTAGGGCCAGGGCTTGCCCTGGCCGCGGGCTGCACGAATGGGATGTAGGGCCAGGGCTTGCCCTGGCCCTTGAGTTTGCACATTTTGAGGCCCGAAGGGCCGTACTAACAAAGCCCTGGGCAACGCCCAGGGAAAACCCAGGGAGCATGAAACATCGTAGCCCTGAAAGGGCGAACTAGAGCGGGTCATCCGAATTCTGATCTTCAGCACCAAAGGTCGTGAGGCGCACCACCGGGCGGCAAGCTTCGAGGAGGAATGTCGCCGGATTCTGAAGGCCTACGAAGTCGACTATGACATGGCAGGTCTGCTACGAGTCCGGCGCCACCTCATGAAGCCGGCGGCGAAGGTAACGGCGCTCGACGGCGTTGGCGGTCAAGCTCAGCGCCCGCCGGTAAGCATCAGCCGCTTCGGGCGAACGGCCCAGGCGGCGCAGAATGTCGGCCCTCGCGGCGTGGAAGAGATAATAGGAGGCGAGATCGCCAGACGATCCCAATTCGTCGATCATTCTGAGTCCGGTTTGAAGCCCCTCGCTGAAGGCGACGGCCACCGCCTGGTTGAGGGCCACCACGGGCGAGGGCTGGATTCGCGACAGCTCGCCGTAGAGCGCTGCGACCTGGCGCCAGTCCGTCTGCGCTGCCGCCGGCGCACTGGTGTGCAGCGCAGCGATGGCGGCCTGCAACTGATAGGGCCCGATCCTACCGCGGCGCAGGGCCTTCTCCACGAGTGCAAGCCCTTCGCGAATACGGCCGGCGTCCCAGCGAGACCGGTCCTGCTCATCGAGCGGCACCAGTTCGCCCTCGCTGCTTACGCGAGCGCCGCGTCGCGAGTCATGCAGGAGCATGAGCGCCAGCAAGCCGGTGCTCTCCGGGTCGGGCATCAGCTCACAGAGGGTCTGGCCCAGTCTGATAGCCTCTGAACAGAGCTCGGGCCGGATGAGGCCGTCCCCGGCCGTGGCTGCGTAACCTTCGTTGAAGATCAGGTAGATGACGGCCTGCACCGAGGCCAGGCGCCCAGGCAGCAAATGTTCCGGCGGCACTTCGTAGGGGATACGCGCGTCCTGAATCTTGCGCTTGGCCCTCACCAGTCTTTGCGCCAGGGTGGGTTCCGGCACCAGGAAGGCGCGGGCGATTTCGGGCGTGGTCAGGCCGCCCAGCGTGCGGAGGGTGAGGGCAACCTGGGCCTCCACGTTGAGTGCCGGGTGGCAACAGGTGAAGATGAGGCGCAAACGGTCGTCCGGGAAGCTCATGGTATCGGCGTCCACGCCGGGCGCTTCCTCGACTCGTGACGCCTCCGTTTCACGAAGCAGGTCGTCCGCTTTGTCGCGCCGGGTGCGCGCGCGCCGGCCATAGTCGATCAGCTTGCGATGGGCGACCGCGGTGATCCAGGCCGCGGGATTGTCGGGGACGCCTTGGGCGGGCCAGCGGGCCAGCGCCGCCGCGAACGCATCCTGCATCGCTTCCTCGGCGAGATCGAATGAGCCCGACGCGCGGATCAGCCCGGCGATGATGCGCCCGGCTTCGCGCCGGAAGACTGATTCGACGGCTGTGTGGAGATCGTCCATTCAACCCTTGAGTCAGTTCGACGCTCGCACTATGCGGAGGCTTGCGGCATCAGCCGGATGGGCCTTACTTCAATGCAGCCGCTGCCGCCCGCGCAGGCGGTGGGAATGCGGGCGGCCCACTCGAGTGCCTCATCCAGGTCCTTGCAGTCGAGGATGTAGTATCCGGCGAGTTGTTCTTTGGTCTCGGCGAAAGGGCCGTCGGTGAGCAGCGCCTTACCCTGCTGCACGCGGACGGTGGTGGCCGTGCGGGTGGGTTCCAGCGGCTCCGCGCCCCGGAGGATTCCGCGCTGGCTGGTTTCGCCGATCACAGCAGCATGCCCCGCCCGGATTGCCGCGCGCTCTTCGGGCGAGGCCGCTTCCATGGAGTTTTCGTTTGAGTAGACCAGCAGCATGTAGCGCATCGTACACCTCACGTTTCGGTGATGGGTCGGTGATGGGTACCCGCAATGCGGGCCTCGGATCAGCCCTTCCGGTGCAAGTCGAATCGTCGGGTCGTGGTCAGTCTTAGAGCTTTCATGCTGCTGAGCGCTCCGGAGAAGCGCTCGCGCAGAATCCAAATTCAGTCTTTGTGGCACCGCATGGATCATCTGAAATGGCTACTGCGGATTCCGGGGCAAGGCGGCCACGATTCCGGGATGATCCCGGTCACCATTCCGAAATGAAGCCGGTCACGATTCCGGGATGAAGCCGGGCAGGGATTCCGATTTCAAGCCGGTCACGTTTAGCCGGTGATCGGAACCG
>DATJYK010000207.1:0-27264 GCA_035578005.1 Terriglobia bacterium
CGGTTCCGATCACCGGCTAAACGTGACCGGCTTGAAATCGGAATCCCTGCCCGGCTTCATCCCGGAATCGTGACCGGCTTCATTTCGGAATGGTGACCGGGATCATCCCGGAATCGTGGCCGCCTTGCCCCGGAATCCGCAAACGCCATACGATCCCCAGACGGTCCACGTGATATTTCTACGGGAACCCCGCATACAGACAGTCGTTTTGGAGATTCTACTTCAACTCGATGCTCGAATGCGTGGGCACGTGGCGTGCCAATTGGCGGGGAAATCGAAATTGACCCACTACCAGAATCTTCACACCTGTTTCCCGGACCCACTGGGTTCTGCCTGAATCGCTGCGCTAACCTAATGAAAGATGGGCATGAAGATAAAGTTGCTCATCGGGTCTGAATTCCCCACAGTCTCGTTTGGACGTGTCATCCTACCGGTTGGCGAACGAGAGGCCGAATTCGCATTGGTACAGTTTGCGATGACCGACCACCCCGGCCTTCGGCCACCCCTCCTCAAGCAGCCTCAAGCAGGAGGGGAACGCCCGGCAGGTAGGACGGGCAGGTGAGGACCAGCAGGTGAGGACCGGCAACGAATACCGGCTTAAGGAATCGAGGCTAACAACTCCCATCCTCGGTGAGGAGGGGTGGCCGAAGGCCCGGGTGGTCGTCGTGAATTGCAATCACAACGCTTGACGGAGACCGGTCGCCCCGGAGAAAACCCGGGGCGGTTCTTCAGCGAGGGTTGCAGCGGACGGACGCCATTCGAGCAAAGCTGGAATGGCGTTTAGAATCAGTGAGTGGGACAGCGAGACTCTCTCAACGCACAAGGATTGTGACATCCATTACCGTAACAGTAAACTTGCCAAATCGGTGCGACCCTCATTAGGGGTGTTTGGAGTCCCAAGCTCCGGCTGGATGCGGGCCCAAAACAGGACAAAACCCGAGGCCCCCCGGGGGGTATGCCCTATTTGCAAAAACGAACCCGAGAAGTTATTTAGAATCAACAAAAGTTCGAAAAAACGAACCTAAAACGAACCTAAACGAACCTAAAACGAACCCAGCTTCAACCCGAGATGGCTGGCGTAAGTATATTAGAATCAGTATGAGCTTAGATCTCTCGAAAAAGTGCACACAGGCGAGCGGGAGGGAAGCTGTCGGGCAGGGACGGCAATGCCGGGATCTCGAAAGTGCATCGAGCGCCTCGTGCCGCCCATCCAACGCGGGCTTTCTGCCCGGTGGGATCCCGGGGGGGGAGGGCGCTCCGGCCGACACCTTACCGCGGGCCGTCCGACGAGCAAAGCTGGAATGTCATTTAGCATCAGTGGGTGGGACGGTGAGACACTCTCAACGCACAAGGATTGTGACAATCGTTATACGAATGGTAACGTACGGAGTCGTGAGCGCGACGCTACGAACACACGCGCCCGGGAAAGTGCCAGGATGAGACGGGAAGATTGGGTGGCCTCAAGCCCGCATTTCGGTGAGCGACTTATCCATGCGCTCGATGGCGTCGTCCACCTGGGCCTTGGCGATGTTGAGTGGCGGCGAGAGGCGGATGACGTTGCCCCAGAGGCCGCCCTTGCCGATCAGCAGTCCGTTCGCGCGGCACCGCTCCATAAACTGGTCGGTCTCCTCGGGCGCAGGTTCCTTGGTCTTCGGATCTTTCACCAGCTCCATTCCTTGCATCAGACCAAGGCCACGAACGTCGCCGATGAGGGGGTGCTTGGCCTGGAGTTCCTCGAGCCTCTGCCGGAAGTACTTGCCAACGGTCTCGGCATTTTCAAGGAGTTTATCCTCTTCGATCACCTCGATCGTGGCGCGCGCGGCCACCGCCGTCACCGGGTTGCCGCCGAAGGTGGAAATCGTAAGACCTTTGTAAGCATCCGCCACCTCGGGCGTGGCCAGCGTGCCCCCGACGGGCGAGCCGTTCGCCATCCCTTTAGCGGTTGTGATGATGTCCGGCTCAACTTCCCAGTGCTCGATGCCAAACCACTTGGTTCCGGTGCGGCCGAAACCGGTCTGGACTTCGTCGGAAATGAAAAGGCCGCCATATTTCTTTACGATGGTGAAGACCATCTTGAAATACTCTTTGGGCGGCGTAATGAAGCCGCCGGCGCCCTGAATGGGTTCGGCAATGAATGCCGCGATGGCGCCGGAAGTGGTGGTCTGAATCGTCGCCTCCACGTCCTCGGCGCAGGCCACGCCGCAGCTCGGGTAAGTGAGCTTCAAGGGGCAGCGGTAGCAGTAGGGGTTCAGGGCGTGGGAGATCCCCACGCTCACCACGCCGCCTCGCCGCCAGTTCGACATCGCCGTAATCGACTTGGCAAGCTGCGAGTGGCCGCTGTACGCGTGGCGCAGGGCCACCACGTCGTAGTTTCCCGTGGCCATGCGCGCCACCATAATTGCCTTTTCGTTCGCTTCCGTACCGCTGTTGGTAAAGAAGCTCTTCTGGATGCGGCCCGGCGTGATCTGGGCGAGCTTCTCCGCCAGGGCCACCATGGCCTCCGTGGGGTAAACGGTGGAAGTGTGCTGCAAGCGCGCGGCCTGCGCCTGAATTCGGCCCGTAACCGTGGGATGGCAGTGCCCCACAACGACGGTGAGGATGCCGCCGAAGAAATCCAGGTAACGCTTGCCCTCCAGGTCCCACAGGAAATATCCCTTAGCATGGTCCGCCACCAGCGGGTCTTTGTAATAGGTCGTCACGCAGGGGAAGATGTAGGCAGCCTTCTTCTTGAGGATTTCGTCGCGTGTCATCGGCATGTTCTCCTTGCGGGCCAACCCACCATCATAGCGGAGACCAGCGGCGGTGGTACAATGTGACTATCTTGGGAACAAAGGTTGGTCCATTCGTCCTGGCGCTGCTCATCGGTGGCTGTCCCAAGCGGCAGACTGTCCCGCGAGTGGTGTACGTTCAGGCGCCGCCGGCGAGCGCCGCTGCGGAGGCCAGGCAGCCGGGAGGGACAAATACTCTTCCCAAAGCAGCTAACGCTTCCCCTCAGGCCAGTAGTGCGGGGGCCGCGACGGAAGCGCTGGTGATCGAGGAGCCGCCACCCCCTCCGCCTCCGGAACCGGTAGCCGCACAGACGCCTCCACCGGCGACGCCGGTGGTGCAGACTCCGAGGCGCCGTACGCGCCCCCGTACGGAGCCCCATGACACCGATGAGCAGGGTGAGGCGGTGGATTCGGCGGCGGCGCCTAGCCTAGGCGAGGCGCCGTCGCTCGAGCCGCAATCGGACATGGGGCAAAACCAGCTCCAGGCCAAAGTGGACGAGATCAAGCGGCGGATCACCGAGCTCGAAAAGAACTCCGACCTGAGTACCACGGAGAAACGCACCTTGACGGACGCCAGGTCCTTCTGGTCGCAGTCTGTAGCGGCACTTCGGGACCGCGACCGGTTGAGGGCGCAAGAGCTCGCGCAGAAAGCCTCCATGCTGCTGGCCGCTCTCGAAAAGAAGTAGGGGCATGAGGAGCCTGCTCTCGGGCCGTGGGCGTCGGCTCGGGATTGACTTTTTGCCTTCGACCTTTGACTGTCGACTTTTGGTTGGTTCCGGCTGCGCCAAGCAGGGAGTTGAACAACGGTGCCACTCTACTACTCGTCCCACGTGACTGCTTGCCTCACGAAACAGGCCTTGCGCCAACTGATGAGCGAGGTATTCCAGGCGCGCGAAGTCAAAGTGAGGCGCGCAGTTGCCAGCCAGCTCGGCGGCCGGATGCTGCTTGAAGTGGAATCAAGTGACCAAGCCACGCTTGAGAGCTGGATCGCGGCCAACAGGCTCAACGCCGAATGGGTGATGCGCATCGACCTGGAAGGCGATGCGAATGCTGTGCGGGAACACTGACCGGCAAGCAAGTATGAACGATGAATGATGCATGGCGAACGCTCGCCATTCATTGTTCATAATTCGCATTCATCATTTATCAGAGCCAGTTTTCCTTGCCTTCGTAGAACGTGGCGGGCCGGTGAGGATATTGGGCGCGGAAGGCGCGGAAGCGGCGCAGAATTGTTTCGTATCGGCGGTCGGATGTCTTCAGAGTGTAGTGCGGCATTTCGATCAAAGCCCGCTCCACGGCCCGGACATTTTTCTCAGAGAGGCGCCAGTCGCAGCGGGTGAGCGCTCGCAGATCAAAGAGGCCATAGCCCGTGATCCGGCCCATACCGTCAACGTAAGGGTCAGCGTAGCTCATCACCAGGTGGCGAAGGGTTCGAAAAACAGGCTTGCGGCCATGCAGCCCGGCATCACGGGAGCGCGCCACCGTGCCCCAGCGCCCGTTGTGGCGAAAGACGAAGAGCACGTGGTCAAGTTTGTCTTGGGATTCGATGTCGAGCAGGAGTGGTGGATAGCCGTGCTGCTCAAGGATGGTGGCCGCGCTGAGCGCCGCCTCAAGACAATGGGCTTCGCCGTGTTTCACCACGCCGCGAAACGTGCGCAGCGTTTCGCCGCGCGGTTCCCAGTTGTAAGGCAAGGCCCGCAGGTAGGCTTGCACCTGGCGCGGTGTGCGACAGCGCTCGATGACGGCCCATTCCTTCGGCCTGAAAGCCTCTTGGGCCGGCGGCGCAGAAATCGGCACGGATCTCCTCCTGCTGATTCAGCTCATCCAGCGGTCATACCACAGTTCGAACAAGAGCAGCGTCCAAAGGGTCTTGCGATGGTCAGCGCGTCCGCTCCAGTGCTCATCGAGAAGCCTTCGGACGAATGCGGGCTGAAACCAGCCCTGTCGGTTGAGCCGTTCCGGACTGAGCCTCTCCTCGAGCAGCGGGCGCAATTCACCGCGCATCCAGGCAGAAGTCGGCACGGAGAAGCCTCGCTTCTGACGGTAGACGATCTCCTTGGGGAGCCAAGGCTCAACGGCTTTCTTCAAGATGTGCTTCATGCGGAAGCGACGAACTTTGAGCGAGGAGGGAAGGCCTGCTGCGAACTCCATCAGTCGATGGTCGAGAAACGGAGTGCGCATTTCCAGCGAGCAGGCCATGCTGGCGCGATCCACTTTTACCAAGAGGTTGTCCTCCAGGTAGGTTTTGAAATCGAGGTAAAGCACTTCGGCCAGCGTATTCTCGAACCGCGCGCCACTCACCAGCCGCGAACCGAGGGCAACCAGCGTTTCATGTGGCTTCGGTTCCGGCCAGTGTGGACTGCAGAGCCGTTCGATCTCCGCCGGAGTGAACATCCCGAACCAGGTCAAGTGCCGCTCTGCGGGAGCCTTTTCAGCGTGCGCCAGGAAGCGGCGCAAGAAGAGGCCCATCGGCACCGCGCCTGGAGACGCTGGCAGGTTCCTCCCGAGTGGCTCGAGGATTCTCTGGCGGAGCCACTCGGGGAGCTTCAGGTAAAAGTCGGCAGCGCGGGCGCCGAGATACGTCGGGTAGCCGCCGAAAAGCTCATCGCTGCCTTCGCCGCTCAGCGCCACCGTAATCTCAGACCGCGCAAAGCGAGAGATCAACAAGGTGGGCAGCACGGCCGGGTCAGCCAGCGGTTCGTCCAGATATTCCGTCATTACGTCGAGCGCCTCGCGCAGATTTCGCGTATTGGCCTGCAGCACATGATGCAGCGTGCGAAAGCGAGCGGCTACTAGACTCGAGTACGGCTGCTCGTTGAAGGTGGGCTCGTCGAACGAGACCGAAAAACTGTTCACTTGGCCGGGTGCGAGCTCGCTCATGAGCGCTACCAAAGTCGAAGAGTCGACGCCGCCGCTCAAAAACACGCCGAGAGGCACATCGCTCACCAGGCGCGAAATCGCGGCCTGCCGGATGCGTTCCCGAAGCTCGGCCACCAGCGAAGCTTCTTGTTTGCGGCTCACGGCGCGAGAACCGGGTGGGCGCAGGTGGTCCGCGAGGCGCCAATAGGGTTCGATCGTGACCCGGCCATCCTGAATGATCATGCGATGCGCGGCGGGCAGCTTCTGAACGCCTTGAAAGGCCGTGCGCGGCGCAGGAATGTAGCCGTGCAGCAAGTACTGTGTCCAGGCTTCAAAATCGGGCTGGCGAGGAACTTCTCGATACTCGAACAGCGACTTGATCTCCGAGGCAAAGAGGAAATTTTGGCCTTGCTGCCAGTAGTAGAGAGGCTTCTCGCCGGCGCGGTCGCGTGCGAGCAGCAGGCGCCGCTCATGATCATCCCACAAGGCGATCGCGAACATGCCGTTCAAGTCCTGCAGGCACTCGGTGCCTTTCTCTTCGTAGAGGTGAGCGATCACTTCGCCATCGGAGTGGGTGCGGAAACGATGTCCGCGCTCAACGAGATCTGCCCGCAGCTCACGGAAGTTGTAAATCTCGCCGTTAAAGATGAGCGATACGTCGCCGGATTCGTTGGAGAGAGGTTGGTCGCCCGTCTCGAGGTCAATAATCTTCAGGCGGCGGATTCCAAAGGCGAGGTGCGGACGCTCGATCTTGCCCGTGCTGTCCGGGCCGCGATGGGCGAGCCGGTTCGTCATCGCCGTTATGCGGTCAGGGTGGGCGAGCGGCTCGAGGTTCAGATTGAAAATACCGCAAATTCCGCACATGAAGTGTGGTAGGCGAAAGAAGGGCCCTCTTCCCTTGTAGCGAGGCTGGCGCGCGGAGTCAATGCTCGACTGCCGGAAGTGTGCTGGCGGCCGCCGCTTGCAAGCCAGGCCCAGCGGGTGCGGCGGTGGGTTTGCCTTCCGGTGAAACCTTCCACACCGAGTACTTCCAAGCCGTCCACAACGGTTCTACGGCAGCCCCGAGGCCGACGATATTACCCACTTCGTGGTTCTGAACAAGAACGAGGAAGGGTGCCGCTGAGGAACGCCCGAGGCCGCTCAGTTCGGCACCGGTTATGAACAAGGGGGCTGCCTTTTTGCCGGGTCCCATTTGCGGATTGCGGCTGAGCGTCGGCCAGCGGCTGATGATGTAGTTGCTGGTGAGTTCGTCGCCGTCCGAAGTGACGAGTCCCACCGGCCGCCGCAGATAAAAGGGCAGACTGGTGCGGAAGTAGTAGTAACCGTAAAGCGGAAGCTCCCGTTCCGGTCCTTGCGAGATTGTATTGGCGAGATTCTTGGTGCTCGACGCGCGGGCGTAAGCTTGTATGGCCGGCCAGCAGCGCACTGCAAGCAGAGGGATCGCGACGGCAAATACCGCGAATGAGCCGGCTGTCGCAAGCTGCCCTCGTGAACGCGCTGACAGATTTCGGCCCAGGATGCCAAGCGCTGCCAGGATGAGACCGCTGTAGAAGACAGAGGGCGGGAGAAGGGCAAGCACGGCCGGATGAATTTTGTGAGCCGCCATCTTACTCACGGACGACGTCCGAAACCAGGTGGGAGCCACTGCCAGAAGCAGGCCGACAGCGATCAACGCCGCAAATCCTGCGGTGAGCCAATCGGGACGCCGGCGAGCAGCGCCCTCGTCCACGTCGCCCGTCCAGACCCTGCCCATAAGGATAGCCAGGGCGGGAATCGCGGGAAGGAAGTAGCCGGGTAGCTTGGAATGCGACGCAGAAAAGAAAACAAAAACGACCACGGCCCACGAAAGCAGATAGGCCTGTGCCGCATGGCCGTCGTCTCTCAGTTGCCTCCAACTCCGGAGCCGGTTCAGGCTCGCAAAAACCAGAAGCAAACTCCACGGCAAGAGGCCTGCCAGAAACACTGGGATGTAGTAGAACACGCTCCCTCCGCGATGCAAGTGACCGCCGGCGAAGCGAACCAGACTTTCGTCCCAGAGAGCGTAGCGAGGAAAACCTGGGTTGCGCAGCGAGACCGCAATGAACCAGGGCAAGCTTGCAGCGAGAAAGAGCGCAAGGCCGGGCGGCCAAGCCAGTCTTCTCAATTCACCGAACTTCCGCTGAGCTGCGGCGTAGACCACGATCGCCAGGACGGGCAGCACAATTCCCACCGGTCCTTTGGTGACGGTCGCGATTCCGGCGGCCGCGAACATTACGCACTGCAGCGGACGCTGCATCCGGCCTGGATTCCGGCTCAGCCAGAACGCGGCCATCGTGATGGTCAACAGTAGCGTCAGAGTCATGTCAAAGATGACGACACGGGCAAAAACGATCACTAACGGACAAGTCGCAAACACGACAGCAGCCTTGAGCGCGCAGCTCTCGCCAAATATCGAGCGTGCAAGCAGCCACACCACCAGCATTGTGAGCAGTGCCGCCAGCGCCGAAGGCAGCCTCGCGGCCCACTCCGAAATTCCAAATGCTCTGAAGGAGCTTGCGACGAGCCAAAAAAACACTACGGGCTTGTCAAGATAAGGAAGCGTGTCATAGTGCGGGGTAATCCAATCGTGCTGGACCAGCATCTCGCGCGCCACTTCGGCGTTGCGCCCTTCATCGGGCTCGGTGAGTGGAAGCCGGCCCAATTCGACGAAAAACAACGCACCGCCGATGGTGAGCAGAAGGAGGAGTTGGTGGCGGAGCTTCATCTTGTGACGTAAGCCCCATGACCGTTAGAAGGTGGCCGAAGCGCAAGAGACGACCTGAGCTTTTCTGGCCCCACAGACAAACGAAGTATCGGACTCGGCGCCGCCGGCTGCGAAGATGGCCGGGACACCATGCCAGGTCCACCTTAGGGCGACGGCGGCTTTGCAGCAGGCGGAGCGGCTGCAGGCTGAGCAAACTTCGACTCGTCAATGGGCACGTTCTGCTGCACCTGGTCAATCTGGATGGTGAATCGCCCGCCTGGACGCGCAATCGTCCACTTGAACGGTATCTTCACGCCGTCCACGTCACGATAGTCCGCGTAGTCCACCTGACTCGGATTGCGGCCAAGCGGCGTTTCGACGTAGCGAACTTCGCGCAGAAGCAAACCGGACTCCTTGTCGAAGTAGAAGCGCACCGGCGGCCGACCGGGACTGCGAGCCATCAGGAGATAGACGTCGTGATCATCCACCTTATCCGGACGGGCGTTACTGATTTGCTTGAAGGACTGCTTGATGTCCGACGCGAAGTAAAAGTCGGCGTTCCGCTTCTCGTTGTCCAGTTCTCCGCCCGTAATGGGACGCGGCGGGCCAAACCCGCTCATCCACCCTGTCTGGCCGTTGAAGGCCGTGACGTTCTCGCCTCGCGGCGTATGAACCACCGTCACTCGGGCGTCTGGCGCCTTGGCGAACACTTCCACCGGCATCGTTCCCGGACCCATGCCCAAGAGCGAGCCTTTTTCCACCCGAGTTGTAATCTTGTGGAGAGCTTCTTCTCCGCCGATAGCCTGCACGTATTTGTCGAGAATCACGTCGGCACCCGGCCCGGCAGGAACTTCAGCGCCCGCGCCTCCGGCACCTTGCATGCCTCGAGGCGGCTCGGGTTTCAGCGACTCCGAAATCACGGGGATGGAGGTGGGGTGCGCTGCACCCGCGTGGCACGTGTAACAGGTCACTTCACGTTCGCCACCGAAATTGTCCTTGTTGATGGCGAACATCATGGTCATCATCTTCCGTGCCGTTTTCTTTTCCTCTTTGTCATCCTTTTCGAAAGCGTTCCGGACGTGGCAAAATTCGCACTCGACGCCAAGCGACGCCGTGATGAACTGCATCGCCGGAAAAATCTGGTCGGCCGGTGCGTCCTTGAGAATTTGAATGTTTTTGAAAGCCTCGGCGGCGGTCTTGGGCGCGCCCGTCGCCGCGGGCGATTGCGCCCCGGCAAGTGCGGCGAAAAAAGCCGTCTGCAGCAAGAGTGTATTGATAATGGCGAATAGCCTTCTGGTCACTTGGTCCTCCCTACCTGAAATCAGGCCGGAAGTATAGTATCGAAATACCCGGCCTCACGAAAGCCACTTTTGCAGCCACTTTTGCAGCCGCTTTTGCGGACGTGGATTGGACTGCGATTGTTGTGCTACAACTTTCGCATCCTGAATTTTTTCGCAACCTCGTCAAGGGTGCGGGCAGGGCTACAACCTCACCAGCAGCACGCTGCAAAGCTCCAAGGGGAGACGCTTTAAGCATTCACCCATCGACACAGTTTTTGCAGGCCATCGGCAAACACCTGGGTCGGCGTGATCAGACTCAGGACCGCATAGTCCTCTGAAGCAAACTCGTAGAAGTGACCGGGATGAACTAACACACCCTCCCCCCGCGCGAGTTGGGCGGTAAAGTCATCCTCGCTTGGTTCGCATCGACCGCCAGATTCTTGCCCTACGAGTGAACCTTCAGATCGTGCTAATGGAATCCTCAAGATCACGTACCAGCCTCCTTCAACCTCGAGCCGCGTCACGCACGATGCCGCGCTGAGTTGGCGGTCAAGCTCAGCAAGGTTTTGCTTTAGACGACCGATAATTTGCGGCTGAATGGCCCAGCGCGTTTCAAGCAACTCGGGCAGCGCCGCAGCCACTGGCGTGCTCACAGAAAGGTATGTGTCGGCGATAATCTCCAGTCGCTCGATGGCGGCGCGCCGTTCTTCTGCCGGACCACTGACCACGATCCACGCAAGCTTCATATGCGGCAGCGCTGAAATCTTTGACAGCCCGCTGAGCGTGAAGGTGAGAATGTCGTCGAGGCCAGCGTGGCTCGATGCTGTCCTCTTGTCAGGCCCGCCCGTGGCTCCCGAAGCTACACTGCGATCGTAAGTGCTGTTCCCAGGGAGGGCGTAGTCCGCAAAGACTTCGTCGGCGATCAGCGCCAGTCTATTGTGATGGCAGATCTTGATGAGCGTGTCGCGCTCGTTCGCGTGCACAAAAGAGCCTGTGGGATTGTTGGGATGCACCACGACGAGCGCTCTGGGCAGGTGAAGAACGTGATCGTCGCAACCGACACGTGACGCCAGATCGTCCAGATCGATGCGCCATTTGTCTCTGTAGGTTAGCGCGTAAGGGGCGATCTCCAGGTCATTGAGGCCGGCCAAAAAATCAAAGAGCGGATAGCTCGGGCGCGGTACCAGCACGCCGTCGCCAGGGTCGGCCAGGAGGCGGAATAGATAGGAGTAGGCCTCGCTCGTGCTCGCGGTCAGAAAAATCTGACCGGGGTCAACATGCACGCCGCCTTCGCCGTAGTAGTTCGCCACGGCCTCGCGCGCCCCCAGAGGGCCGCGGGATTCCGGCTGGTAGGTGAGGGCCGCAGGCTTGGCAAGCGCGCGCAGAATGGCGGCGGAATCGTACTCAAAGCCACAGCGTGTGGGATTTGACTCGGTCAGGTCAAGCAGCGGAAGCCCGTGCTCCCGTCGGTAGGAGATAGCGCGGCTGAGTGCGTTTGGGTCCAGCGGCCATTCGGTGCGATGAGCAAACATAGGCGCTGAGGAATCCGAAATTCGAAATTTGAAACTCGAAAATCGAAATCCGAACCTGAAAAGTGTGGTGTGTGACCTCGCGAGTTTCGAGTTACGAGTTTGAGATTTCGGATTTCGGATCTCAGATTGCGACCTTCGAAACAGATTTGGCTATATTCTCAAAGGTCAAGTCGAAACTCAAGCTGAGGTTTGCCCGACGAATTCGGCACGAAAGGCGGTGGACTGGACTTCGGCTCGATCACCTGCGTAAGCTTGGCCGTGTAGTAGTCGAAGAACTCCTTGCCCGGCGGCGCCACCTGCACGGTCTCACCAAAGTAGCCTGGACCCAGCCGGGTGATGACGCGCCGGAAGAGCCAGCCCGGCGGCGGATTCGGGCCGCCTTGGGGATCGAAGCGGACTTCGGTGTTAGTTATCGTCACGTGATAGTCGGTTATGAAGCCGGTACTCGAAAACGCGCGCATCACAAACCCTGAACCCGAAGGGCTCGCGCTGACGAAACCCATCCAGCTTTCGCGTTGAGCGGGAGCATCTTGGCCCGCGGGCAAAGACACCTCTTCGTTCACCAGGACGAACCGCTTGTCTAGTGTGTAAGAAAGTGTAAGGTGGACGGTGCCTTGCGCTTCCTTCTTTGCCTGCGGAGTGGTGGAGTAGCCTGCCCAGTCGCCGATGATCCAGGCGAATGCCGAGAAGTCGGGCCGCGGAGGCAAAGGAATACTATAAGTAGCTGGCGGTTTGTCCTTTTGACCGTCAGCGGCAGCGCCCAAGTTGGCCGCCAGCAACAGCCCCGGAATCACAATCCAAGATGGCAGGTGACGAAGCATCTCAACGGGACCTGAACCGGCATTATAGTCAAACTGGAAGAATCGGGCCATCGGACGATCGAGTGATCGAGCCATCGGGTGGTTGAGCGATTGAGTCCTGGATGATGACGGATTGAGGGATTCAAGAACTGGGTCACCAAAATCGAACACTTGGGCCCGCCCTCAACCGCTGCTCGTGAATGGATCGAGCGTCTGAAGACTAATCGCTCAATCTCTCGATGGCGCGATCACCTGATGACTCAATCGCTCAATGGCGCGATCGCCCGATAGTCCCATGCAAGCCGAGGGTATAATCGAGGTGTGAAGTCACTGGAGGAATATCTTAGCCTCGCCGCCCAGCGTCATCAGCATCTTTGCCCCGGTCAGGTTCTGGGCGTTCGCATGGCCATGCTGGGCCTTCGGTCTATCGGCATCGAGAATCCCGAAGCGCACGCCAAGCGATTGCTGACATTTGTAGAAATCGACCGCTGTGCCACAGACGCCGTAAGCCTGGTGACGGGCTGTAGCCTCGGGCTGCGAACACTGAAGTACGTCGATTACGGTAAGGTGGCTGCTACCTTCGTCGATCTTGAAACGCAAGGTGCTGTCCGGATAGTGGCGCGCGATGACTCACGCGTGAAGGCCAAGTCCCTGTTTCCTGAGTGCGAACGTCCTTATCGCCAGCAGCTTGAGGCCTATAAGGCGATGCCTGACCAGGATCTCTTCACGGTAGAGCGCGTGCGGGTTAATCTTCGCCCCCAAGACCTGCCAGGCCGGCCTCGCTCGCGAGTGCTGTGCGACCGGTGCGGCGAGGGCATCAACGACGGTCGCGAAATCGTCATGGCAGATCGCGTGCTCTGCCGGCCCTGCGCGGCGGGCGGATACTACGAGCTGGCGTAGGAGTCAGAAGTCAGAAGCCAGAAGCCAGAAAAAGCACCATGAATGACGGACCTATCTACCCGAGTCCCGAGCCCCGAGTCCCGAGCCCCGAACGACCGGCGCTAGAAACCACAAGTCCCGAACCGACAGTCCCAAGCCTCGAACCTGTATTCCCGAGTCCCGAGCCCCGAACCCCGGGCCCCGAACGTAGCTCGCGCGCGCCCCTGCCCATCGCCACTCTGACGATTGTTGCGGTGACGGTGGCAGTGATGATCCTGCAGATGCTGGCAACCGGCTCCAAAAATCCTGATGTCCTCATGGATTTCGGAGCCTCTTACCGGCCCTACTTTCAGCACGGGCAGTATTGGCGGGCCGTGATGCCGATGTTTCTCCACATCGGCTGGTGGCACCTCGTGCTGAATATGATTCCGTTGCTGCTGCTGGGGCCCGTGCTGGAGCAGATTTACGGATACGGCCGTTACGCGGCCATTTACGTGGGCGCGGGCATCACCGGCTCGCTGCTCTCTATGTATCACGGCCACAACGTTCCTGCGGCCGGGGCATCGGGCGCCGTGTTTGGTGTTGTGATGGCAACTCTAACGGCGGGTTACGTTCACCGCGACGCTCTGCCTCATCCTCTTGCCCGAATGTTTCGACGCAGCCGCTTCGCGGCAATCCTCGTGGTGTTCATCGTAGTGGAACTGGTGTCGGGCTATCTCTCTCAAAACATCGACAACTGGGGCCACCTCGGTGGCCTCTTGGGAGGAGGACTGCTAGCGTTTCTGATCCCGCCTCCAAAGCTTGTTGAAACCGAAAGCGGCGTCCAGAAAGTGTCCCTGGCGCGAAACCCGGCGGCGCTGTTAATGGCCCCTTCGGCTCCGAGGTCTGTCAATGACTGGCAATCGCAGGCCATCGTGCTGGTTCCGCTGGCCGTGGTTGCACTCTCCATGGCCGCTGCGGCCCGCCATTATCGTGTCGCGCACTTGATGAGCCAGGCGCTGGAAGAAGGGGCGCGGCTGGAGGCGGCCCACCAGGAGGGCGCCGCCTTTGACCAATTCAAGCGCGCCACGCAGCTCGATCCCCGCGACGAGCGACCTCACGTGGCGCTAGGCCAGCTCTACGTGCTCCATCATCAGACATCGGACGCCATCGACGAATTTACGCAGGCCCTGCGTCTCAACCCGGATTCCACCGACGCCCAAATCGGGCTCGCCGGCGCCTATCAGGACGGGGGCGACCTGGCCGCAGCGCAAAAAATCTGGGAGGCATTGGAGAAGAAGAACCCGAGGAGCATCGAAGCGCAAGAGGCCATCGCCGAGCTTCTGGCAGCCCAAAAGCTTTACCAGCAGGCAATCGCCGAATATCTGAAGGTGCTTCGCCTCAGCCCCAATTTGGCTGTGGCCCATAACAACTTAGCCTGGCTGTACGCCACCGCCGATGACCCGAAGTTTCGCGACCCCGCGGGTGCCCTCGAGCACGCTCGCAAGGCTGTCCTGCTCAGCGGTGGACGCCAGCCCGATTTCCTGGACACGCTAGCGGAGGCCCTCTACGCGAACGGTAAATACGCCGAAGCCGTCAAAGTTGAGACTCAGACCCTTGAGTTGGTGCCGGGCAACAAGGACTTTCAGGAACACCTGCAGCGGTACCGGCAGGCAGCAGGCAATGGGCAATAGGCAATAGGCAAGAGGCAATGGGCAAATGGGCAGGAGGCAGGAGGCAAGAGGCAATGGCCAACAGCAAGAGCCAATAGGCAAGGGGGGGGGCTCTACCTTCGAGCGCTGTGCTCCAGACTGCGGATTAACCCATTCAGCATCCGATTTATTTCTTGCGTCTGCTCGGCCGAGCGTTGAAGCGTTATGGCCTCGATGAACTTCAAGTTTCTTGCGACCACGAGATGAGTCTCCAACTCGAGCAATGAACCGCGCGCCACGCGGAGAAACTGGACGTAGTCGCGGGTCATGTTCCTTCCCCAGCCTTCGGCAATATTGGCTGGGATCGAAACCGCCGCGCGACGCACCTGGCTCGTGAGCCCATAAAGTTCCTCGCGCGGAAAAGATCGAGTAATCTGATAGATCTCAGTCACGAGCGCGACCGCCTTTTGCCAGACTTCAAGCTGCCGATACGAATCGATTCTCATGATCCGCTGACTGCCTCTTGGCTCTTGCCTCTTGGCTCTTGCCTATTGCCTCTTGCCTATTGCCTTCCCTGCCCGGTTTCCCAATCCACGAGGATGGCGTGAACCTCCCGCGGTCCGTGAACTCCCCGAATCAGGATTTGCTCGATATCCGCCGTGCGGCTGGTACCCGTCACGAACACCACGGAGCGCCCATCAGCGTCGCCCGCCGTGCTCGCCGGAACCGGCAAGCCTGCGAGTACTTCTTCGAGAGACCCCACCACTTGGCTCCGAAGATAGAAGGCGATGTGAATGGGCGGCGCCAGCGAAGAGAGCTGGCTGCCTTCGCTGCGGCTCGTGAGCACCAGGGAGCCGCTCTCAGCCAGCGCGAAATCCACGCCTGTGACTCCTGCTCCCGCGGAAAAACAGCGCTCGCGATAGGCACGCTCCTCCTCGGCCACGAGTCCGCTTCCCGCTACCCCGGGCCAGAACCAGGCGCGGAGCCCGAGGTTTTCGATAATTGCCTTGATCTCCAACCGAGCCAGCAAAGGGTTGCGCGAAAGCACAACTCCCTCGAATCGGTCTACTCCGGTGTGCCCATCAATTTTGAGGATCTCTTCCAAGATACGGGCGATTTCTGCCCGGCTCGTCGCCCGGTAGGTGCAGCCTCCCACCTTCCTCAACTCTTCCTCAAACGTGCCGATAAGCTCTGTCGGCAGGATTGGCCGCAGGACGGGGCCGAGATCCGGCAAGGCGGCAAGATCGCTGGGTGTGCTGCACTGGTCTTCGCCTTGCCTTCCGAGCGCCGCCCGAATTCTGTGCAACATTTGCTGTCGAGTGAGCAATTTTGAAACTCCGGCTTAGCGCCTGCATTCTAACACGGTGTCCCATCTTCCCGTAACTCTAAGGAACCATTCGTGCAAGAGCTTCTTGCACGATTTGGCAAATAAAATGTTGCAAGGTTACCTGAAATGTGCTAGTCTCTTGCAACCAAACCGGCCCTTCTGTCATCGGATGATGGTGCTAATGAGGAAGTGAAGCAAGCAAATATATGCTTGGGCGGCCGGTGCCCGGCAAACAAAGGATGATGTGACATGGCGACGACAGCGATAGCAGTTAAGACCAAGAAAGGATCATACAAGGCAGTACTACTCAAGAAGCGTCAGGAGTTGCTGGCTTCAATACGCAGCGAACCGGAAGCTCTTTCCATTATGCAAACTCCCGACGAAGTGGAGTTTGCCGTCAAGACAGCAGAACAGGACGTCTCGGCAGTTACCGCAGATCTGCGAAGCCAGACCCTGCGTGACGTTGAAAACGCCCTCACGCGAGTAAGCCGTGGTCTGTACGGCGTTTGCGAGGCCTGCGGAGAAGAAATCGCTCCTGCGCGCCTGAAGGCCATTCCCTGGGCCCGTTGTTGCGTCCCTTGCGAAGAGCAAAGGTCAAGAAACTAAGTAACGCCTGCAGACACTAAGAAGAGTCTCGGAACGGCGGCCCTTGGGCCGCCGTTTTTACTTTTGCCAAGACGCCAGTAGTGGGCAGTCGGCGGTAGGCAGTAGGCAGTGGGACCCGCCGTCGGATGGCGAAAAAACCAGGTCCCTGACAAAGCGCCCCCCCCTGGTGACCTTGCGTGCGCGAACGAACCCAAACTTGTATCCTATTGTTGCAGTGTATTTTAATGGCGATCAAGCGGCCTATTTGCCAAACGAGTCAAGAAAACGAACCCAAAACACTAAACCACAGATTCAAATGTGGATAATAGTCAAAAAGGGAAAAATTGGCGTTCGAAAACGAACCTAAACGAACCTGACTTTCGGGGGAAAAAAGGTGCAAAATCAGGAAACGAACCCAAGAAACGAACCCGAGCTTCGCCCCGGAGGTTGGGCGGGCTCTTTGGTTTGATGTCGAAGACTTGCTCGGTGCTTAAGTCGCCGAGTTCAGCTATGAGGGTTGGCTTCCCCAAAGCTTAATTCCGTATATCAATAACAACAAACAAAGCTTATGGCACAATCGTACACCACACCACTCCCTTTTTTGTTGACATGTATTCGCTCATCAAATATGATAGGCACCGACTAAAGATTTGAAGCATCTAAAACTTGTGCTGCGCGAGCTCGGATAGCTATAGCGCTGGCCTGGAGGGAGTACTAAAGCATGGCAAAGATTATAGGAATTGATTTGGGAACCACCAATTCAGTGGTGGCAGTGATGGAAAGCGGATCGCCGGTAGTGATTGCCAATCCGGAGGGAGGTCGCACCACGCCCTCGGTAGTGGCTTTTACGAAGTCAGGGGAACGGCTTGTGGGGCAAGTCGCGAAGCGCCAAGCGATTACCAACCCGGAGAACACTGTTTACTCCATCAAGCGGTTTATGGGCAGGCGCTACAACGAGGTTCAAAGCGAGATTAAGACCGTGCCCTATAAGGTCACCAGCGGCCCGAACGGCGACGTTCGCGTGTCGGCTCTGGGCAAGGAGTATTCTCCCGCCGAGATCTCGGCAATGATCCTGCAAAAGATGAAGGACGCAGCCGAGCAGTACCTGGGCGAAAAGGTCACTCAGGCGGTGATTACGGTGCCGGCGTACTTCAACGACAGTCAGCGCCAAGCTACCAAGGACGCAGGCAAGATCGCCGGCCTCGAAGTGCTGCGCATCGTCAACGAGCCCACGGCTGCTGCGTTGGCTTACGGCCTCGACAAGGAGAAGGACGAGACCATCGCGGTGTACGACTTCGGTGGCGGCACCTTCGACATTTCCATTTTGGAAGTGGGTGAGGGTGTGGTGGAAGTGAAATCCACCAACGGCGACACGCACCTGGGCGGCGACGACATCGATAAACGCGTGATGGACTGGATTGTGGACGAGTTCCGCAAGGACCAGGGCATCGATCTTTCGAAGGATCGCATGGCCTTGCAGCGCCTCAAGGAAGCGGCGGAAAAGGCCAAGATGGAGCTCTCCACGGTGCTCGAGACCGAGATTAATCTGCCTTTCATTACGGCGGATGCTTCCGGGCCCAAGCACCTGGCTCAAAAGCTCACTCGGGCGCGCTTCGAGCAGATGTGCGAAGACATCTTCCAGCGCTCGGTGGGTCCTGTAAAGCAGGCTTTGCAGGACGCGGGCGTGGGACCTGACAAGATCAACGAAGTGGTGCTGGTGGGCGGTTCGACGCGAATTCCGCGCATCCAGGAAATCGTCAAGAACCTGTTTGGCGGCAAGGAGCCCCACAAGGGCGTGAACCCGGATGAGGTGGTGGCGGTGGGCGCGGCTGTACAGGCGGGCGTGCTGGGCGGCGAGGTGAAGGACCTGCTGCTGCTCGACGTGACGCCACTGACTCTCGGAGTGGAAACTTACGGTGGCGTGATGACGGCGCTGATTCAACGCAACACCACGATTCCCACTCGCAAGAGTGATACCTTCTCAACGGCAGCCGACAATCAAGAGTCGGTTGAAATTCACGTCATGCAGGGCGAGCGGCCGCTGGCCAAAGACAACCGCACGCTCGGCAAGTTCCACCTGATCGGAATCCCCTTGGCGCCGCGGGGCGTGCCGCAGATCGAGGTCACGTTTGACATCGACGCCAACGGCATCCTGAACGTCTCGGCCAAGGACAAGGGCACTGGCAAGGAGCAGAAGATCACGATCACTTCTTCGAGCGGCCTCTCCAAGGAAGAAGTGGAGCGCATGACCAAGGAAGGCGAGCTCCACGCCGACGAAGATCGCCGCCTTAAGGAGGAGATCGAAATCAAGAACCGGGCCGATGCCATGGTTTACTCCACGGAGAAGATGCTGAAGGAGAACCGTGACAAGGTGCCCGAGGCAGATGCCAAGGCGATTGACGAAGCCGTCGAGGAAGCGAAAAAGGCGATCCAGGCCAACGATACTTCCAAGATCACGGCAGCCATCGAGCGCCTCACCCAGGCGTCACACAAGCTGGCGGAAGCAATGTACAAGCAAACCGCGGGTCCGGCTGGAGCTGGAGCGGCGAGCGCCGCGGGTGCCACGGGTGGCGGTCCGGCAGGGTCTGGCGGTGACGGCGCCGCAGGGGGAACCAACGGCGGATCCAAAGACGGCGACGTGATCGACGCCGAGGTCGTGGACGAGGGCAAGAAGGGCAGCTAATCGGGTGATTGGGCCATCGGGTGATTGGGCCATCGGGTGATTGGGCCATCGCGTGATCGGGCCATTGGGTGATCCGGTGATCGGGTCATCTGGCGATTTGAACGCACGCGGTTGTGCTGTCGGGACGTAGGGCCGGGGCTTGCCCCGGCCTATGGAGTTTGTACATTCACACGGCCCGATGGCCGTTTCCAGCGGCACCCCCCGGGGGGTAGGCCCTAAATGCAAAAACGAACCCGAGAAGTATTTTAGAATCAACAAAAATGCTAAAAAACGAACCTAAAACGACCCTAAACGAACCCAAAACGAACCCAAGCTTGATCCACGAGTATTTTTATAAGTCTTTTATAATCAGTATGCGTCCAAACGCCCGAAAAGTCGGCGGCCAATGTCAGACAGACGTGGGACGGCAGTTGGACAGGGAGTTGGGGCGGTTGGAAGCTCGAGGCCGTAGGGCCGGGGCTTGCCCCGGCCTTTCCACGGCCAGGAGAAGCTTTCAGCCGTCAGCCGTGAGCGGGCGAGTGCTGCTGATGGCTGAAGGCTGATGGCTGATGGCTGACGGCTTTGTAGGGTGAGCGAGAAATTTTTTAAAAAATTTTTGGCCTACCCTGGAATGTTGTTGAAAACAAAGGACCGAAAATGAGAAAAATGGGACAAATGAGACTACCCTGGAATGTTATTGAAAACACAACAGTTAGTCTTGTTTATCCTGGAATGTTGTTGATAAATAAGGCTGTTATCCTATTTTAGGCAGGGGGCGGAAGCAGGAGAGACCTGTGGAACTACATCGAGCGCACGTCGGAGTTGAATGCCCGCAATGCCACTTCCGGCAGTTCGTGGAGGTGGATTCAGATTTGGACGGGACGCTAAAAGACTCCAAAGTGGCGAACAAAATCTTAGTCGAGCTTCAGGCCTGGATGCTGTCGCGCTGCCCGGATCATCTGCGAGCGATTGCGGGAATGAGCAAGAACTGAGAAAAGCAGGAGCCAGTAGTGAGAAGTAAGAAGTAAGAAGTGAGAGCCAGAATCAAAGGGCCCTCGCTTCTTGCTTCTGGCTTCTTACTTCTGGCTTCTGACTCCTGACTTCTTAACTATGGCCGTCGGCACTCAAAAGGACTATTACGCCACGCTGGGCGTGGACCGCAACGCCAAGCCGGAGGCCATTCGTAAGGCTTACCGGCATCTGGCGCGTAAGTACCACCCGGACGTCAATCCCGGCAACAAGGCGGCGGAAGAGAAGTTCAAGGCCATTTCTGAAGCCAACGAGATTCTAAGCGACGAGAAGAAGCGCAAGATTTACGATCAGTACGGCTTCTACTCGGACAATATTCCCCCCGGTGGCTATCCGGGGGCGGGCAGCCCGGCCGGCGCCTACTCGACGTACGCGCAGGGGGGTGCAGGCGCCCCAGGCGGGTTCGATTTTTCCGGCTTCGATTTTTCGGACTTTGATATTGGCGGGCCGCGCGCGGGCAGAGGCGCAGGGCAAGGAGCCCGAGGAGCGGCAACCGAAGAGGGCCACGGTGGTTTCCGGGATTTCTTCTCGCAGATCTTTTCGCGCGGCGCCGCCGTAGAGCAGGAAGAAGCCGAGGACACGCGAGGACGCGACCTCGAACATCACCTGCACCTTGGTTTTTGGGACGCCATCCGCGGCACGCAGGTGCGGGTTACGGTGAACCGGAACGAAACTTGTCCCGTGTGCAAGGGAACCGGCGCCGGCAAAGGCGCGCCCACAACCTGTCCCACTTGCAATGGGACCGGCAAACTCACCCGGCAATCCGGGGCCATGACCTTCAGCGGCCCTTGTCCGGATTGCGGAGGCACGGGCAAGAGAAAACCGGTCTGCCCGAATTGCTCAGGTGTAGGCTACCTTACTAAGCCAGAGACGTTCGAGGTTCGCATTCCGGCGGGAGTCGATACGGGATCGCGGGTGCGGGTGGCGGGCAAGGGCAACGCCGGCAGAAACGGCGGGCCTCCGGGTGATATCTACATCGTGACGGACGTGGAGCCGCATCCGTTCTTCGACCGCAAAGGCAACAACATTTACGTGAAGCTGCCCGTCACCGTCACCGAGGCGGCGCTCGGCGCCAAAGTGGAAGTGCCGACCATCGATGGACCCAGCACCATCAAGATTCCGCCCGGAACTCAAAGCGGCCAGAAACTCCGGCTGCGGGGCAAAGGCGTGCCCTCGCTGCGCGGCGACGCGCGGGGGGATCAGTTTGTGGAGGTTCAGGTGGTGATTCCGCGCGTAGCCGATGAGCGATCGAAGGATCTGTTGCGTGAGCTGGCGCGGTTGAATCCCGAAGACCCGAGGGCAGCCTTGAAGGAAGTAGGCGCGCCGCAGTAGGCAGTAGGCAGTAGGCAGAAAGCAGAAAGCAGAAGGCAGAAGGCAGAAGGCAGAAGGCAGAAAGCAGTAGGCAGAAAGCAGAAGGCAGGCGGTAAGCGGCAGGCAAAAGGCAATAGGCAGGAGGCAACGGCGAACTGGCTCCGGCCATGAGATCACGGGCTGGAAGCCCGTGCCACGTGGCGTGGCGATCCTGGCGACGTACGCAGGTTGGGAAGCGCGGTCGGACGGAAGCGGCTGGTGATCAGTGCCGACCGCCTACTGCCTACTGCCTACTGCCTACTGCTTTCTGCCTACTGCCCGCTGCCTACTGCTTTCTGCCGACTGCCGACTTTAAACTTTCGACTTTGAACTTTCGACTTTCTTATGCCCCGAGGACGCAAAGCACGAAGCAAGACCAAGGCCGGCTACATGATCAGCGCGGTGGCGGAGATGTATAACATCCATCCGCAGACCTTGCGCCTCTATGAGCGCGAAGGGTTGCTATTGCCTTCGCGCAGCGAGGGCAACACCCGCCTTTACACCGAGGAAGATCTGGAGCGCCTGGAGGTGATCCTAAGTTTGACGCGCGACTTGGGCGTGAACCTGGCGGGGATCGAGATCATCCTGAACATGCGCGCCCGAATGAAAGAGATGGAGAGCGAGGTTCAAGCGCTGGTGGAATTCACTCGCCGGGCGGTCTACAATGCGCCGCACCGGCCCTCCTCGCAGCCGGAAACAGGCTTGGTGCGCGTGGGCCGGCGCCACATCATCCGGACGCGCTCCGCCCAAGCGGGCTAGCCAATTATTCGTGAGCGGCCTGAAGTGCCCAGCGCACGACGCACGGAGTCTCCTTCGGAGTGGCCGGTACCATGGCCGCCAATGGGTCCGGCCTCCATTGAGGAACGGTCCGGAACCTGGCTCTGGCGTGGGTGTTGACGTGCCTGTCGCCTCAGGCGTTCGGGGGTTCCTATTCCCGGCGCTCCACAAGATGGATGAACAACTAGTTAAGTAGCCTATCTCTAACCCCAAAAGGCGTGAGCTCTCAGCCCGCCGATAACGACGCTACCCCGGTCTGGCTTAGCCCCCGAAGCCTGACCTTTCTGGCGCGACGTGCGGGCTGGCACTTCGCCCTCGGCGCGCTCCGGCACGCGCGACCTATAATGGTGGCGGTGACCTTCGGTGAGAATCCTGCTGGTGGAAGATGAGCACCGGGTGGCGAGCTTCGTAGCTCGCGCGCTCCGCGAGCAGGCCTACGCGGTTGACGTCGCGGAGACCGGCGAGCGCGCCGTCAGTCTTGCCTGCCAGTCCTGCTACGATACAATCCTGCTTGATCTGCGCTTGCCGGACGGCGACGGCATCGAGGTCTGCCGCACCCTGCGGGATAAGGGCGTGAACTCGCCCGTTCTGATGCTGACGGCGCGGGGGCTCGTGGAGCAGCGGGTGGAAGGGCTCGACGCGGGCGCTGACGATTACCTCACGAAGCCCTTCGCAGTGGCGGAGCTTCTGGCGCGAGTTCGAGCGCTGGTGCGAAGGGGATTCCACAAGAGCGCGGCAACGCTACGCAGCGGCGATCTGGAGCTCGATCGGCATCGCCGGCGCGCCCAACGCAGCGGAACGCCAATCCCGCTCACCTCGAAGGAATTTGCTCTGCTTGAGCTGCTCTTGCTGAGAGCCCCGGAAATCGTTCCCCGCAGTGAAATCCTCGAACATGTTTGGGACGCTCACTTCGACAGCGGCACCAATCTGGTGGAAGTTTACATCAAACGACTTCGCCAAAAGATCGACCACGAACAGGGCGCAAAGCTGATCCACACGGTTCGTGGCGTGGGTTACCGCCTGGGACCGGAGGAATAAACAGGACACTCTTACCGGAACCGGGCGGCGGATCCGTTTTCCTGTGGGACGACCCGAGGCGCACACTATTCCCTAATCGCCACCGCCGGGTGGCGTGCGACGATATTGCGCTAGGGGGGTGTCAGCTCGGAAGCGCCATGCGCAGCTTCGATTTGCTGAGCGCCTTGACGAGTTGCGCCTCGGCGATGTCCTTGCTCCAGCCGCGGCCAATCGCAACCTCGTCTACCAGGAGCTGCCAAGAGCGGTCAAACATCCGCTTTTCGCGAAAAGAAAGCGGCTTCGCCTGGCTCAAGATCAGCAGCCCCTTGAAGACCTCGGCGACCTCCAGAAGCGACCCGCTCCGCATTTTGTCGGAGTTCTCTTTGAAGCGGTCCTTCCAGTCATGCGGAGGCGTCAGGCCGCCGTTGTTGAGGTAATCCAGGACTGTTGTGATCTCCCGCAGCTTGGCGACGCGGCGCAGGCCAAGGTTGGCCACGTTACCGGTTGGAACCATGACGCGCAGGCCGTTGGTGTTGAGCCTGAGCATGTAGAAGATCTCAGGCTGACCGGTCAGATTACGGTGAGAAATCTGTTCAATGGTACCGACTCCTTGATTGGGATAGACAATTTTATCGCCAACCTCAAAGTTCATAAGGCCCCCGGCTAATGTGTTTGTTGGCACAAGATGAGGTTAATCCTGTATACGAAGTCTCGTCAAGACCGAATAGGGCGAGGGCGAGGGCGACCAGAGGTAGCTCTTTCTGCCCGCGGAGGGCCGCCGCTGGCCGTCACGCTAAGTTCTTCAGTTATCGATTAGTCGGTAATCTTCCGTGAAAGCCGACTATTGCCGCAATACTTGACTCTTTTGATACACTCATCCGGCTGTCTGAGGAGGGTGATATGGGAAGGTCATGCGCTCGTGCAGGCTTCCGGGTTGCAGCTCTGATGTTGACGGCGGTTGCGGTTCAGGCGTTCGCCGCTGGACCTTACCAGGTTACGGTGGAACGTGGCGTGGAGGCGAAGATGCGCGACGGCGTGGTTTTACGCGCCGACATCTATCGCCCAGACGCTGCCGGCAAGTTCCCGGTGCTGCTCGAACGGACGCCCTACAACAAAGGGAACGGCGAGTCGGGGTTCGGGCGGCAGGCGGCGGCACGAGGATACGTCGTGGTAATTCAGGACGTCCGCGGACGCTACACGTCGGAAGGCGAATGGTACCCCTTCAAGTACGAGTCGGAAGACGGCTACGATACGGTGGAGTGGGTAGCCGCTCTGCCGTATTCCAACGGAAAGGTCGGGATGTTTGGGGGCTCGTACGTGGGTGCGACCCAGATGCTCACAGCCATTGCGCATCCGCCACATCTCGCTGGCATTTTGCCGGTCGTGACCGCCTCGAATTATCACGACGGATGGACGTATCAAGGCGGCGCCTTCGAACAGTGGTTCAACGAATCATGGACCTCAGGGCTCGCACAGGACACACTCAATCGCAAGGTCAGCGCCGCCACGAACGCGAGGGTGGGCGCTCAGACCTTGCCGCTCACCAGCTATCCACTGTTTAATCTGGCCGGCACAGCGCCGCTCGGCAGCGCCGCCAGCCTGCAGGAACTCGCGCCCTACTTCCTCGACTGGCTTAGCCATCCTGACTACGACGGCTATTGGAAGAAATGGTCTATCGAGGAGCACTACCCGGACATTCAGGTGCCTGCCTACGTTGTGGCCGCCTGGTATGACATCTTTCAGGGCGGATCGCTGCGCAACTACCTCGGCATCACCACACACGGTGGAAGCGCGGCGGCGCGTCAGAAATCACGCCTCCTCGTGATGATCGGCGGACACGCCGGCGGCGGTCCGAAGATCGGTGAAGTCGATTTCGGGCCACAGAGTGCTGTGGACGAGAATGCCCTGATACTGTGCTGGTACGACGTCTTGCTGAAGGCTGAACACAATGACCTGGACCAGGAACAGCCCGTGAAGCTCTTTGTGATGGGGCACAACGCGTGGCGTCAAGAGTCAGCCTGGCCGCCGCCTGAAGCGAAGGAGCTGGCTTACTACCTTCACTCGAATGGACGGGCGAATTCATCCGACGGAGACGGTGTGCTCAACTTGTATCGTCCCGGCTCCGAACCGGCAGACCGCTTTATCGATGACCCTGACAGTCCCGTGCCCACTGTGGGAGGTCCGTTGTGTTGCGATGGTGCGCATCTCGCACCGGGCGCTTTCGATCAGCGCAAAGTTGAATCGCGACCGGATGTGCTGGTGTACACCACAGCGGCGTTCGACCATGATTACAACGTCACCGGCCCCGTGAGTCTGGACCTCTACGCGAGTTCCGAAGCGGTCGATACGGATTTCACCGCCAAGCTGGTTGACGTGAGTGCGGACGGATTTGCCCGCAATCTCACCGAGGGAATTGTGCGAGCACGCTATCGGGATTCGCAGGAGCATCCGCAGTTGCTGCAGCCGGGCACCGTCTATCGCTTGCGCATCGATCTCTGGTCAACCAGCAACGTGTTTCTTGCCGGGCACAAACTGCGACTCGAGATCGCCGGCGCCAATTTCCCGCGCTTCGACCGCAACTCGAATACCGCTGAGGATGCCGGCCACGCCACTCAGTTGGTGAAGACCACAAACACCGTCTATCATGACCGAGCCCATCCTTCGGCTCTAATGCTGGATGTGATGCCGCAGTAAGCGTTCGTCATTGTTCCTTGGTCCGTCGTCCGTTGTTCGTGGTCCGTGGACAGTAGCGGTCTGTTCGTGTCACCCCTGCCGATCGAGTTCGACGACTACGAACCACGAAATACGAACTGTTGTTCTCAAGGACCATGGGGACCACGAACAACGGACAACTGACTACGGACAACGGATGAAAAGAAACCGGACCCAATCCGCGGCCGTGTCCGTATGTAGGAATGAAGGGCCTGGCAGCACCGATCGGGGCAACGGCGTGAGGGATGGGACGCGAGAAGAGCAGCAGGCGATGCTGGGCCGGGCTGCTACGGGTGACGCCGCAGCGTTCGAGGTGATCGTGCGCGAGCACCAGTCGATGGTGTTCAGTTTGGCCTGCTACTTCCTGCACGATCCCGGACGCGCCGAAGAAATAGCCCAGGAGGCTTTTCTTCGGCTATATCAGAACCTGAGCCGCATCGAGTCACCTGAGCACCTCGTACAGTGGTTGAGGCAGGTGACCTGGCGCTGCGCGATCGATGAGTCGCGGCGCGCCGCGCACCAGCCATCGGTTGCTTTGGAAGACGTGGCCGAGCCAGCGGCCGAAGATCACCCAGTAGACTTGCTGGTGAATGACCGATTGCAGGCCCTTGTGGCGTCACTGCCGCCGCGCGCAAGAATGATGGTCATCCTGCGCTTCCAGGAGGATCTGAGCCTAAGCGAGATCGCTGAGGTCATGAAGGTGCCGGTGAACACCGTGAAAAGCGGCCTCTCGCGTGCTCTGAGTGTCCTCCGGGAGAAACTCACGCGCGTGCTTGGAGAATCAGAGTATGAAACCGTTTGAGGATGAGCTTCGACGGGCGCTTGGGCGGCGCGAGCCGCCGGCCGGCTTCACGGAGCGCGTGCTGGCCCGCGTTCGACAGGAGTCGGACGCGCGCAATCCAGTGAGTACCGCGCCAGGGGTGCAACCAGCGAGGCGGATACGCTGGGCCGGATGGAGCTTGTTTGGTCCCAGGCTTCGATTAGGCCTCGCGGGAGTGGCTGTTGCCCTAGTGCTGGCTGTTTCCCTGTCTGTTTGGCGCCAACACCGCGAAGAGCAGGAGCGCATAGCCGGCGCGGCGGCGCGCGCACAAGTGATGCAGGCCTTGCGCATCACGAGCGCCAAGCTGAGCCGTGTGCGGGCGAAGGTCGCGTCGGTTACGGACGACAGCAGGAACGAACGTTTGGAGGATTAGCCCGCATTTCTGTTCCGAAAATTTCGGTCAGGCAACGGTGGGCTCACCACCCCAGGCCGCAGGCTGAGTCGATCATGAACCGATCTCGTGGACATTTTCATGCTTCGGGGTGTCGCGAAGCGACATGACGACTCACGAGGA
>DATJYK010000208.1:0-1874 GCA_035578005.1 Terriglobia bacterium
TTGTGCGCCCAGCATGGCGCGTGACTTAAGAGGTGGAAGTCCTCTGTGCGAGCAGGCCGCGTCGAGCACTAGCGAAGCGCAAAGGCGTCATCGTGAGATGGGGTCTGGAGGAAGCGTGGAGCAAAGCCGCGAGCCGACGAACAGGAACCGGATACAAGGCGAGGTGGCTCAGGGCGAGCGGGCAATTGACCGCGAAGCTCTATCGGCCAAAGGGCCATCGCGTAGATCCGGCGGTTGTGCGGTGAAGGTCACGGCGTCTTAGCTGGGGAGATCTCGCCTTGCGCCTGAAAGGGCGACGCGCAGGAGCGCGGAGCGAGAAGTCAGCCGAGGCCGTAGTAATCAGCGGGATACGGCAGAGGCCTCGATGTCCGCGCTGATGAAGGGCCGAACGGAAGGGAGAGCGAGACCGCTGTGAGTCCGAAAGACGCCAGGCGCCAGAAGCTCGAGCAATTGGGGCTGCCGCTGGAAGCTAGAGGTGAAGCCTCGAAGGTCCGGAGCAGTGGCGAAGCGTCGACGATGGCGAACAGAGAGGAGCGCTCAGGAAGCGACCGCCTGATGGAACAGGTGGTCGCGCGCGGCAACGTCAGGGCGGCGTTGACGCGGGTGCGAGAGAACCGGGGCAGTCCCGGAGTCGATGGCATGACGGTGGAAGAACTGCCGCAGTACCTGATGGAGCAGTGGCAGGAAGTCCGCGAGCAACTACTCGCCGGAACTTACCAGCCCAAAGCGGTGCTGAGGCGGGAAATCCCGAAAGCGAGCGGCGGAGTGCGAGAGCTCGGCATTCCGTGCGTGCTCGACCGGCTAATCCAACAGGCGATACTGCAGGTATTGCAGCCGCGATTCGACCCAAGCTTCTCGGAACACAGCTATGGCTTCCGACCGGCGCGCAGTGCGCACGACGCGGTTTTAGCCGCGCAGCGTTACGTGCAGGAAGGACGCCACTGGGTAGTGGATGTGGATCTGGAGAAGTTCTTCGACCGGGTCAACCACGACGTGCTGATGGGACGACTGGCGCGGCGAATCGGCGACACGCGGCTGCTGCGGTTAATCCGCCGCTACCTCAACGCCGGCATGATGGCCGACGGAGTAGTGGTGGAACGCCTGGAAGGAACACCGCAGGGAGGACCACTGTCGCCACTGCTAGCCAATCTCCTGCTCGATGAAGTGGATAAAGAGCTGGAGCGGCGCGGGCACGCGTTCGTGCGTTATGCCGACGATTGCAAGGTATACGTGCGGTCGCGGCGCGCGGGCGAGCGCGTGATGGCGGCGCTGGAGCGGATGTACGCCAAGCTGCGGCTTAAAGTGAATCGCGCCAAAAGCAAGGTGGAACTCGCGCACAAGTGCAGCCTGTTGAGCTACAGCTTCTGGTACGCCAGGGGCGGCACGGTGATGTGCCGGGTCGCCCCCAAGGCACTGCGCGCGCTCCAGCAGCGCGTGCGGCGGATAACCAGACGCAGCGGCGGACGGAGCATGAGGAGTGTGGTCGCGGAACTGAAGCGGTATCTGCCGGGATGGAAGGAATACTTCCAACTGGCGGATACGCCGAAGGCTTTTGCGGAATACGACAAATGGATTCGCCACCGGCTGCGGGCGCTGCAACTCAAGCAGTGGAAACGCGGCTCCAAAATCTACGCCGAAATGCGCAGGCTAGGACTGTCGGACGCGGTCGCGGCACCAGCCGCGGCGGTCAACCAACGCTGGTGGTCTTGCGCCGCCAAGCTGGTTCACGCCGGACTCACCACTCGCTACTACGACCGCCTCGGAGTGCCCAGACTTGCCCAGTAACCTCAACCTTCCGAACCGCCGGATGCGGACCCGCATGTCCGGTGGTGTGGCAGGGGAGTAGCGCTGCGGCGCTACCCCCTATGCCGATT
>DATJYK010000209.1:0-34460 GCA_035578005.1 Terriglobia bacterium
TACTCCTACTACATGGAGCACCCGGAATGGTACATGTATCGCAAGCCGCATCCGGCTTCTAAGGAGGCCATCCTGCTAGCGCGCGATCATGTGCTGGAACAGAACCCTGACCTGCGTGTGGTGGGCGCGCACCTCGGCAGCATGGAGTCCAATTTCGATGAGCTGGCGCAGCATCTCGACAAGTATCCGAACTTTGCGGTGGATCTCGCGGCCCGCATGCCTTACCTGTTCCTGGCGCCGCGCGAAAAGATGATCGCCTTCCTAACCAAGTACCAGGACAGGCTAACCTACGCCACCGATCTCGGACTCCACTCCGGCGAGGACCCGGCGGCAGCCGTGAAAGAGTGGGAAGAGACCTACGCTCGCGATTGGCGGTATCTGGCGACCAGCGGCACGATCATGTACCGGAACCGCAAAGTGCAGGGCCTCGGTTTGCCGGAACCTGTGCTACGGAAGATTTACCATGACAACGCCGTGCATTGGTTTCCGGGCGTGCTGGGAAGTGGGCAGTGAAAGCTTGATGAACTTACCTTACCGTTCCTGGGCGGGACGCATCTGGCGAATGCGGGCGTCCATCTCTTCTTCCTCAATGAACTCGCCGCGGTCGGCCTGTTCGATTCCCTTGCGCACGGCAGCGCGGAAACGGGCGTCCTGCTCGACTAAACTCAGCGCGGCGTCCTTTACGAGCTGCTCAGGCCTGATGCCCGAGCGCGCGGCAATTTGTGAAAGTTGCGCTTCCTGCTCAAAAGTGAAATGGACGTCCACGTTGCTAGTGTAGGGGGGGCTGATATCGCAGGTCAACGTGGCTGCGGGCTGGTGGTGAGACGTTTAAAGCTTCATACCGGCCGAATAGGGCAGGGAATTCACTGCTGGCGATTGACACCGCCGTGCGCAGCAACCTTCAGCCTGTGGCACGTCAACCCCTAGGAAATTGAAGACACTACGAACAAAACTCAACCAAACTCATTCGCTAGTGTCGGCGCGCCGACATTCACGGTTTTCCCCCCGCGCTTCGCCCGTCGGGCCCGAACCCGTCCTGGCACCTCATCTGGGAATTCTTGTATTCTGGCTAAGTGAGTTTGTCGCCTAACAATCTCGCGTCACCCGAGCGTCTGTGATCCCTCGAAGGCAGTTCATACCCAGTAGCCAAGCGTGGAAGACTGCAGCCATGGCAGCAGCGCTTGTCACTGTCTGTTTGCTGGCTTCGCCAGCCACGGCGCGTGTGCGGCTTCCGCACGTCCAAATTAACGAACTGCTTTTGCCCAACGGACTACGTGTGCTGCTGGTGGAAGATCACGAGTCTCCTGTGGCGAACCTTGAGGTGTGGTACCACGTGGGTTCGAAGGACGAGCACCCCGGCCAGACGGGCTTTGCACACCTGTTCGAGCACCTGATGTTCGACGGCACCACCAACCTGGGTCCAGATGAGTTCTCGAATTACATTGTGCGCTCGGGCGGGCAGGACAACGCCTACACCACCGAGGACGCTACCGTGTTCTGGGAGACTTTCCCATCGACCGATCTTCCCGTCGCGCTCTGGCTGGAGGCGGATCGCATGCGCAACCTCGACATCAGCGACCGCAGCTTCAAAAACGAGCTGCAGGTAGTGGAGGAAGAGAGGCGGCAGCGGTTCGATAATCAAGCTTACGGCAATGTCATCGAGGTGCTCTACCAGCACGCCTTCACCGTACATCCTTACAGCCACATGCCCATCGGCAGCATGGAGGACCTCGACCGCGCGAGCCTCAGTGATGTGCGGGGCTTCTACAACACTTACTACGTTCCCAACAACGCCACCCTGGTGCTGGTGGGCGATTTCGAAACCCACAATGCCGAGGAGCTGGTTCAGAAATACTTTGGTCCCATTCCCCAGGGTCAGCCTATCAAGCGCTCCATTCCCGTGGAGCCACCGCAGATGGCGCCGCGCTACGTGAAGCTCACGCAGGACGTGGCCTTGCCGGCCTTTATCGAAGGATTTCACATGCCGGCCGATGGCACACCGGATGCCTACCCCTTGCGTCTGCTCGCCAAGATTCTAGCCAACGGTGAGAGCTCGCGGATTTACCGGCGGCTGGTGTACGAAAAGCAGATGGCGCTGGAGGCCGATAGCGAGGGTAACTTCACCGAAGACCCTAACCTGTTTTTTGTGATGGCGGTGCTCAACGACGGCTTCACGCCGGCCCAGGCCGAAGCCGAAGTGGAGAGCGTGCTGGCCGATCTGCGCGACCATCCGGTTTCAGATGATGAGCTCGACAAAGCCAAGAACGAGATCCTGGGTGAGTTCATTGTTGACCGGCAGAGCCTCCAGACCCGGGCGGATGAGCTCGGCCAGGACGCGGTGGTCCTGAAGGACCCGGAGCTGGTGAACACAGAACCGGCGCGCTTCCTGGCGGTGACACCGGCGGATATCCAGCGCGTGGCTCAGAAATATTTTGTGCCCGAGAACATGACGCGCATCGAGGTTTATCCGGCTCATGCGAAACCCTGAATAAATTCCTGGGAGCGCGGGCGTCCCGCCCGCCGTTAGTTCCTTAAGGCGGCGACGAGGAAGTTGAAGGGCGGGCGAGACGCCCGCGCTCCCAGGAATTTGACACCTTACGAGGGGCAGGGAAGATGAAGTTCCGTTTAAGAAGGTGACCCTATGACTCTGAAAGCCAGCGCAACAAGACAATGCATCTTTGTCGTGTCTGCGCTGTTCGTCCTGACGGCAATGGCCCGCGCCGCCCAAGAAGAGTACCCCCTGGGCCCGGACTCCCAACGCCAGCCAGGAGTTCCGCAAGGCACTGTCACCCATTACACATGGACAAGTCCGGCGGGAACCGGCGCCTACCCCGGCACATCGCGCGACTACTGGGTCTACGTTCCCGCGCAGTACACCGCAGACAAGGCCGCGTGCGTAATGGTGTTTCAGGATGGCGCGAGTTTCATCAAAGAGGACGGCCGGGCGCGCGTTCCCATCGTCTTTGACAATCTGATCGCCAAGCATGAAATGCCCGTGACCATCGGAATCTTCGTCAATCCCGGCGTCCTCAAGGCGCCGTCGCCCGACCAGCAGGACCGGTTCAATCGCAGCTTCGAGTATGACGGCCTGGGCGACCGGTACGCGCGCTTCGCGCTGGATGAAATTATCCCGGAGGTGGCAAAGCACTACAACCTGTCGACCAAGCCAGACGACCGCGCCATTGCCGGTCTGAGCTCAGGCGGGATTTGCGCGTTTACCGTGGCCTGGAACCGTCCTGACGCTTTCCATCGCGTGCTCAGTTTCATCGGAAGCTTCACTGACCTGCGCGGTGGCGACATCTATCCGGCGCTGATACGGAAGACCGAGCCGAAGCCGCTGCGCGTCTTCCTGCAAGATGGCAGTCACGACCTCAACATTTACGCCGGCGACTGGTGGATGGCGAACCAGTCGATGGCTTCGGCGCTGGAGTACGCAGGCTACGACGTGAAGTTCGTGACCGGTGACAAAGACCACGACATGGACCAGGGCGGGGCAATCCTGCCTGACGCGCTGCGCTGGCTGTGGCGCGACTATCCGCAGGCCATCGTGAAGCCCGCGCCCAATCATAGTGGGGATAAGAGGATGGCGATTCTTGATCCTGGGCATGAATGGGAGTTGGTCAGCGATGAAAGCAGAATCGCCCGGCCGACGACGACTCAGGCAGCTCCCGGTTGGATGCGAACCGTCGTCCTCTTGGACTTCGACCCGCCATTTTGGGGCGCCGCAGGAATTGTAGCTGACAGGCATGGAGATGTTCTGTTTAGCGACGACCGCGACGGAAGCTATGTTTACAAGGTTGGCGCCAATGGAGCGCCCCTCGTTTTCAAGGAGGAGGCGCAGGGTGCGCGTGGTTTGATGTTTGGCACGGACGACCGGCTCTATGTTTGCGAGACCAAGTCCAGGCGCATCGTGCTGTACTTGCCAAACGCGTCGAAGAAAACCCTTACCGAAGGAGTTGATTGCCAAGACCTGGCAGTTAACCGCGACGGCGGGGTCTACTTCACCGACCCTCTGGGCCATCGGGTGTGGTATCTCTCACCGGCCGGGGAGAAGCGGACAGTGAGTGAAGACGTTCACATGCCGAACGGAGTCCGTCTCTCGCCGGATCAGTCACTGCTGTTTGTGAGCGACCCGAAGACTCGGTGGGTCTGGTCTTTTCAGGTTAGGCCTGAAGGGTCACTGGCTCAGGGGGAACCCTTTTATCGCTTGGAAGCAAATGATGAATCCGCGGTGACAGGCGCGCTGGGGATGACCGTGGATACGCTGGGCTATCTTTATGTGGCCACAGAGATGGGCATCCAAGTCTGTGATCAACCCGGCCGCGTCGTAGCCATCATCGACAGGCCGGCTCCAGGTGCGTTGAGCGGAATTACCTTCGGCGGTCCCGACTTTCAGGACTTGTACGCGGTTTTGAGCGGCAAGCTCTTCAAGCGCCACTTATTGAGGAAGGGAACTCTGCCCTGGATTCCGCAGAAGCCGCCGGTGCCGCAGCTTTGATGGTTGGTCTAGGCGAGTAGAAGAACGGATCGATGAGTAGAGGCGAGAAGAAAACTCGCACGATGGACCCCCGCCTTCGCGGGGGTGACGCAACTGGACTTGCGAGCTCTACTTCCACAACGCAGTCACTCCCGCGAAGGCGGGAATGCAGGTTGGCGGCGCCGCAGGCGCTTTGGAGTGCGGCAGCTTGCTGCCGCTTTCTGCAAGCGAGCTTGCTCGCGGCCCTGGCACGAACGAACAGAGACATGGCGCGGCCAGCAAGCTGGCCTGCCGCAAAGCGGCAGCAAGCTGCCGCACTCCGAAAGCTGCGCGCGTATTCCGGTACGGTCCGCGCAGCACTGTGGCTTGTGGCATTCTGCAGCGTAGTTCTCCTCGGGCTAGGCGTCACGGCCCGCGCCTCGCAACGCGAATCCCCGCCCAACGTCCCTCCGCCGGAACCCATTTCGTTGCCCACTCCGGTTCTGCGCACGCTTCCGAACGGCCTTCAGGTGCTAGTCGTGGAGCGCCATTCACTGCCTGTGCTGACGCTGCGCCTCGTGGTGCGCGCGGGACCGGAGACGGACCCTCCCAGTCTGCCGGGCACGGCGCAATTCGTAGCCTCAATGTTCGACGAAGGTACGAAGCACCGTTCGGCCATTGACATCGCACAGGCCATAGATCGCTCCGGCGGCACATTCGATAGCAATGCAGCATGGGACAGCTCCTATGCCGAGCTTACGGTGCTTGCAGACCACACCGAGCTCGCCTTCGATCTCATGGCTGACATGGCCATGCACGCCGCGTTCGCGCCCGCCGAGGTGGAGCGCGCCCGGAAGCAGACCCTTTCCGCCCTGGACGTGCTTCATCAGGATCCCGCCTACCTGGCTGACTCACTCACAACTCAGTTGCTCCTGGCGGGAACGCCTTACGGCCGGCCGCCGGACGGCACGCACGAAGCCGTCCAGCGGCTGCAGTCGCAAGACCTTGAGAGCCTCTATGCGCGCGAGTACGTGCCCGGGAAGAGCGTGCTGGCAGTCGTAGGAGACATCTCCGCCGAGTCTGCGTTTCAGCAGGCGGCTCGCGCCTTTGGTGGTTGGGCCTCGGGACCGCCATCCATCGCCCAGCCGGGGGCAGCGCGGGCCTCAACGCGCATTCCTGACCAAGGTCAGAAAAGGGCGGGGCTTCAGCCCCGCCGTTACAGCGTTCCTCTGATACTTGCTTCTTTCCGTTCTCGGTGCGGCTTGCTGACAGCAAACCGCGCCGAGAGCGAGACACAAAGAGTGCAGTTACGCGAGTGCGGCGGGGCTGAAGCCCCGCCCTTTTCGGATTCTGATAAGCAAGCTGGGTTCGCGTCGTCCGCCGCTCCGGGGCGCCGCATCTTGATCGTCGACAAGCCTGACGCTGTGCAGACCGAGATTCGCGTCGCCAACGTTGGAGTTCCGCGCTCCAGTCCCGATTATCTGTCCCTCATGCTCGCCAACCAGATTCTCGGCGGGCCGGCTTCCAACCGTCTCTTCAGCGACTTGCGCGGCGAGCATGGCCTGACCTATAGCGCATCCAGCGACCTCGACTGTTACCTTACTGCGGGGACCTGGGTGGCGAAAACCTCAACACGCACGCCGGAAACAGCCAAGGCGGTTGGACGAATCTTGGATGAGATGAAGCGCATGCGCGATAAGCCTATCAGTGTGGGCGAGCTGCAGCAGGCGGTTGATTACCTCATTGGCCACCAGGCGCTCGACTTTGAGAGCTCCGCCGGCGTTGCTGGCCAGTTTCTCGACTTGATGACGTATCATTTGCCGCTCGACACCTGGAGCAGGTTTCCGGCGACCTTGCGGCAGCTCTCGCCCGACGACGTCTGGCAGGCCACACGGCGTTATCTCGATCCTGACCGTGCCACCATCGTTCTGGTAGGGAACTCGGCAGCGTTCGGGAAGGACCTCAAGAAACTCGGGCCGGCGCGCGTGATCAAGATTGGGAATTTGGATTTGGGCTCGCCGAGTCTGGAGAGAACCGCTGAAGTCGGCCAGCGGCAATAGGATGTTGGTCTAAACCGGTATTTCTGGCGGGGATTCGTAGGGGTACGGCTTGCCGTACCCTCGTCTGGCTGGAACAGCAGCGCAGGGTACAGCAAGCCGTACCCCTACGAATCCTCGCCAAAAGGCGTGTTAAGTGTACTCGGCCATGCCCTGAATGCCCCTGAAGGAAGTTCATCGACATGAAGATCGGTGCTGATCCCGTCATCTCCAGTTGCGGTCCGGCCTCTTTCCCGCGATGAAGAAACTCGCGCTTGCAATCGCGTTGCTCCTTGGCCTCGCCGTAGCTGCGGACGTGGCGATAGTGGCGCGCATTAGGCTCGATCCCATTGCGGTGGGTGCGTTGCTCGCAGCCACGGCGCTCATGCTGGGCGCGTTTATGGCGTTGACGGATGGCGGCTGCATTCGGGCCTTGCGGCATTGGGCAGGGAAGTCGCGAGTCTCGGCGATTTCCCTACCGCTCCTGCTGTTGGTCCCATACCTGATCTTCGGCGCCGGTACTCGAACCTTTTCGGCTGTTTCGTTGGTGAAGCTGGGGGCCTATGTGCTGGCGCCCACGGCACTGCTGCTGCCGGGTCGGCATCGGCGCCGGCAGGGCGCCAATCTGCGCGATTGGCTGGCCATGGCGGCGATGGCGGTGCCCATACCGGCGCATTGGCTCAGCAACGTATGGAACTGGCCCCAGGACCTCTATTTCCTGCTGCCGCTGACTTCAGTCTGCTCGGGGGTCTACGCCTTCGTAGTGGTCCGGAACTTGGAGGACGTGGGCTACCAGATTCTATGGCGCAAGGCTGATGCGGTGACGGGCGTTGCATACTGGGCCGCGTTCTCGATTCTTGCGATTCCGCTGGGCTACGCGCTTCACTTCATTCATTTTCATACACAGGCGGTGTCCTGGGGTACGCTCGGCTTCCAATTCGTCGGCATCTATCTGACCATTGCAATTCCGGAGGAAGTATTCTTCCGCGGAATACTTCAGAACTTACTTGAAAAAACCATCAAGCGCGGTCCGCCGGGCCGGTACGCTCTCCTGATCGCTTCGGCCATTTTTGGAGCGTCGCATTTTCATCACCCGCCCGTTCCAAACTGGCGCTATTGCATCATGGCCACGCTGGCGGGAGTCTTCTACGGCCTGGCCTACCGGACGCGGCGGCGAATCTCATCCTCAGCGCTCACCCACGCGCTGGTGGATACACTATGGCACTTCTGGTTTTAGTGACGGGGCCAATTCAGGCACTCCGGGCCGCGAAGAGCCGTTCGAGTCTCACCCCACCCTGGGAGCGCGGGCGTCTCGCCCGCAAAAGGCCGGAAGAGAGGGGGCGGGCGGGACGCCCGCGCTCCCAGGACTACGGCCGCCACGTCTGGATGGGCGCCTCTCCGGGAATTGCCTATTAACTGGTGGACGAGTCTCCGCGGCGCGTTGTAAAATGTCTGCGACACCAACGATGGAGGCGGCGTACCGCTGCGTGCCAATGCAGGGCGAGCCGCTTGATCACAAGGAGAGATGAATGAAACGCGCTCGCATCACGCTGACCCTCTGTATCACTCTGCTCGGCTTCGCAGGGCTCGCGCTTGCCCAGGATAGCAAGTCCGCTTCCGGAGCCAAGGAATCCAAAGCCAAAGGCGGCCCTGTCGCCGGCACGTGGACATGCACGGCCCACGGCGGCACCAACGGTGACATCCCGTTCACACTTTACCTGGAACAAGACCACGAGACCGTCACCGGTTCGGTGTCTTCGTCGATGGGTGACGCCGAGTTCTCGTCGGCAAGCTTCAAAGACGGCGCACTTGAGATCCACATTGACGGCGGCGACCAGAGCTACGTCCTCACCGCAAAGCTTCAGAACGGCCAACTGAGCGGCCAGTGGAGCGGCGGTGGCACGGAAAAGGGTACCTGGGAAGGTAAGAAGGGCTCAGACGCGCCGACTTCCAACTAAGGTCGCAAGTAGGCGGGCAGCGTCTGCAGCGGCTTTACCTCCAGCGGGAACAAGTCTTACATCACACAGTGCCCGGATGCCGTGGCACTGCGCCTTTCCCACTTCAGTAAGTTAACATAATATGTCTTATCAGACCTACTGGTCGTTTGCAGAGTGTTGCCGAAAAAGTGCCATAAGGACTATTTACCTCGCAACACGCCCTGGGCTTCTGCGCTTGCCCATGGTCTTGCCCTTATGCTCTCGCGCTTGGTTCAGCAACGCCTCCATGGCCTGAACAAACGCGGCATGGCCAGTAGTGTTCGTAAATTCAAAGGTCAGACGCAGGCGCTCGCCCGCTTCCTTGTCTCCCGATTGGGCTTTGTCCAGCAGCTTCTGCGTGCCCACTCGTATACCGGACGCATACTTGAGCAATTCGGGTGTTAGGCTGCGGTCCCCGCTTGCTGAGTGCTGTTTCAGGTACAATTGCAAAAGAGCCGCGTTGTGGGTTCGCACCTCGCCGAATCCCCCGAGGGCGACCGTAAATCCAGGTAATACTTCATCTACGAAACGGGTAAGAAGGTCGGGATGTTCTTTGCAACTAGCTTTGACGAACTCCATGATCCCCGTCCATGCCATGCCGGCCGGTCTCATCCTTCCTCTTTCCCAACGACTCACAGTGGTCGAAGAAGCGCCGAGCGCAGCGGCTAAGCCTTCCTGAGTGAGCCGCAGCCGTCTGCGCAGTTCTTGCAAGAAGCTACCCAACGCGTTGTGGATGTGCCTGCCCATCGCCCCTCCCAGTTTTATCCAACCGAGCTTAGCTTGTAAATCATGCAAGTGTCATCCAGGCCTATGCACCCCTTGCCTCTCGCCTTTTTCTACAACAATTCTTGCTTGACGGACGCCTAGGCGTCCGCTTATAATGATTTTGGGGAAATGTTCTGACGTGTTGCAACGTCGCGAATGGAGAGGACGCGGCATTCGTGCCCACAGCGGAGCAAAGCAAGCTCAGGAGGGTAAACCGATGCAATACACCAGCGAGACAGGCGTTCCACATCTTAGAGGTAGGCTCACCAAGAGAACCCTTTTCGAGTTGCCAGCGGGTATTTTCCTGGTGAGCAACTGTATGTTTCGCGACCTAACCCCGTGCATCGCGGCGGAGCTTGGGACGCGTCCATCCAGGGAGGCACTGTGGATCCGCATAAGAGAGATGAAACTGACAGGAACATACTTCTTGGGGTACAGAAACGAAGCTGAAGCCCGAAAGAGCCGAGTGTGGTAACGGAAGGTTCTCTCAAAGGCCCTGCGATTCTGCCGGGCTTTGTCAAAAGTCTTCCGCGAACGGAGGATGAAGACAGGAAGAGAGGTAAACCCAATCATGTTAGCCCAGGTCCGAAGCCCGATAGTCCCAACGTGTTTGCGCGGGCCCGTGCCAACAAATAGAGTTGGAGTGCCCCGGTATTGGGCGGTGGTCTGGGCGGCTCTTCTGCCGGGTGACCTTGCTCCGTCGACAGTCGGCCAGCACCCTGGGGTACGTGGACGGGTTCTACGAGTATGCCGAGGAGTTATTGGGTCAAGGTCGGCTGGATGATGCGTTCGCGTCGCTCGATGTCCAATTGCTGAGCCAATCACTTGAGGGCTACTTCCAATTCCTGCGCAACCACCCGAACAAGGCTCCAGCAGAGCGATGGCAGGCCGTGAGCCAGTTCGCAGGCAACATCATAATGAGGCTCGCGACGGCGGCTCCGGCGCAAGCTGGCCTTGCGGATCTCCAAGGGAGGCTGGCACGAATTGAAGCCTCGTTCTCAAAACTGCGTGTCAGAACCCGACGAATGCCTGAGCCTATTCGCTCGCTGCCCGCAGATGTTGTGGAAGCACTATACAATCTGTTGGATCCAGCGTCCGGTTCAAACCCGTTTCGAACTTCTGCCATGAAATGGCGCGTATACGCCGCTTACCTCCTGATGCTTCACCAGGGGCTGCGGCGAGGAGAGTTGCTCAGCTTAGCCTCCGATCCCGTAAAGAGCGGCTTTGACGGCAGGGCTCAACGACAGCGCTCTTGGATCACAGTAAGATACAACCCTTATGAAGACGATCCTCGGTATTCGCGACCAGCGATAAAGACGCCCAATTCTCAGCGCCAGATTCCCATTTCAGATTCAATCGTGTCCGTCGTGGACGCATACGTCATCAACCACCGCGGGCGGCCGACGCATTCGTTTCTGATGAATTCGCAAAAGAATCGACCTCTCTCGACCGAGGCGCTGACGAAGGTATTTGCCAAGATCAGCTCGTGTCTTTCCAAGGGTACTCGGAAGGTCCTCTATGAGCACACCGGCGAGGACTCAGTCAGCCCGCACGATCTTCGCCACACGTGCGCTGTCTACCGTCTGAAACGGATGTTAGACGAAGTTGGCATGGAAGAAGCACTGCAGCTATTGAGGGCCTTCTTCGGGTGGGCGAGGACCTCCGACATGCCGCTCAGGTACGCGCGGGCAGTCTTTGAGGATCGGCTCGCCACGGTCTGGCAGACTCATTTTGATGCGAGCGTGGAAGTCCTGCGAGGCCTAGAGGCAGTGAAATGAGCGCCCCAGTTCAAAGTGAGCACCCCCACGGACTAAGCGTAAACCTACCTGCGCTGCCATCGTTTATACGGTACTACGACGACTTTTCTGACGTGCAACGGGTCATTGCTCAGCCAGAGGAAACGGACACTTGGAGACTCGAATTCGATGGGCGTGTGCGATGCATTGATTTCTCGTGTTTTGAGGTCTGCGTTCGCGACGTGGCTAAGAATTGGACGGCGTTCAACCTAGCAAGGTTCGCGCCTTCGACAGCGCTGCTCTACGTTGAGGCCCTCGCGTGGTTGCCAGCCTCGTCCGTTGTAAGGCTTCTGAGTTGCAGCCCGGAGAAAGCTCGCTCGCTCTGGAACAGTCTGAGGGCAGAAGGCTTAGAGCGGCACGAATTCAGATCGATCAAGAGCTTTTTGTATTACTTGTGCGCGCTCTCGATCGGCGCTTGGAAACCTTGCTGGACCGACATGCTCAGTCGCCTGCGGATTCCTGGAGTCGATCGGTATGCTGCCGTCCGAGCCGGAAACGTGTTCCTGAGCGCCGACGAGGAAGCGGCGATCGTAAGGTCACTTGACGATTTCGCCTCGCAAGCGCTAGAAGGGAGCGCTTTGTACGACTGCCTCGAATTGGGAGCAGTTTTGGTTTGCAGCTTCCAGTTTGGGATGAGATCGAAGCAAATTGCGATGCTCCGGTTTCGAGACATTCGCACTTGGCAAGACGGTTTGGAGCCTACGCCAGCGGTCCATCTTACTTTCCGAATGATCAAGCAGCGTTACTCGCAGAAAGCTCTTCCGCTCGTTCGCAGAGTCAAGCGGGAATGGTGCCCAATCTTTGTCAGCTTACTGAAGAACAAGAAGGGCGTTGAGCCCGACCGGCGCGTCTTTCCCTATACCCCTAACGAGATAACTCGCCTCGTAGCTGATTTCACCGAACGTCTCGGAGGCATACGGCGCACACCAGGGGACCTGCGGCACACAAGAACGCAACGCCTTGTTGACGCAGGCGCAACTCAAGAAGAAGTCGCGGCGTTTATGGGTCACACCAATTTGGACACACTCTTGGTCTATTTTCGTGAATCGGCGGCACAGGCGGAACTTGTCAACCGAGCACTGGGAGATCGCTCACGATCGCTTTGTGACGAACGAAGAGTTAGCGCGCCTCAAGGAAGATCAGCAGGTCGGCGCCGTGCCGCATGGAATCCCCATCACCGGTATTGGAGGATGCTCAGCCGGCCAAAGGACCTGTCCCTATAACCCCGTTCTCTCGTGCTACGGTTGCCGAAAGTTTATGCCCGTTCTCGACCCGTCTGTTCATCAGCAAGTTCTGCAGGACTTGCGCTCAGTCGTTAAGCGTTTTTACAACGCGTCGAGAGGTGAGCTAATTTCTCCCGCTTACCTACAACTGGAGACGACTATCAACTCTGTGCAAGCCATCCTAGAGGAAGTCGAGGCCTCCGGTGAATAGCTACTTTCAGACCTTCATCTCCGATAATCAAGAGATTGCGCTGAGCAGGAAAATCGCCTGGGATCTTCCGGTGAACTCCGGTGGGTTCGTGGTGAAGGGGGCAGCTTGGAACTTGACAAGAATGTCCCTTGCTTCCCCTCCCCCCACACACTGGCTGAACGACCTCGGCACGGATGCCAGGACAGTGAAAGTGCTCAATTCCTTGCCGCCCAAGGGGCCTCAGCGGGAGTACTGCAAGAAGCCCCTCTCCACGGCATGGCAGGATCTCATTAAAGCGTGCGTAATCGACCGGATCTTTGCCCGCCAACACACTGCACAACACGTGGTCGAGGCGATCGCACGTGCACTTCGCGTCCTCGGAACCTGCGCCGATCGACATGAGCCTTGGGAGGTCACGTCCGACGATGTATTGCTGGCATTCGAGATGGCAAAATTAGTCCAGCCCTCGGGATACCTTGCAAACCGAGTGTTCGGCGTAATTGCAGATGTCTTGGATTTCAACCACCTCACTGATGCCAGTCCTCTATCACCGAGCCTGACACGTGAGAGAACAGCCGCTGTGAAACGGGCAAAGTTTGCCAAATCAGCAGACGAACTCCGGGATGATCTTGCGGCACGCAAGAGCGCCGAGAAACTGCCGAGTCGACGCGCCCTGTGGGAACTTGTGCGAATTGTCTTTACCGAGAAACCCAAGAGTTTCCTCGACGTGCTGCGGTTCGCGGAGGTTCGTATGCTCATTCTGACTGGACTGCGGGCGGGCGAGATCGCCCGACTGCCTGCAGACTGGAGGAGAAGTCGCGAATACTACGATCACAAAGGAACGCCTGCCGGAGCTGTCGGCGGCTACTCGCATTCCCTGCTCTTAAGGTATTTCGGGGAGAAGCAGCGTGCCTCAAAGGAGGGCGGCGGGGTTCTTTTCGAAAGCACTCAACACGTTCCATTAATCTTCGAGGAGATTGTAAGTTCTAATCGAAGACCAGCGGCTGTGAATCGGGTGTAAATGCCTTGCACTGCTTGATAATCTTTTGGGCGAGCGGGTGACCCAGGCGGTAGAGGTTGGCGTCCTCCACGTTCTTCCCACTGCGATACGGTCCAGCATGAATCTGCTCGTCGGGGAAGGGGTTCTTGATGAGCGTGAAGCCGTTTGCACCATCTTCGAACGTGGCGTAGGGTTGGAGATAAAACCTGGTCAGTTGCCACAGCCAGTTGTCGTATTTATTGAGGACCTCGCTGCTCTCCCTCAGATTCCCCCGCAGCTTTTCGTGAACTTCTTCGTCGAAGTTCTCCAGCAGCTTTTGACGTGTCTGTTTGATTCGCTCGTCGATCTGCTGCTCCAACTCCTGCTGAAGTTGATCGAAGTTGAACTGAATTTGTTGTTCGGTGCGGCAGTTCTGGTAAATGTCCGCGATGCGCTTTTCGAAATCAATCCCGGAGCCGAGGCTGCCCAGCACCTCATCGCTTGCCCCGAAGACACCGCTGAAGAGCTTGAATTTCTCGTCAAGCAGTTGGTACACGCGGTGATCGGCCGCGTTTTTCTTATTAAGGAAATTCACCACCACCACGTCGTGCTTTTGTCCATATCGATGACACGGTGGCCAAAGAGGCGAGCTAAGGGAGGTCGTCGCCAGACTCGATGTCCGGCGCAGGATCTTCCTGCCGCTCGGCGTGGTCGAGTTTCAGAATCGAGTCGAGCGCGACGCCGCACACGCGCTGCTTGACGGCGAACTTCTTTTTGTTACCGTACTCCTTCTCATACTCGCGCGTGCGAAGCTCCCCTGCCAGTTGACCGTGCCCTTCTTCAGGGTGGCAGCGAAGGTCGCGAGTTTTCCCCAAGCGACGGCCCGATGCCAGCAGGCGCGGGACTCGTAATTGCCCTGGTCGTTCTTCCAGGAAACTCTTAGTGGCGGTTCGGATCCGAATTTTGAAGTCTTTTCTCCATTGCACCGAGCTGTTTGTCATTAAAATCTTGCAAGGCCTTGTTCGCCTTATCCATCGCGGCCAGTTCTTGGTTGCAGTTTCCGCAGGCAGTTTGGCAGGCAGCTACCTGAGGCCCCAGAGGGCACGCCAACTGGCAGGCATTAACAGCCTTCTCGCAACGAGTTTCGGCTTCGGCAGCCTTCCAGGCCGCCTGCTGGTAGGCCTGGCCGGCGCGTGCGGCAGGCGCTGGCTGGGCTTGTTTGCCAGCGAGTTGCTGATTTTCGGCTGTGCAGGTCTCAAGTTGCAGCTTAGCGTTCTGCAAGGCATGAACATGTCTCCCCAACTGGCCGCTATATACTCGCAGCGCCTGCAGTTGGGCTCCGGCTGCATTTCCCAGTGATCCCACGGCTTTAGAAATCATCCAGGCGTCTGCCAAGTTCTTAGCGCCCTTGAACAAGGCAGTCTCCATCGCTGCCTCAAAATTGCCCTTGCCTGCAATGTCCGCAGCGACCTGAAATGCCGCGCCGGCTGCGTCAACATACTCTTGAGACTTCAGAGAGTCACCCATCTGCCCCGTGTCCACCAGAGTCGACGGCACTTGCGACAGCAGCTGGATCGCTTTTGCCTTGTCGCGCATCAGCCCTGCCTGTCGGATCGATGTAATGAGCGCAGCACCTAAGGGAGTGACAGGCGTTACGCCGCGCTCCTCCAATGCGCCTGTGATACCGTTGGCCGGCCCAGGGCCTAAAGACGCGATTCCATTCGGCAAATGATACCCAAAGATATCCATCGGCTTGAGCGCCGCTGTCTTGTAGAGATCCGAGCCCTGATCAAGAATTCCGCCCCACAAAGTCATTGCAGCGTCTGTCAGGCTCTTGACAAGGATCTGTTGTCGTTCTCTCTCGCTAGCCTCTCCCCAATTTTGGAGCTCATCAGCGGTGAGACCAGTGTTCAGTTCTCGAATCCGATTTTCATCCACCCGAATGGCTGACCGAAGAGTTTCAACGCTGCCCTGCTGACCGCTACATTGGTCAGACGCGAGGGCGCCAAGCGGGCAGAGAAGTGAGAGCACTACCAACAACCGGACGACTATCATCACACCCTCCTGATGACTTCATTGGGAGCCGCAGCTCTGGCCACCCGCTTCTCTTTGGAGGAATGCCGGATATACGGGGTCGTGCATCCAAGAGGGAAGGGGTGTCGGTGAGAACAGCAGTGAATCATGGGCCCCCTTGACCGAACTCGGTCAATGCTAAACCCGTACAACTGCAAAGTCAACGCTCGTTGCGAGCTCGCGAGCATATCGAGCATATTGGAAAGGGACTCAGGCTGGCCGCCAAAACCGGCAGCCCGGACGTCGTACGAGGAGGCCGCTAAGTGCGATCGTCGGGAGATTCAAAGTCCGGCGTCGGTTCTTCCTGCCGCTCGTCGTGGTCGAGTTTCATACTCGAATCGAGCGCGACTTCAAACACAGCTGCTTGATATGGTGTGCCGCCGAGAGTAACGTCCAGCGCCGCTCGCTCCCTCGCAAGGGAGTGTTTCCGCCAAGGCTGTGGGATTCGATCTGTCCTCGTAGGCGACAGCCGAGGACGGGCTCGCGTCATTGCTGGTAGCGGTGCAAAATGTTGCTTTCCTGTGCGGCTGGCGGCGCAACAAATTCCGTCAATTCTTTCCAGCAACACCCAAAGAGATGTGAGACGATGTAAGTTCATGATTGGACTGGCACTCACTCACACAACAGGCGCCGTAAGTACCAAGAATTTACAATAAGAAATGCGGCGGTTTAGCGATCCACAGTGCGCTTTCCGGGCGCCATTACTTCCCTCTCGGTGAGCCTGACTGCACAGTGCGGTCTCGACAGACGCGACCGTCACGCTCACGTCTCACTGACGCTTCCTGACGCTTCACTCCCTTGCCCAAGCATTCGATCCATGCGAGAATAGCGCTTCGTTCCTGCGTTGGAACGTAAATGGGATTGAATGTTGAACGTAACCTAAGAGGGCGATCGCCTTAAGAACCGGTCAACTTCATGGCAACAAGTACGGTAGCTGCTATTCAGGTTCCAGCCGGCAACAGGCTGGGCTGGATCATTTCCGAGCGAACCGACCTGCTTTGGTTTACGGTGGGTGGAGCGGGAGCCGCCTACTGTTTCTGGGGTCTGTGGCGATTCGCTCACGTCCCCTTGCTGCTCCTGGTGGCCATCTGGGCGATCGTTTTCGATGAGACACACGGGTTCGCCACCATCTCACGCACCTATTTCGACGACGAGGAGCGCGCCAAACGCGGGCGCTGGCTGTGGCGGAGTCTCGCCTTCTTCGTTGCCATCGGACCCGTGATGATTCTCTTGGGGCTGGGAGACTGGCTCGAACTGGCAACGGAGCTCTGGGGCTACTATCACATCTTCAAGCAGCATTACGGCTTCATGATGATGTACAAGAAGAAGAACCGGGACTTTCACCCGGTTGACATGAAGCTCGACAAGGTATTTTTCTTCGCCGCCTTCTACTACCCCTTCCTCACCTATCCGCTGCATGATAAAGAAGCGGCTGAACTTCTGCCCTTTCCGATCATTCCGTGGGCGGCCAGGATCTATGAGGATGTCCTGCTGTTCCTGGTCATCCTCATCACGCTTGTTTACCTCGCACGTCAAGTGCAGAAGTTGCGGCTTGGCCTGCCGCTCAACTGGCCGAAGCAGGTGCTCTTTGCGGCAGCCATTCCCGTGAATTATCTGCTGTTTAACAGTGGCATGCCGCTGCTTGGAGTTTATGCGGCAGCCACCATCTTCCACAACGTCCAGTACCACCGGCTGGTGTGGTTCTATAACCAGAACAAATACGGCCAGGACACGGCGCGAGCGCGCACGTACGGCTTAGCAACCCTGATCAGCGGCCGGTGGCTGTTCTACGTGGCCGCCGCCGCCCTTTATGCCATCGTATTCGACGTTCTGCCCCGTTTTATCCTGAAAGATGGCGTAGGACTGATGAACATCGGTACGCGCAACCAGGTGATTTTCTCTTTCTTCGCGGCACCCGGCCTGCTCCACTACTGGATCGACGGCCACATATGGAAGGTGAGAAAGGATCCTGATCTCCGCAAGTACTTGAAGCTCTAACTGGGCGTGCCGGCGCCCGACATCGCCAGAACGGTCAAACAGCAAGTTATTTAGAATATTAAATCCACAGATGATTGTTGATGTTATAGATCAACTCTGTGATCGCGATTAGTATCCGACGATCGTTGTCGTCTTGATTTCAGGCTTTTGGCTGGGTGGGATTCGTGGTGGCGCGCCCTGCGGCTCAGGCTTGGCCATCGAGGGTTCCAGTAGTTGCTCTTTGCGCCAAACCAGGCTGTTGGTCTCGTAGGCTGCGATTTCAAATCCCTGCCCGTGCGTGATGGCGTCACATGGACAGGCTTCAACGCAGTAGCCACAGAAGATGCAGCGATTGTAGTCAATGTTGTAGACCTTGGCGTAGCGCTCGGCCGCGCTGATGCGGTTGTCGGCGGCGTTCTCGTCGGCCTCGATATAAATGCAATTCGCCGGGCAGGCAGCGGCGCAGAGGAAACAGGCCACGCACTTTTCCAGGCCATTCTCGTCCCGGCGCAGGATGTGGGTTCCGCGGAAACGGTCCTCGAAATGGACGGGCTCGTCCGGGTAATTCTCAGTCACCGTAGGCCGCATCATGTTCTGCCAGGTGATGGTTAGCCCTTTGCCGATGGCGGCTGCCGAGTCCACGATGTCCTTGACGATACTTGGCATTCTGAGAGCCCTCCAAACCACAGTATAGGGTGGGAAGCAATTGTGGTCAATCATGACGGGAAATTGGCAGCAGCGGGATAGTTTGCAATGTTACGCCAACATGAGCGATTAAAGGCTCATCGTGATGGCCAGCCCGAGTTGCCGCTCCATCTCAGTGGCTGGTTTGTTCCGGAACTCAATCGCTGAGCCCTTCAACGGTTGCCCCGCCGCGGCTGAGCCAGCGGCGTACTGACGCAGCGTTTCCTCCGCCTCCTGAACGAACCTGGAATTGGCATCAAGCTGGTGGTTACGGACGAGCAGCCTCACAGCACAGCTCAAATCACGGGCCACGTATTCGGACGACGCATCAGGCTCGAACACAGGACCGAGGAACCATCGTTGCTGGCTAATACCGCCCAGAAGCATCAGGCTCCTGATTTCTTCGTATACCGGTTCGGGTTGATCGCCCAACTCCCCCGCGATGGCTGGGTCGCCATCATCGAAGAGGTTAAGGGCAAAGCCCGGCTTCCCGCGCCCGTCAATTCCAAAGACGGCTGCGGATCCCGCAGTGATGTCCCCCGCACCCTCCGGTGTTCCGCGCACTTCGTCCCTTCCAACGCTCAACCAAGTCATCCAGAAGCCCGGAGGGTTGAGGTAGGCCAACGCCCGAGGGTCGCCCGGGGTCATCGAAGGCGCCATGTGAAACCAAAAGCGCGCGTCCTGCAACGTCTGAACCAAGTCGGAGCTGGGGAGCACGACGTGCCACTCCCGGATTGGCTGCCTAGCCGAGCCTCCATTTGTGACAGTGTACCGGTACCGGTAAATCCCCGACTCATCCTGGTGAACGTCGACTATGACCTCAGGCTCCACTTGGTCGCCCAGCTTGACCACTTCGGTGTGCAGCGGTCCAGGGTGCTCCTTCCACGACGGGCTATAGATGTTCTCGGGATAGGAAACCACCAGGTCACCCGTCTTCGGATCCACCGAGACTAACTGCAGGCCCTTTCCGTTCGGGACTGACGGCTGGGCCTTGGCAGCGAAAGCACACGCTTGCGATGGCGGCTCCGACGCGCCAGCGCCTCGGAGCGCACCTGTTTGTGCTCCGTGCACGCCAGAGACTTGCGGAGCAGCTATCAGAACGGCCGAAAACAGCCCGAGCAGCGACCTCATGGTCGAAGCAAGAAGTGAGAGACTGACACTGTAAGCTCCCCCGTCCATTAGAGCGGAGGGTTGTACCCCAGCCAAGAACCGCGGGTGGCGGCAACAGGTTGTGACAGACCGCAGGCGGGGCGCCTAAGGAGATGGCGCCAGTACCCCAACCTGCGGCGGCTGTTTAGTTCGTACCCGGTCCAGAGGCCGCATGGTTATGCGGCAGGGAGTCCAGGAATTCGTAGCGTGCCCGATGTTCTTCTGGACGGGGGTACGGATTGGTACACAGGTGCATGACCTGGTAATTCGTTTGTCGGCCGTAGGCCGGCCAGGTGGGCAGGCCCGGACCGTTAGGATCTGCGCGCTTGGCGAAATTAGTCCAATAAGCAGACATGAGGTCGGAAACCTTTTGGTCCCCGGGTCGCCACGGAAGGTTCTTCGAAGCCAGCACATCAAAAACAAATTCAATCTCCGCCGAATGGTAAGCGCCTCTTGAGGGAACTGAAGCGGGCTGGGGCAAGGCATCATCGAACTGATAACGGAATACAGGTGAGTCTCCCGTTGCGGCATGCATGTCGATCCATTTCCAGGTCGCATAGGAGATGAACTGATCGCTGGCTAAGTCGTGTGCCGATTGCTTGGCGTCGGCGTTAGTTCCGGCCGGGTAATACTTCAGGTAGGACTCCGCACCGCCCTGGAAAAGGGCGTGCAACCGGGCGGTATAGTTCTGGACTGTGGGTTCCTCCTTTTCGAGTAGGGCATCGTAGCCTACTTCGTCCGCATTCCATCCCGCTAGTAGCGGTACGTGACTTTGTTTCCCGCTCGCATAAATCGAACGAGTGTCCTCTGTAAGGAAGTAGCCGTCGATGTTGGGGCGCCAGAACCGATCCTCGGGCTGCTTGGTGGCAGCTTGCAGAAGCTCGTCGGCTGGCATTGCTCGCATTTGCTTAAGGGTATGCCTGCCCAACGAATCCGCAAACTTCTGACCTCTCTCTTCCGACTGCACGAGGGGCAGCAGCGAGTACATGTCGCCGAACATAGCGCCGCTTTCACCGATGGCGCGCTCGAAAAGGCCCTGCGCCAGGGGAGAAGCCATCAGGCCGCTGACGGAGAATGCGCCCGCCGATTCGCCAAAAATCGTTACGTTGCCGGGATCGCCTCCGAAGGCAGCGATGTTCTCTCGCACCCATTGAAGCGCCGCAACCTGGTCCAGCAGGCCATAATTGCCGGAGGCGTGATGTTCAGACTCCTTCGCCAGATCGGGAAGCGCCAAAAAACCAAAGACTCCCAGACGGTAATTGCAGCTCACTACGACCACACCCTTTTCCGCCAGCTTCTCGCCGTCCTGCCGCGGTTCGGAGGACCCACCCGCGTCCCCGCCGCCGTGCACCCAGAACATCACCGGCAGACGCGTTCCCGAGGAGAGGGTAGGTGTCCAGACGTTCAGCGTCAGGCAGTCTTCGCTGGGACCATTGTCCCGGAAAAACATATCGTCATAAAGGTGAACTTGCATGCAGCGCGGTCCGAATTGGGTTGCCTTTAGCACACCCTTCCATTGAGGTGCCGGCAAGGGAGGTTTCCAGCGCAGCGTGCCGACCGGCGGAGCCGCGTAGGGAATGCCCCTGAAGATCTGGATCCTGGCGTCCGCACTCACCGTGCCTTCCACATCGCCTGTACTTGTGTGCACTAACGCCATTCCTGGAACACACGCAACCAGCATGATTGCCAGCGTAAGCGGTACATCTAGGTGGATTCTCTTTTCGCTGTGTCGATTCATTATGCCTCCGGGCGGTCGGCAACCACTCAGAACCTCAACCTCAGGGCAAGGTGCACCAATCTCGGGGTATTGATATCCGTATTGATCGCCCCAAAGGCGGAATTGTAGCTCGGCTCATTGCCGGCCGACGAGAATGCGAGAATCTGAAGGAAAAGCCGCAGACCCAAAGGCGGGGTCTGCGCTACCTTGCTCCCCCTATCTATCCCAAAGCAATCACTTGTGATCCTTAAAGTCTGTGCATCCGTGCCAGATCGTTTCCGAAGTCTCTCGGCCCTTTGGAGGAGGTTGCAGTGAAAGGCAGTAATGCTCGTAATGTTCTCCTGAGGGATCTTTCCATTCGCTGGATACAAGGACGAAAATCTGTTCTTTGTCGTCCGCGATCTGAGAGATATCGCCTTCTGATAAGGTGCCGTCTGATTCAGCCGTAAACCATGATTCCTCCTGACCCCCAGGCTCAATCGGCTGAGGAGCTCGATTTTTCTTAATAGCACTCAACTCGGTCCTAAATCTTTTTATCACCTGTTGCTCGGTAACATCCCTAGACACAACATATACCTTCCCCCACTGCCAAGTGTCAGCTGCCACACTCCCGGAATTTGTAAAGTAGAAATTTAACGATACCTTCCGTCCCGGTACAATTGAGAGCTTATTAATACCACCGTTCTGCGCAGGCTCCTGATAGCTTCCTTCCATTCTGTGCAGCGTCATTACGGCCCGTGGCAGAGGGGCAGATACCGCGGGAGTGGTTACGTTAACTATCGGAGTAGGTATGGGCCTTTCCGCCACGGGTGGCGACGACATTGTACTGCATGTCGTCGCCTCCCGGTGAGGATTGGATTTGAAAATCCTGGCGGGATTCTGATTAACCCGCCTTTTATAACAAGCGTGCGCGGGCGCCTTGCGACTCCAGCGCGGAGACAGCTTTCGAATCGAACGAAACAAACTCTTCGGCCTCCAGCCGGTCTCCCTCATAAGCGATTACACCGTCCGCAAAGTCTCCGCCCGGCGAGAGCAAATCTCAGAACAAGGCCAGGATGCGTGACTCAGTATCGTTTTTGAGGTCCGACACGGCATCAAAATGCAGCCTGAGCATGGTTGGCGCAGCCCCTTTTACTGCTTGACAAACAACGACTGTTTATGATACCGTTATCGCATCCCATATTGCATGGAAAAGGCGATGCCGTCGTCAGCCCAGATCGATTCCCTTCCTGGTACCGCCTCTATGGGTCAATCGAGTTTTCACGCCCGGCCTCGCCTGGGTACCGCGATTCCCTGCGCTTTCCGCCGCCCTGCGGGGCTGGTGCACGGTATTGCCGGGTCCGCGGACCTCGAACGAAGCCGGAATGTGATTGATGCTGAAGAGCTTGTAGATTTATGTCCCGGAGGCAGCAGCAATCGTGGGTGGATGGGTTGGATGACGTTGCGATTAACGATCTCGCGAGCGCTCTCGGCCTCGAGCGAAGCCGGAATGGTTATGATGGGCAAGGACTTGGAAAATTATGTCGGCGACTCGGCCGGACGGAATCCTGGGCAGAACAGGCCCTCGCTCATTCGGCCTTCTGACTTCTGTCTTCTGACTCCTGGCTTCTGCATTTCAGCCGAACGAAGCCGGAATGTTGCTGAAAATATGTGTGAGTTGTAAATTTATGTCGAAAAAGTCGGCGCGCCGACATTGCCGGCATCGGCAGCCCTGAATCGGACTGCATTTGGGGGGTCGTCCGGCGGCGGTCACGCCGTGACGGACGATTCCACGGCGGTCTGCCCCAATCCGACGCCCTCGCATCGCGCCATCACGGCCGCGGCCAGGCAATTGCCAATTACGTTGACGGCGGTGCGGCCCATGTCCATAAGGGCGTCGATTCCAAAGAGCAAAAAGATAGGTGCTGCCGGCAGACCCAACGCCGGCGCCATGCCCAGCAGCACCACGATGGCTCCGCGTGACACGCCAGCCACGCCTTTGCTGGCCAGCATGAGCGCCAGCATGACCGTCAACTGCCGCCCGAAGCTGAGATGCTGACCGCTGGCCTGAGCTACGAAAATGGCGCCAAGCGAGAGGTAAAGCGTGGTGCCGGTGAGATTGAAGCTGTAACCGAGCGGAATGATGAAGGCCACAATCGGCCGCGGCACACCCATGGCCTCCATCGACTCCATCGCGCGTGGCAGCGCCGCCTCAGAGCTCGACGTGGCAAAGGCAATAGATGCGGGCTCGGCCACTGCTTGCAAGAACCGTTTCACCGGGACGCGCGCCATGGCTGCGGTGGGAAGCAGCACGAGCACCAGGAACACGATGAGCGCCACATAGAGTGTGGCGAGCAAACTGAACAGGTGCCCAAGCATTGCGAGTCCCGAGTGCGCCACTGTGTAGGCCATAGCGCCTGCCACTCCGAGGGGAGCAAACAACATCACCACGTTGGTGAACTTGAACATGGTTTCAGCCAGGCTCTCGGTGAAGGCAAGCATGGGACGCCGCTTCCCTTCTCCAACCATAGCCAAGGCCGCTCCGAACAGAACGCTGAAAACTACCACCTGCAGGATTTGGTCCTCGGCTACGGCTTTGGCGAAATTCTCGGGAAAAATGTGCAGCACCGTGTCGGTGGAACTCAGCGTCGCGACCGCCGGGGCCGCTTCACCGCTCGCGGGAGTTGTTACACCCACGCCGGCGCGGCTCAGGTTGATGGCGGCCAGTCCGATCAGCAGCGCCAGCGTGGTCACCACCTCAAAGAAGATGAGGGCCTTCACACCCATGCGTCCCACCTGCTTGAGATCAGCGTGGCCGGCAATGCCGCTCACCAGCGTCGCGAATAGCAGCGGCGCCACAATGGTCTTGATGAGGCGCAGAAAGATCTGACCCAGAATTTGCAGGTGCAAAGCCGCCGCAGGCGCGTCATGCCCGATTTCAACTCCAGCCAGCATTCCGACTACGATCCAAGCCGTGAGCGAGCGCCGCGCGGCCGCCCAAGTGGCGAAGGCGGCGAGCGCGATCCACCGCAGGCTCACGGGCAGCAGTGGTGGGAGGGCGATCCAACCCCAAGCTTGTGCCAGGGTGGCCAGCGCGGCGAGCAAGGCAGCTCCCAGTGCAATCAGCAGGAATCTTCGTTTCATGGCAAGAGTCAAGTGGAACAGTGGTTATGCACCGAAGCGGCGGCCCGCGTCAAACAGTATTCCAGCGGGCACGATCAGGCGTAGCGCGCAAACCAATTACAGATTGCGGTTGCAGATGCGCCGGTGCAGTGTATACTACCGCTGCTAAGAAAGTCGAAACGAAGTTCTCGGTCAAACACAATCAGCACTTCGGAGGAGAAAACATGAAAGTCATGATTGTCTGGAGGACGGTCCCTGGCAAATACAAGGCCGCCGTTGAGGAATTTCTGAAGCAGGGCGCCCCTGTGCCGGCCGGAGCGAAAACGCTCGGCCGCTGGCATGTGCCAGGGTCGGTTCTCGGCTGGCATCTCGTTGAATCCAGCGACCTGACGACTGTCGCCCAACACGTGGCGACGTGGGCCGAGTATCTGGAGGTGGAAGTCTATCCAGTGATCGAGGACGCTGAGGCCGCAGCCGGCGCGAAAAGCGCATTCGGAAAATAGTCGGGCGCTTCACCCATCAACCGGCTGGCGTTTCTTTGCTACAACCGCAGGCTCTGGCCTCGGCGGAAGTGTCGGTTGAGTAGCTTGCGGAGTTCAAGCCTGACCCCTATCCACTGCCCACTATCCACTGCCCCCTTCCCTTCTCCGCACGGCGCTGTGCTATCCTGCGCCCATGATCTACCTGATCAGTTTTTTCGCGGTAGCGGCCGTTCCTCTGGCGGTGGCGGGTTACGGAGGGCATCTGGCGGCCAAGGTTTTGGATAGACCGCAGCGGCACCGAGCCCTTGCTATTGTTTGGGTGTTGGCGACGCTCGGCGTTTTGCTGTCGGGTTTGCAGCAGATGCTCGTGTACCGCTCAGACATGGCTCATGAGCGGGAGCAGGCTGCCATGATGGCCAAGGCCGAGCAGGAACAGAAGCAGCTTCGCGACAAGCTCGACGTCAGTCTGCGCCACGAGGATGAGGTACGAGCGGAGCTTGGCAGCATCGTGCAGTACCTCCAAAAGCCGCAACCTCGAATGAGTACCCACGAGCTGGCCAACGCCGCCTCCAAGATGGTGGAAGATGCCATGCATCGCTGAAGAAGAAGTCAAAAGTTCTCAGTTGACAGTCGACAGTTAAAAGAAGAGGCCTTCGAAGTCTACCGTTGTGCGACCGTCAATTCCCTGCGAAAGTCGACAGTGAACTTTCGACTTTTGACTGTCGACTGTCAACTGTGAACTGTTAACTAACTCTGAACTGTCAACTTCTTCCGATCCATGCCGGAACTGCCGGACATCATCGTGTATATCGAGGCTTTGGAGCCCCGACTCGTCGGGCAAAAGCTCCAGCGGGTGCGCCTCGCGAGTCCGTTTCTGCTGCGTACCGTAACACCACCGCTTCAAGACGTTCAAGGACAAACCGTAGCAAGCCTGCGTCGCATCGGGAAGCGCATCGCGATCGGCCTCGAGAATGATCGCTGGCTGGTGCTGCACTTGATGATCGCCGGGCGCCTTCACTGGGAAAAACCCGGCGCAGCACTCGCGCGTCGAACTGCGCTGGCGGCCTTCGATTTCGCGCAGGGAAGCCTGGTGCTCACCGAGGCCGGGTCGAAGAAACGTGCCTCGCTACATGTGGAGGAGGGCGAGAAGGCGCTTCAAGCGCTCGACCCAGGCGGACTCGAAACCCTCGGCGCCAGTTGCGATGCGTTTGCGGCTCGGCTCACCTCAGAGAATCACACCCTCAAGCGGGCTCTCACCGATCCACACTTGTTTAGTGGCATCGGCAATGCTTATTCCGACGAGATCCTGCACGCAGCCATGCTCTCACCCGCTGCATTGACAGGCCGCCTGTCCAGCGAGGAAATCACGCGACTCTATGAAGCCACACGCACAACGCTCGATCACTGGACGGCCGAACTCCGGCGCGAGGCCAAAGGTGGCTTTCCAGAAAAAGTGACTGCGTTTCGCGAGGGCATGGCCGTCCATGGCAGATTCGGCAAGCCTTGTCCGCGCTGCGGGGCCAAAGTTCAACGCATCCGGTACGCCGACAACGAGACCAATTACTGCGCCCGCTGTCAGACCGGCGGCAAGCTGTTGGCAGACCGGTCGCTCTCCCGTTTGCTGAAGCAGGACTGGCCCCGAACGCTGGAGGAGCTGGAAGCGATGAAGGGCAAATAGGCGGTGTCAGGTGTTAGGTGCCAGGTGTCAGGTATTCGTCGTCAGTTGCCTGGGACAGGAGCCAAGAGCCAATGGCCAAGAGGCAGAGCTCGTCTCTTGTCTCTCATTCCTTGTTTGTGCCGCCCGGAATCTGCGCTTACTCAATCCCGAGGTAGCGCGCCCGCTCCTGATCACTAAAGCCGACAAGCTCCGGTTCCAGGTTCAGCGCTACACCGGTCTCACGATGGACGGTCCGGCGGATGTGTCCCGCGAGCCGCAGCACGTCATCGGCGGTAGCTCCGCCCTGGTTCAGGATCACCAGCGGCTGCGAGGGATTCACCTTCGCGCCGCCGATCTCGTGGCCCTTGAGGCCGCACGCCGAGATGAGAAACGCGGCCGGAATCCTGATGGCGTCCTGTGACGAAGAGAGCTTCCTCAACTCCAGCAGTCGCGAATGTTGCGCTGCACCGAAGCGCGCGAGCACTTGCTCCTCGAGAGCGGCGTATTCCTCGGCATTGAGTACCAGGTTTTTGAAGAACGAACCCGCATTTCCCCCGCGTTCCTCGCGGGGAAACGGGAACTTTCGGTCACGAATTGAGATTATGGCCTGCCGGATTTCGGCCTGGCTGGGACTGGAAACAGCGCGTTCGTCAAAGTAAGCCCTCACGTCCTGGTAGTGCAGATTGGGCCGAGGGCGCTTGGAGAGTCTCAGCGTAATGCTGAGAATGAAGAAGTCGCCTTTACGGGTTGTGTTGAAGATGCTGCGCCGGTATCCCATCTCGATGTCGTCAGGGTGAAGAGTGCGCACCTCGCCAGTCGCAAGTTCCAGGACCTCAGCGCTCTCCAACACGTCGCTGAGTTGTTGACCATAAGCTCCGACATTTTGGACCAGCGCGGCGCCACTTTGTCCCGGAATGTGCGAGAGATTCTCGATTCCCCACCAGCCACGACCTACGGCTTGAGCAACAGTTGAGTCCCAAGACTCAGCAGCGGCGACACGAAGACTGACGTGGTCCGAGTCTTCCTCTGCGGCCTCGACGCCCTTCATCGCCGGGTGCAGAACCAGGCCGTCGAATCCGCGGTCGCTCACTAGAATGTTGCTGCCGCCTCCAAGGATGAAGACGCGTAGGGGCGCATGGCCATGCGCCCCTACACGGGCCAGGCCATTTTCGCGGGCGAACGCCATCGCCTTCCGAACGTGCTCGGCATCGCTGACGGTGGCGAAATAGCGCGCCGGCCCGCCGATCTTGAAAGTGGTGTAAAGCTTCAGGGGCTCGTTTTCCCGGATGGTAAGGCCTGAGTCAATGAGGGGAGTCATGCTAAGCGCCGGTTCGTAGTTCGTCGATCGTAGTTCGTTGCCTAGAGCCTGACCTCCGGAAGGAACGCGGCCGACAGGTTCCCTTTCGATGGATCACGAACAACGAACTACGAACAACGAACGGCTGGCCACCAACCACTTACCACTAATGCGCTCAGTGGACATGCCGATCCCGGCCTTCCCAATACTTCTCCCTAAGCACGCGCTTCAGAATCTTTCCCGTGCCGCCCTTCGGTAACTCTTCCCGAAACTCCGTAGACTTGGGAACCTTGAAACCTGCCAGGTGCAACCGGCAATGATCGAGCAAATCGCGCTCTGTGGTCGATTGGCCATCCCGCAACACCACTAACGCCTTCGGGACTTCTCCCCAATTATCATCCGGTACCGCGACTACTGCGCACTCCAGCACCGCCGGATGCTGGTAAAGCACGCGTTCGATCTCAGCGGTGGCGATGTTCTCGCCGCCGCTCAAGACCATGTCTTTGACGCGATCGACGATCAACACATAACCCTCTTCGTCGATGGTGGCCAGATCTCCCGTATGGAACCAGTCGTCGCGGATCACCCGGGCGGTTTCCTCTGGCTGCTTCCAGTAGCCCTTCATCACCGAATCGCCGCGGACAATCACTTCGCCCACGCCTTTGACGTCAGCACTGACGTCATTCCCCTCCGAATCGACCACCCGAATTTCCGAGCCAACGAACGGAAAGCCGGCGGTGGCCTTGCGCCTCAATTGCACGTCTGGGGGATCGCTAACCAAGTGGTTCTTGACGTGCGCGATGGTCAACACCGGCGAAGTCTCGGTAAGTCCGTAACCGCCCATAGCAACACAGCCGGGCAGCTTGCGCTCGACCTCTTGCACCAACGCGGTGTTGGTGGGTGCGCCGCCCATCATCACTTGGCGCACACTGGAGAGGTCATACTTCGCGAAGTCGGGATGATTCAGCAGTGCAATCATCATTGTGGGCACAACGTAGAGCCGCGTGACTCGCTCGCGCTCGACAAGCTGGAGCACCGTCAGAGGGTCAAATTTCTGGATCATCACGTTGCGGCCGCCCGTGAGCGCCAGAATATGCGGCGCTCCCCAGCTATTCACGTGAAAGAGCGGCACGGTGTAGACGTGCACTTCGTCGTCAACGCCCCTGCAGCCAAGCGCCGTGTAGAGCGCGTGCAAGTAGAGATTTCGGTGAGTCAGCATCACGCCCTTGGGATGGGCCGTGGTACCGCTGGTGTAGAAAAGCTCCGCCACAGAGTTTTCATCGAGACGGCGATAGTCGAATTCGCGGGCTTCGGCCTTGGCCACGAGCTCGTCATAAGTACTCGGATTTGCCCAGCCGGGCGTCAAGCCTCGCAGAGCCACGTAATGCTCGATAGAGGGCGCCTGGCGGCGCAGCAACTCGACCAAACCGAGGAATTCCGGATCAAAAAAGAGCATGCGCGGCGCGGCATCGTTCAGGATATAGGCCAGCTCTTCAACGCTCAGCCGGATGTTCAACGGCAGCAGAATGGCCCCAATTTGCGGAACGCCGTAATAGGCCTCCAGCAAGCGATGGCAATTGAAGCTGAGAAAAGCCACCACGTCGCCCGTCCGGAGACCGAGACTGAGCAAGGCGCTCGAAAGACCGTCACAGCGCTCGTTGAACTCGCGATAGGTGAAGCGATGGTCGCCGCACACCACTCCGATCTTGCGGCCGAAAATCTGGGCCGCGTGTAGCTTAAAGCGGACGGGAGTCAATGGAAGAAGCATAGAATTTACACGGCGGGGGGCTTTGCGGCCAGACCCGCGAGCGGGCGCGGTTCCTTGAACGGGATGATTTAAGTGCTCATGAGTGCTTTCCCTGTACTCGTTGACGGGCGCGGGCCAACACGCTACATTGCCCGTTCATGGCCAATACGCCCAGACGCGCCGGAAATCCCGTCGTCGCCACCCGTCCGGTGGAGAGCCTCATTCGCGTCATCCGGGGCCGAAAGGTTATGCTCGACCGCGATTTGGCCGAGTTGTATGGCGTTAAACCGATTGCCCTTCGCCAGCAGGTGAAGCGCAACCAGGAGCGGTTTCCCGAGGATTTCATGTTCCAACTCACGGAGGCGGAAGCCGAGCATTTGGTATCACAATCTGTGATACCTTCCCGCCGCAGTTTCGGTGGATTCATGCCATACGTTTTTACCCAGGAAGGCGTTGCCATGCTGTCGTCAGTCTTGCGAAGCTCCCGAGCCGTGAGGATGAACATCGATATCATGCGCGCCTTCGTGCGCCTGCGCCAGATGATTGAGAACAGCAGGGACATTGCCGCGCGCGTGGAGAAGCTGGAACGCGGCCACGGCCGCACGGCGTCGGTTATCCAGGTGTTGGCCGAGGACATTGACCGCCTGGCGCATGAGGTGGAGGACATGAAGGCGCTTCCGCCCGTGACCAAACGGAAAATCGGGTTTCTCATCGACGAGGACTGAGCGCCGTGTATGGCGGGAGGCTTCGCGGCCAGGCCCGCGAGTGAGCGCGGCTCTTTGAACGGGATGATTTCCATATTCACATCGTGTTCCTACTTCGATTGAGTTATTCGTACAATCTCGGAAAGCAGCACGTCGAGAGAAGCGCCAAAGTCCACCTGTCGCTCAGCAGGCAGCGTCTCGCTTTTACGTATGGGCATGTGCAAGTGAGAGTCTGCAATTTTCCGGGCCGCGTTCTCAAGGTACTGCATCGTGTCTTTGAAGGACTTCCCCCCTCCGCCATAATTGTTCGCCACTTCTTTGAACGAGGACTGTTTGAATAGCGGCGGCACGTGGTCAAGCATTCCCCGTATGAGCATCGCGGTAGCCAAGTAACACTCTTCCCTGTAAGCCGTGTTGAGTTCCTCGCATAACCGGATGAGCTTTTTGAAATCGAATTCCGTCGAAGTGAGCTTGCGCAATTCGGACACCCGACTCTCGGCTATAAAGCTTGCCCCCGAACCGTGTTCCCGGCCAGTTGCCGCCCTTGCCTTGGCAATCTCAACGTCGAGGTCGGCGAGCTCGCGGTTACGTTCCATCATGAACAGTTCGAAAACCGAGTTGTCTGTCAATGACAGGTCGAGTTCCATGGAATTGTTGTGTTGAAAAACTTTCGAGTCAGTGTACAAAACGAGCGCGGCCTTTTGCGCTTCAAGGATGGCTAGATTGAATTTCGCCGGCGTCGGCCGTGATTCAGCTTTTTCGCCGTTGTGTCCTTGTTTCTGCTCAGTCTTCGCTGGCGCTTCTTGCATCCCCACCGGGAGCGGAATGAGCTTCAGATTACATCCGGGTTCCGGTTGCTCTCCGAACTCAGTGCGAATCGTGTGCCAGTATTCCCCCATCGCCGTCGGCTCATCGTCGCTCTTTCTAACAACGCCGTTTATGCCGGGGTTTAAAATCCTGACCTTCGCCCCGTCCGCAAATCGCTTCGCCATTTTCGGCCTCGCTGCGTCCGATACGTGTGATAGTGTCCTTTATCACACCCTCCGACGGAAGGCCAAGGAAAAGCTTTTTGAGTCTTTCGAGTGAGTCAGTCTGCCCGGATGCGGCATTGTCGATTGACAGTTGACGATTGAAAACGCTATAGCTCTGACTTAAATCCGGAGTCCTCGATCGACAGCCTCCATGCGGCCTCAATCGAAAATCACCAATCGCAAATCGTCAATTCCTTCACCATTGCCGCTTTTCCACCTTCGGCCTTTCGGCCCGGCTCATGGCCTTGCGGTCGATCGCGGGATGTTTCAGGCGACGCAGCTCGCCGATATTCTCCACCACCTTCAAGATGGCTTTGGCAATATCATCAGCATCGCGGCGCGAACCGAGAAATAGGTGGTGCGGCAGCCAGACCGCTTCTTCATAGGCGGCGCGCTCGCTCACAGGACAGCTCACGCCGTCTTTCAGGTTCAGAGGGCGCTTGCGGCCCCAACTTAAGGCCGGCCAATCTTTCGGGTTCAGTGGAAAGAGCGCGCTGCGATAGACCGGCTCGTAAAAGAGGCCGTCGCAGGGGATGCCTTCCATTTCGAGAGCGCCCAGGAATGCGGCTCGCGGCACTCCCTCGAACTGCTCAGGCAGATACTTGAAGACGTACTGATAGGCCGCCACCGAGGTATTGCGCGGGTCTTTTTTCAGAAGACTTAGCCCCGCGGTGCCCCGAATCTTGGCCTCAAAATACTCCATGTTGGCTTGACGCGTACCCGCCTGTTGAGGCAGCCGCCGAAGCTGACCTTCCAACAGCGCGGCCTGGAACTCCGTGATGCGGAGGTTGAACCCGATCATGCGGCTGTGAAACCTGTCCGTCACGCTGGCCCGCCCGCAGTTGACGTAAGACTGGGCGCGTTCGTAGTACTCAAGCTTGCTGGTGATCACGGCGCCACCTTCGCCGGCCGTCATTAGCTTGCTCGACTGAAAGCTGAAACAACCGAAATCTCCCCAGACGCCAGCTCCCTTCCCGTGCCAGCGGCCGCCGTGCGCGTGGGCGCAATCCTCAATCACCAGCAACTTGTGCTTACGGGCAATCTGGCCGATGGCGTCGAGATCGGCAAAGCACATGCCCAGGTGCACGGGCAGAATGGCGCGCGTCCGCGACGTAATGGCAGCCTTGATGCGGCGCGGATCGATGCAATAGGTGTCCGGGTCAATGTCGACAAACACCGGGGCGGCGTTCAGCAGCAGAATGGGCCCGACTGTGCCTTCCCAGGTGTAGGCGGGCACAATCACCTCGTCACCAGGAGCAATTCCTGTCGCCTTCAGCGCCACCTGAATCGCTATCGTGCCGTTGGCCACGGCAAGGCCATAAGTGGCGCCATGAAGCCGGGCGAATTCCTGCGCGAAGCGGTCAGCGTGCAGGTTTGGAAACGGATAGCCACCCCAATTACGGCTCGCCAGCACCTCCCGCAGAGCGCGAGCGTCCTCCCGCGAGTAGACGGGCCAGGCCGGAAACGGCTGATGCCGAACCGGCCTTCCACCTGTGATTGCAAGCTTTCCCATATTCTTCCGTGTGCTGACAGAACGGGAGTAGGGAGTGGGGAATGGGGAGTCGCTTGCGAATCCGAGAAGCAGTCAGGACCAGCTTCCTAGTTGCCCCCTATTCCCTACTCGCTACTACCTATTTCGGAGCCGAGCTAGGAACTATAACACCTGCCGCGAATTCAGCGCGAGCCATCGGTTACGGAAATCGCAGGTTGCGGCGGAGCCGGTGGATACGCACAGAAAGACGGAATGCAAAGGGGAGGCCACAGGAGCAACCGTTGACCTGCGGGTCCTCCTTCGTCCGGCGCCTGGGAGTACTGCCTTCCCGGAGCTCGACGGAGATCTGCCAACAGCTACCCCAACGTCTTCGCGAACAGCTCCGTGAGCTTGGCAAAAGCGCGTTCCGCTTGGGGTAGGTCGTACGAGGGATTGTCAGGCACGGTCCAGCCGTGGTGCGCGCCTTCGTACACCTCACTTTCGTATTCCCCGCCCCACGCTTCCAGTGCGTGGTTGAGTCTTTCGATCGCCTCGGCCGGCATGCTTCGGTCTTCCACGGCGTGCCCGAAATAAAGCCGCGCCTTGATGCGCGGCAGCAGCAAGTGCGGACTGTCGGGAGAGTCCGTAAAGAGGCGGCCACCGTGGAACGAGGCGGCAGCACCGATGTGATCGGTCCGAGCGGCAGCGGTGCGAAGGGCAACAGCCCCCGAGAAGCAGAAACCTACCGCGCCCATTTTGGCTCCGCTCGCAGAATCCTGGGCAGCGAGGAAGTCGACGTAAGCCCCAACGTCCCGCCCGACGGCATCGGGAGTCAGAGGGCCAGAGAGTTCGCCCACACGCTTCATAAACCGCTCGTCGCCTATCTTAAAGGGAAAGTCGAACATGGGCGGCTTACCCGTTCGATAGAATACGTTTGGCATCAGAACCGTGTAGCCTGCCTCAGCGAGCCGCTGCGCCATCTGGTGCTGCGAGGCGCGGATGCCGCCGATATCGGTCAGGAAGATCACGCCGGGCCGGCGCTGGCCGTCTTCAAAGTAGAGGAGACCGTCGGATGTGCCGTCTGGCGTGTAAATCTCGATCTCTTTTTCGCTCAATGTTGTCTTCTCCTGATGGTTGCTGCTGCGAACCAGAATGCGCCTTCTCAGCCAAAGGGAAAGCACAGCACGCCGAGACAACTGGAAACGTCTCACGCAAAGGCGCAAAGAAGAAGTTCTTTACTTTGGCGCACCGACTTTGCGTCTTTGCGCCTTGGCGTGAGATTCTGTCGCCTTTCCTGATGCCTTCACACGGCGGGGCGCGAAGAGCAATCCTGACCAATCATCGTCAATCGCCGCCACTTTGTAATCTACCAAACCAGCTCCGAGCGCTGAAGCGCGAACCAGAGTTTCGGTAACGTCGCTTGCGAGCGGCGATGTGCGTTTCGCCCAGGCAATCCAGAGGCGGCAGCAATCGGCCGCAATCACGCGCCTAGCTACTGAGTCGATTTGATGCGAAAGCTCGCTGACCGAACGCACGAACCACAGGGCCACTTCTGTCTTCAGCGTAATGGCTTTCGTGAACTCCACGCCTTCGGGCAGCTCCCCGAGGTACGCAACGAAGTTCTCAGGTTCATTCAGCAAGGCAATACAGATGTGAGACTTAACACCGAGCTTCTTTGGCAGCGGGGTGCCAGAGTATCCAGCGAGGTTTGATTTGGGAATCACTGCACTCACGGGTGCGCTTGCGAACGCCTTCTCCAAGTCATTGCCAACATTCTTCCAGGATGTGTACGTCGCGTCGGGCAGCAATTCTCGGACACGCTCGACCTTTGCCGGCTCGCCGCCAGCAAAGACGATTGGGATTTGTCGCGCCTGCTTGCCGGTTCGAATGACGATGGCCACGTCTCGCCCTTGCATGGGTAGCCTGTCCAAGCTGATGACCAAGGCCG
>DATJYK010000210.1:0-29859 GCA_035578005.1 Terriglobia bacterium
CCCGGCGCGCCAGTTCCACCACTTGGGTGAACAAGTCGTTCAACGCTTTGGGATGTCGCTTGCGAAACTCGTTCAACGTCCAGAAGTCCGGCTGCGCCCCGCCCGCCAGGTAACGAAATCCCAGGTCCTCGCGCACCCGTCGCTCCAGCCGGCGCGAGCTACTGATCCCCAGGGCATAGGCGTACAGCCAGGCTCCGACCATCAGGGCAGGATGATAGCCGGGTTGCCCCTCCTCGCCGTACTCGGCCAGGAAGGCACTCAAATCCAAGTGCTCCACCGCCCTCCGGATGAAAAGACAGAGGTGCTTCTCGCCCAGCACCTCCGGGACGCTGGGTGGCAGCAGATAGGTTTGCTCAGGATTGTAGGCTCGAAATCTCATAAACAGGACACCTCCACTGGTATTATCGCCGAGGTGTCAAGAGGGGTGGCTTTCGAGAGCTGGGTTCTCACACAGACTCTGAAGCCCTGCCTTTTCGGCTCCCGGTGAGAAACCCAGGCCTATCGCCTTCTGAAGCCTCCGCCACCCATGCGAGCGCCACTGAAACTGCGCGTCGAGCTGAAGTTTTGGCTACGCTGTGCTCCCTGAGTGCGCATCTGCTGCTGGCTCTGAAGGCTTCGTTGCGGCTTATCGACGGATTGCCACCCGTTGCCGGTGTTGCTTGACCAACTCCCGTTGCCCCGATTGTAGCGATACACGGTACCGTCTTTGCCGGCGTAAATGTTGTTCGTTCCGGCGGCGATACCGGCATTGGTGTTGGTATTGTAAAGGAAGCCGCCGCGCCCGGCAGCGCCTTGCCCGGAGTAGATGTTGCCCGCGTAACCGGCTCCGCCGCCCGCCACAATGCCGGTGGCCGGGTTGTAGGTGGCGCCGCCACGATACCCTGCCGTGTTCCCGGTGTAGATGTTGGTGTTGGAACCGCGCCCCGCGACGGCGGTCCTGCCGGTTTGGGCATTCTGATAGGCTCCGCGCGTGGCAGCACCGTAATTGCCGGTGTAAGGATTCGCCCAGGCCGCGCCGGTGCGCGAATACGCCGTGTTGCCCCAAACTCCGTAGGCGTTGGCCACGGCCGCGCCGCCCCACGCGCCCCACCCGTAATACGGATACCAGCAGCATCCGTAATACCCCATGGGTCCCCACCACGGGTAGTAATACGGATAGTAGGCATAGCCGTAACCGAAGCCAAAGCTCCATCCGGAGCTACTGGCGTATGTAAAGCCGGCTCCCACGCCGTAGGTGTACGGCCAGCCGTACCACACGGAGGTGCTAACGTAGGGCGAATAGTACCACCCGGTGCCATAAACCACGGTCGACGAGCTGGCTGAAACTACCGTTCCGTAATAGCCCGGAGTGTATCCGACATACACCACATCCGGAGTGGAACCATAGACCCTCACGTAAGTGACGTAGTAAAGCGGAGAACTGGGCGGAATGTCGTAGATCTCCGCGGGCACTGACTCCGCCACCTGCCACGGCCCTTGCGGCGAAGGCGCGGTGAACCACACTCCTGCTTCGACGCAGTAATAGCCATTCGACGCCTTGATGACGGCCGCGCTCGTGTTCTTGGCGTACTCCATCGAGGTTCCCTCAATCGGCGAGAACTCCGGCTTGCCGTCGTACTGGACGGTGACTTTGGCCTCAGCGCGGGTGATGGTGGCAGTTTGGGGAATCGAATTGGCGATCAGCGCTTCTTTGGCTGCAGGCGTCCCGGGCACGGAGGCTAGTACTGTCGACTTGGGATTGTCGGCCGGAATGTTGGCAAAATCGGGCGGCAGCTCATTTCCCGCCACGAAGGTCCAAGGCCCGGCGAAGGAAGTACTCTTGAACCAGCGGCCCGAGATCAGAATGTAGTAATCGTCGTTAAGCTTGAAAATGTTCCCCGTGGTGTTGTCCACGTACTGCAAGGCGGTGCCGGGAATAGAACTGTAAGTGGGCTCTCCCTTGGTCTCGATCAGCTCCGCCGGCCCGAACATGACGTGCAGCACCGGGATTTCCGCTTTCTTGCCGGCTTCCTTTAGCCCGCGCTTCTGCGGCGGTTGCTCGCCTTCCGGGTCCTGAGCCAGGCTCTTGGCGAGAAGAAACTCCTCGGCCTTCTTCATGTCGTCAGGCAGCTTCTCGGCGTACTTCCACGGGCCTTCCAATTCCGGCGCTTGCAACCACCAGTCCTCCACGCGCAGGTAATAGAGTTTCTTGTCGCTCTCAAACAGGATGATGGACCTGGTGTTCAGCACCCGGTAGAGTTTTGTGCCGGGTACCTCGCTCACCCGCTGCATGCCGTCGATCAGTACGAGCAGCGACGGCTTGGAGGCAATGATGATGTCAGGCGGGTCATTCCTCACTTCCACGGCGTTCTTGATTTCGCTATAGCTGTCGGCTTCGACTGCGGCCTCAAGCCGGTCAAGCGATATCGTCTTGGTGGCACCGGGCAGCTTCTTCTCGAGCAGTGCCGTCAGCTCGGCCTCTTTCTCCGGGGCCACCGGGAACTTCACTTTCGTGAGCTTCCCCTGGTCAAGTGTTACCAAGTGATTGACCTTGTCCACTTCGGTCCGAGCCTGGAGCCAGACCACTCCGTATTTGGCCGCGCTGTCTTTTCCCGCTTTGAACTCGACGGCGCAATAAAGATCAATCAGGTTGCCCTCCCACTTGTCCACCTGGGGCGGATAGATGGTGAAGGTGCCGCTTTCGCCGGTGAATATGCGCGGCCAGCCATTCTCGGAGGGCTGCGAGCTCTTCGCCCCAGAAGTCTTCTTCGCGGCGGGTGCGTTGGGCGGCGGTTGCTGTGCACTCGCGATGCTAATGGAGACGACAGCCGCTACGCATAAAATCAGAATGCCTGACCTGCTGCGCTTGCGCGCAGTCCAACATGGTTGCAACATAGAACCCCCGGAAGATGTGTGTGGCCGCTTTGATTCAGTTCCTATTCTAACCCAGGCCCGAGAATAGGCTGTGAGACCTGACTGCTTTGCGGGTACCGGTGTCATTTCCTGGGCGGAGCCCTCCGAGGCGCAGTCCATTCCCGCGCAGGCGGGAATCCAGTTCTTTGACGCCTTCTTTCTCCAACGCCTTCCGAAATGGATTCCCGCCTACGCGAGAATGACTGCGTTCCGGACGTTCAAATGACACGGGTACCGCTCTCCAGCCATATCAACACGCACGGTTCCCTTGTGGATGCGGGCGGGTGGCAGGAGGTGGTGTGTTAAGCTCGATTCGAGCAAATCATGGCGGAAACTGACATTTACTCAATCATTGGCGAGGAGGGTTTCGCCCGTTTGATCGCCGCCTTTTATCGGCAGGTTCCGAATGATGACGTTCTGGGCCCCATGTATCCCGAGCACGATCGCGCAGGCTCGGAAAAGCGCCTTCGTGACTTCCTCATCTTCCGTTTTGGGGGTCCGCAGCGATACATCGAACAGCGCGGTCATCCTCGCTTGCGGGCGCGGCATATGCCATTCCGCATCAATCAAACGGCTCGCGACCGCTGGATGCAGCTAATGAACAACGCGTTTGCCAGTGCCGGCCTGCCGCAGGAAGTTGAGCATCAACTTCGGTCATTCTTCGAGCAAACGTCCACCTTCTTGATCAACCAGCAGACGTAGGCAACGCTCGCCTCCGGGCGCTGAGTCTTTGCGCAGTGCGGCTAAGCGGTGTCCTCCACCCATACCCGCATGTTGTGCCGTCCGCGATTTCCCCACACGCAGTACGGAATGGCTTTGATCGCTAGCGCCTGGGATACTACCTGTTGGGCCGGGCGATAGAGTTGATTTGACCAAGTGGACGGTGGCTGCAAACGTCCTTCGCCGGTAATCACCACCACGCCCCCCAAAAGGCTGGAATCAAACTGGCTCGTCAGTTTGGAATCCACAGGCAGGGAGATCCGATTCAAGTCGGCCGTGTTGTCGGGTTGCTCCAGGCAGTAGATGAGCGGTCCTCGCCGCAGCGCAATCATGCCGCGCGACTGCAAAACGTTGGGATTAGCTTCGAGTCTCTCAATCGTGAGAGGGATCTCGAGTTCAACAACGTTGCCGGTGGCCCACTCGCGGCGAATGTGGGCATATCCACTGGAGACCGGTGGATCAATCGCCTTGCCGTTCACCGCGAGCCTGGTTGCCGGAGCCCATCCAGGCACGCGGACGTTCAACGTAAACTCCGTGGGTCTCGCTACCGCCACCTCTACCTTCACATGCCCTTCCCACGGGTAGCGCGTGGTCTGCCGCAAGGTCAATTCGGGTCCACTGTCGAGCGCGATGCGAGCCTGGCCGCCGATGTAAAGGTTCACCCAAACGGCGTCAGCAGAGCGCCCGTAAACGTACCGGCCAATGGACGGGAAGAAGCGCGCTGCGGTGGTGGGGCAGCAAGGCACCTCAAACCAAGGCTGACGCTCGAACTTCGGATCGCAGGCGAGCGGCGTGGCGTAACAGAATGAGTCGCCTTGGAGGGACACGCCCGCCAGCACGGCGTTGTAGAGGGATTGCTCCATCACATCCACGTAGCTTCCGTCGCCGGTGAGTTTGAACATACGATGGTTCCACAGCACCATGCCGGCGGAGGCGCAGGTCTCCTGATAAGCGTTCTCATTGGGCAGGTCATAGTCATCAGTAAAGCCTTCGTTCTTGGCAGCCGGGCCGATGCCGCCAGTCACGTACATTCGCCTGAGAGTGACGCTATCGTGAAGGCTGTTGAGGGCCGTGAGGAGACCCGCGTCGCCTGTCTCATAGACAATGTCCGCCATGCCGGAATAGAGGAACATGGCGCGCACCGCGTGTCCCACCGCCACGGTCTGCTGGCGCACGAGTAAGTGGTCCTGGCAGTAACTCGTGTCGAAGGCGGGCGGATGAGCCCGGAACTGGCGGTCCTGCGGCCAGCGCAGGTTGATGGGCTGGCCTTGGCGCCACAAAACGGTGCGGTCCGCCGGCAGGTTGTTGTACTCGCGCTCGAAGATCGAGGGCTTCTGTCCACGCTCGTTCAGGTAGAACTCGGCGAGCTTCAGGTACCGCTGTTCGCCGGTCACCCGGTAGAGGCGCACCCAGGCCAGCTCGATGCCTTCATGGCCGGAGAGTCCGTCGCGCTTGCCAGGACCAAAGGTGGCGTCAAAGCAATCGGCCAGCCGCGTCGCCACGTCCAGAAAAGTCCGCTTGCCCGTGGCTTGGTAGTGGGCCACGGCCCCTTCGAACATGTGCCCCGAGCTGAAATCCTCGTGAAAGAATGCCAGGTCTTTGAAGCGCAGATCGGGAGCTTCTACCTGCACGTGGGTGTTAAGGTATCCGTCAGGCTGCTGCGCGGCAGCAATCTTGGCGATGACGTCATCCACTCTGCGCTCGAGGTCCGGGTTCGGGTAGCTTCCGAGAACATAAGACGCGCCCTCGAGCCACTTATAAACGTCGGAGTCCGCCCACCAGGGACCCCCGAAACTCCCGTTGGCCTTCCCCGCAGCAAGTTCGAAATTACGGATGCAACCCGTGGTTTCGAGCTCCTGGTAAACGTGATCGAGCGTGCGGGTGCGGTTCACCTGGAGGCGCGGTGACCAGAAATCATCTTCGATCACGATCTGCTTGAGCGGGACCTCACTGGTCTTGGCGGGCGCTGATGAACCGGGCTCTTGCGGTCTCCTCGCACCGCCAAGAAGCGTGGAGGGCGAGCTCGAAGCGGCCAGGGCACCCACTCCGAAAGCCAGGGTCTTGAGATGAGTTCTGCGGTCGCTCAACATGGTTGGTCTCCTCGCAGTTGTGCCCCACCGTTCTACGCCCGGTCAGCCTCAACTGCTGGTGGTCTTCCGCTCTGTGGGTCTTTCCGTCTCCAACGTACGCTGCGGAACGTTGGAAGTCAAGGCGCCCAAGAATGTAAACAAATGCCGCTTTCACCGTGATAGACTTTAGATGAACGCTACTTTCATGAATACCTATCTGGTGACAGGCGGAGCCGGCTTCATCGGTTCACACGTGGTGCACGAACTCGTGGCGCGCGGGGATCGCGTCCGCATCATTGACGACCTCTCAAGCGGATTCAAGGAGAATCTCGGGGACGCGCTCGCCAGCTTGGAGTTCGTCAACGCCGATATCCGTGAGATCGACCGCATCCGTCCCGTGTTTGACGGCGTTGACTACGTGATTCACCTGGCCGCGCGCTCGTCGGTGGCACGATCCATCGAAGACCCTGTCACATCCACAGCCGTGAACATCGGCGGCACGGTGAATGTGTTGGTGGCGGCACGCGATGCACGGGTGAAGCGGGTGGTTTTTGCGGATTCGGCTGCGGTTTACGGTGACAATCCCGAGTTGCCCCGTGTGGAATCCCAGCAACCGCAGCCGCTCTCACCCTACGCGCTCACCAAGCTGACGGGCGAATATTACTGCCGGATCTTCAACAACGTGTTTGGACTCGAAGCTGTTCCGCTGCGCTTCTTCAACATCTTCGGTCCGCGGCAGAACCCGCACTCGCCTTACACCGGTGTGCTTTCCAAATTTATCATGGCGTATTTAAGGGGCGAGACGCCGGTGATCTTCGGCGATGGTGAGCAGTCACGCGACTTCACTTACGTGGGGAACGTTGTGGATGCCGTTCTCGCCGCCTGCACGGCTCCGCAGGCGCCAGGCCGCGCCATCAACGTGGGAGTAGGCGCGAGCTTCACTCTGAACGAAACCGTCGCCCTGCTGAACCGTATCTTCGGGCGTGAGGTTGTGCCTCGTTACGCCGCCGAGCGCCCGGGCGACGTGCGTCATTCGCGGGCCGACGTGACCCTTGCGAAGCAGGTGCTGGGCTATCATCCCAGAGTCACGTTCGAGGAAGGGCTCCGGCAAACCGTGGAGTGGTACCGGTCCGCGCTCGTGGCGCAGGTGGCGGCGCCATGACCGGTGTCGGCCTCGCGGCTTCTGCGCTCACGCCCGTCGCGGCCGGAGGCGCCCTGCTTTATTACGCCTGTTCCTGGCCAACATCGCAGGTGCTGGGACCGGCTCTGGTTCGCGGTCCCCGGTCCAGTCCGGCCGTTGCGCTCACGTTCGATGACGGACCGGCGGAGCCGTTCACAAACCAGATCCTCGACATCCTCCGTCAATACCGGGCGACCGCTACGTTTTTTTGTTGCGGGAAGAACGTTGAGCGGCTTCCAGATGTGGCTCGCCGCATCCAGGCCGAGGGTCACACGCTGGGCAATCATACCTACTCACACCCGTTGCTCTATCTGAAGGGACGCCGGGTGATCCGAACTGAAATCGACCGCACGCAGGAGGCGATCGAACGCGCCACGGGAGGCGCCCCCATCGTGTTCCGTCCGCCTTACGGCGTGCGCTGGTTCGGACTCTTCCCTGCCCTGAGCGCGCGCCGACTCACCGACGTTCAGTGGTCTGACACCGGCTACGACTGGATCACTCGCCATAGTCCTGCGGACATCGCGCGCAAGACGCTCGCCAAACTTCGCGCCGGCGGCGTCATTCTGCTTCACGACGGACGCGAGCCGCGTGCCCCACACGAAGTGGACGCGTCGGCCACCGTGGCAGCCTTGCCGGCTATTCTGGAGGGTGTGCGCGCAGCAGGGTTTAACCTAGTTTCCGTCGAGCGCTTCCTGCCCAGCCACTGAACTCCGCACGGGTACGGCAGATTCTACTCAATTCGTTTAGGCCAGCACCAGGTCCGGATGGTACACGCTTCCAGCGACGTGGCGAGCCACTGCGATCAACTTGCGCTCGCTGTTCAGGACCTTGAGAACGCTGATAGCCGGTTGATGGCCGGCTTGATCGGGCCGCAGGCCGCGATCAGCTCGCAGGGCCTGCGCCAATTCGAAATCGTGGCCGTGTCTCACGCCGTTTTCCTCGCGGCCGCGAACAACCAGCGCGGGACAGTCAGGAAGCAGCGCTTCGAGCGGAATCACCACCTTCGCGACCTCGCCTTCCTGCACGGCCCGGCCGACGTCCTCAAGTGAAACAGCGCGCCCCTCGTTGAATTCGGCCACGGCTGTGCGGCGCAAGCTCGCCAAGTGTGCCGGACAACTCAGTTTGCAGCCCACGTCGTGGGCGAGAGAGCGCACGTACGTTCCGCCTGAGCACTCCACGGCGAAGCGCGCGTTCTGAGCTTCCAGCTCGAGCATCTCCAGCGCGTAAATCTCTACTTCAACCGGCTCCAACTCAACCGGCTCGTGGCGCCGTGCCAACTCGTAAGCGCGCACTCCTTTAACACGCTTGGCAGAGAACGCTGGTGGAGTTTGCCGGATGCGTCCCGTGAACTCCTGGAAGACCCTTTCGATCTCCTTGGCCTCGGGCCGGCAATCAGCAGCCGGAGAGGTTGGCTCGCCTGTGGCGTCGTAGGTGTCGGTGGAGAAACCGAAGCGAATGACGCCCTGGTACGCCTTTCGCGACTTGAGGTAGAACTGCGCGAAACGCGTGGCCTTCCCGATCGAAAGGGGCAACACGCCGGTGGCAAACGGGTCAAGGGTGCCAAAGTGGCCGATCTGGCGAACGTGCAGAGTGCGCCGCACCGCCGCTACCACGTCATGCGAGGTCACGCCGGCCGGCTTGTCAATAACCAGCACGCCGGACATCTCGGTGGCGCGCGCGGGCGCTGCAGGAACGGATTCAACGGACATCGTCAAGGGTCCAGGCGGAATCGCCTCCATCGCAGCAGCGCAGCGAGAGGCTATTCGCCTTGCTTTATCTTTTCGAGCAGTTGCTCGACTCGAGCGGCTTCCTCGGCGCCGCGATCGAGCACGAACGCCACTTCCGGGGCTCGCCGCAAGCGCAGGCGCTGCGTAACCTCGCGTCGCACATAACCCACCGCAGAGGCGAGGCCGGCCAGACTTTGGCTGCGAGCCTCCTCATCCCCGAGAACGGAGACGAGAACTCGGGCATGAGAGCGGTCAGCACTCAGATCCACGCGGGTGACCGTGACAAATCCGATCCGCGGATCCTTGAGCTCGCCCTCAACAATCGCTGCAACTTCAGTACGGATTTGGTCGGCCAGACGGTCGTGACGGTATCCAGGGGCGCTCATGACATTGAAAGATTGAAGGAATGAAGGATTGAGGGATTGAGGGATTGAAGGAGTGACGGAACGACGGAATGGAAAATTGAGAAACTGTCACCCCTCGATCCTTCCTTAATCTCTTTAATTCTTCAATCCGTCAATCCCTCATTCCTTCAATCCCTCAATCAATAGATCTCGATGCTGTAATCCTGCACGTCGTCGCCCAGAACGTTTTCGGACTCTGCCAGCACGCGCTGCAATACTTGCTCAAGAAGCGGACGGCTTCCGGAGATTGCGGCTACGCCCAGCGTGGCCTGCTGCCACACGTCCTGGTGATCCAACTCCGCCACGGCCACGTTAAAGCGGCTCCGCAGGCGGTCCCGCATTTTCCGCAAAACCGCGCGTTTTTCCTTGAGGGAGTGCGCCCAGGGAAGTTGAATCTCGAGCGTCAAGACGCCGACCATGATCGCAGGCTGACGATGGGATAAGCCGCACGCGTCCGCGCCTCATGAACGCGCGGCGATGGGTTACGCCGGCGGCGGCTCAACGACCTTCTCGGTGACAAACGCTTCGATCACGTCGCCCACCTTCACGTCGTTGAAGTTTTCAATCGAGATGCCGCACTCCATTCCGGAGCGGACTTCGGCCACGTCCTCTTTGAAACGGCGCAGGGAGCGAACCCGCCCTTCGTGCACCACCACGCTGTCGCGCAGCAGGCGGATGCGGGAATCACGCGTAAATTTCCCGTCCTGCACATGGCAACCCGCCACCGTACCCACCTTGGAGATGCGGAAGGTGTCGCGCACCTCGGCGTGCCCCACGACGGTTTCCTTAATGGTAACCGCCAGTAAGCCGTGCATGGCCTTCTTGATCTCGTCGGTGACGTCGTAAATGATGGTGTGCAGCCGGATATCCACTTTTTCCAACTGGGCAAGATCAGTAGCCTTTCTCTCCGGACGCACGTTGAAGCCCACGATCACGGCGTTGGAGGTCAGGGCCAGCAACACGTCCGTCTCGGTGATGGCGCCCACGCCCGCGTGCACGATCTTGATCTTCACCTTCTCGGTGCTGAGCTTTTCAAGCGTCTCCGTCAGGGCTTCCACTGAACCCTGCACGTCGCCCTTGATGATCAGGGGCAGTTCCTTGACGTCCCCCGCCGCCAACTGAGCATGCAACTGCTCCAAGGTGAGACGCGCGGTTTTGGCCAACGCTGCCTCGCGTTGCTTTTCGAGACGATGGATGGAAATCTGCCGGGCCTTGATCGTGTCTTCGATCACGTGCAGGCGATCGCCCACCTGAGGCACATCTTCGAGCCCGAGGATTTCCACCGGCGTGGAAGGAGGCGCGTCAGTCACAGGCCGGCCATGGTCATCAAGCATGGCGCGCACCTTACCGTAAATGGCGCCCACAATAAAGGCGTCGCCTCCGCGCAGCGTTCCGTTTTGAACGAGCATGGTGGCCACCGGACCGCGGCCGCGGTCCAGCCGGCTCTCGAGTACGGTTCCTGTAGCCAGCCGGTTCGGATTCGCCTTGAGGCCCTGCAAGTCGGCCACCAGCAGAATCATTTCCAGCAGGATGTCGAGATTCTGATGCTGCTTGGCTGACACTTTGACGGTGACCGTGTTTCCGCCCCACTCCTCGGCCATCAGGTTCTGGTCAGCAAGCTGCTTCATCACGCGATCGGGCTGCGCTTCCGGTTTATCGATCTTGTTGATGGCGACCACGATGGGAACGCCCGCCGCGCGAGCGTGGTTAATGGCTTCCATCGTCTGCGGCATGACGCCGTCATCAGCCGCAACCACCAGCACCACGATGTCGGTCACCCTCGCGCCCCGCGCGCGCATCAAGGTAAAAGCTTCGTGGCCGGGAGTATCCAAAAACACGACCTTGCGGCCTGTGACTTCCACCTGGTAGGCGCCGATGTGCTGCGTGATTCCACCGGCCTCCCGAGCGGTGACATTGGTTTGCCGGATGGCGTCCAGCAGCGAGGTCTTGCCATGGTCGACGTGGCCCATCACCGTCACCACCGGGGCTCGCGGCTGAAGGTCCTCGGGCTTGTCGGCCACCTCGAACTCGTGGCTCACCTCCTCTTCATAGGTGATCACGTGGGCCTCGGCACCGAATGCCTTGGCGATTTCGGAGGCCGTTTGGCTATCCAGCGTCTGATTAATCGTCGCAAAGATGCCCTTGTCGAGAAGCTTCTTGATCACATCTTTAGCGCGCGTCTCGAGCTTCTCAGAAAGCTCCTTGATCGTTACACCCTCACTCAAGGTAACCTTGCGCGTAACGGTGACAGGTTCGGCCGCGGTGGCCGCCGCGGCACCTGCGTGACGAGGGGCAACCTGCGGGCCCGCGCCGGGACGCATCGCGCCGGGACGGACCGGATGAACGGGGGGACGTTGTACCGGTCGGGGAGCCACACCCGCGCCTGCGCCGGCAACGGAACGGGTGGCCGTGGGGTGCATCGGACGGTGGTGGTCGCCCGGACGCCGCGCGGGCGACGGACGCGCGACGGTCTTCCCAAGCCCTGGGTAAATCGGTTGACTGGAGACGGAGGCTTTGCCCGCCGGCCGGGCCGCTCCAGCGGCCGCCTTGACGGGCCCGGCAGGAGCAACCGCGGTAGACGATCCGTGCGCCGCGCCTGCAGGAACCGCCTCGCGTAGCCTCGCCGCCGGCGTCACGACTGGCCCAACACCAGCCGTCGGGACCGGGGCTCCAGGTTTGGCCGCCGGGGCTACCAAGGCGCCTGGTACAGGAGAAACTGTGGGCCTTCGCACTCCGGTGGCAGGCGCCCCGGAGGGGCCGGCCGCTGGGGCAGCAGGCTTCTCAGCGATCGCCTTCGCTCCTAACATCGCCCTGCGGGCGTCTTCCTTGATCTGCTCCAGAGTGCGAGGGGCAAGTGGTGCCTCAGACCGCAGCGACGTCGAGACGGGAGCCACACCAACGGGTGGACGCGCAGCCACCGTCGGTTGGGCCACGGGCCGCGTTGCGACTTGAACCGGGGGAGCAGCCTCCCGCGGCTTTGCCGCCGAAGGCGCAGGAGCCGGGATAGGTTTAGGCTCGGTCTGGGGCTTCGCCGGCTTGGGAGCAGCCTCGGGCTCCTCTGGAGCCCGGAAATGCTGTCGCACTTTGTCGGCCAAGTCATCCTCGAGCGCGCTCGAATGTGACCGCTTGTCCGCAACGCCGAGCTCCGCCAGATACTCGAGGACCGTGTGACTCTTCACCTCGAGCTCGCGCGCCAACTCGTTAATTCGAATCTTCGCCATCCAGAAGCTTCCTCAACTGCGCTAAGAAATCGGTTTGCCGAACCTATTCAGAATTGGCCTGCACCATAGACGCTACCACTCTTGTTTATCAATAACATGACGGCTTTCCAAGAATAACCTATTTATTTTCAAATACTTGACGGCTTCCCGAGGGCCGGTCCTTTGTTTTCATACACCTGACGGTTTCGTTTGGTAATTTTGACCACGCTTTGTTAACTCTTAAGTACTTGTTTGTCAGGTCACCACAAGTTCTCGATGCCCTTCAGAAATTCGCGAGGCATATTAGCCTACCACGCTGATTCATTCGCCAGCCTGATCCTCGCGTCGCGACTCGTTTGCGCTCTCGCCCTCCTGTGGTTCGCCAGAGCCCAAGGCGCTCGCTTCACTGTCTAGGGTCGGTGCGGACGGCTCGTATTCCTGCTCGGCAACCGGCGCAGTCTGTGGCACCGGTTCTAAAGCCGACTCAACATCTTCCGAAATCTCGACGCCTTCAGCCACACCCTCGGGCGCGGCTTCAACAACGGATTCTGAGGCAACCGAGTCCGCCGGCAGAGCTTCCTCGGCGCCGGCCTCGGCACCCTGACCCTGTTCGAAGTATTCGGTGACCACCTTGCGGATGCGCTCCACCGTCTTTTCACCCACACCGGGAATCTCAGTGAGTTCATCGGGAGTCATGCGAGCGAGCTGCTCAACGGTGCCAACGCCGTGTTCCTCCAGACGCTCGATGGTCTTGTCGCCGAGACCCGTCAGTTCACGGATGGAAGCTCCCAGCCGCGCCATTTCGGCCATCTGGGTCTCAATTTCCTGCCGCTTCTCCTCCTCGCTCTTGATGTCGATATGCCAACCCAGCAGCTTGGCAGCGAGGCGCACATTTTGGCCCTTCTTGCCGATGGCCAGGGAAAGCTGCGTGTCATCGACGATCACTTCCAGCCGCTTCTCATCAGCGTCCACCACCGAGACGTGATTGATCTTGGCCGGGCTGAGCGCATTGGCGGCAAACACCAGCACATCCTCGTTGTACTCGATGATGTCGATCTTCTCACCCCTCAATTCACGAATGATGGATTGCACCCGCATGCCCTTCATGCCCACGCAGGCCCCGACGCAATCAACGTCCGGGTCTTTGGAGAACACGGCCACTTTGGTACGCTCCCCGGATTCCCGGGCCAGGGCGCGGATCACGACGGTGCCGTCGTAGATCTCGGGCACTTCCATCTCAAACAGGCGCTGCACCAACATGCCGTCCGCCCGCGATACCACCACCTGCGGCCCGCGTGCCGCCCGGTCCACCAGCGTGATCACAGCGCGCAAGCGGTCACCGACCTGGTAACTCTCCAGACGGGATTGCTCACGCCGCGGCATGTGCCCTTCGGTGCGGCCAAGGTCGACGATGACGTCCGAACCCTCAACGCGCTTCACCGTGCAGTTCACCAGCTCGCCCACGCGCTGGTTGTACTCTGCAAAAACAGTGTCTCGTTCCGCTTCGCGCACCTTCTGAAAGATCACTTGTTTTACGGTCTGCGCCGAAATGCGGCTGCTGAGCACATCGTCGGTGGCGCGCGGAATATGAATCTCGCCCTCCAGCGCCGCCTCCGGATCGAACTTGTGTGCCTCCTCCAGCGTCAGCTCGCGGTCGGGGTCCAAAACCTCTTCAACAACCTTCTTGACAGCGAATACCTCAACCGCGCCCGTATCCTTGTTAAAGCGGGCCTGTAGCTCCTCAGCGGCTTTGCTACGCTTGCGCGCCGCAACCAGAATCGCGTCTTCTACGGCCGAGATGATGATTTGGGCGTCAATGCCCTTTTCCCGGCTGAGCTGATCGATCGTTTGGTAAAGCAAACTGGTTGTCACGGCATTAACCTTCACGCGCTAAGATGCGCCCCTGCAAAGAACGCTCACGGCTCCACAACAAGCTTGGCCTTTGAGAGCGCGGAAAGCTCAAACTCACGCCTTCCGCCGCTGGCCTCAATCAGTACGCGCCCGCCTTCCCATCCCACCAGGCGCCCTTCAACGACCGTCTGGCCTTCCACGGGCTCGCGGAGCACAAGACGCGCCCGCCGGCCCGCAAAATGCTCGAAGTCGCTCTGCTTGCGCAGCTCGCGGTCGAGCCCCGGTGAGGAGACCTCCAGCATGTAGTTTCCCGGGAAGGGATCCTCCACGTCGAGCATCGCACTCAACTGCTCGCTCACAAGCTGGCAATCCGAGTGAGAAATCCCGCCGTCCTTGTCGATGTACACGCGGAGCAGGGGATTAGAACGACCACCCTTCAGTTCGACATCGACTAAGTATAAGCCCTCCGAACGAGCCACACGCTCCGCCATCGCTCGGATCATCTCGATATCGACAGCCATAACCGCCCACCGCCAGTGCAACCGCAGTTGCGACGCACCTCACAGGTTGCGATCATCGGTCGCTGGCCTTCGGCCGCGTCGATTTCAACAAAAAAGTGGGCTTTCGCCCACTAGACCGCCTCGACAATACAAGTATAGCCTGTCAAGGATAGAAAAACAATTCAGAACAAGCGGAAGGAAACTTCCACGCTGCAGCGCACCCGCACGGGGACCCCATTTCTCATCGCGGGCTTGAATTTCCACGTCTTTACGGTTTCCACGGCCTTTTCGTCAAGTCCCAGGCCGGCAGGCTTGATCACCTGCGCGTCCGTCACGGCGCCCGAAGGGTCTACGATAATGATCAGAGAAACCGTGCCTGAATACTTGGCCTTGCGAGCTTCTTCCGAGTAGGGAGGATCGGGGTCGTAAATGGGAACCGGCGCCATGACGTTTCCGCCCACATCATAGACTCCGCCGCCGGTACCGCCACCTGACCCGTCTCCCAGCCCCCCACCGCTGCCGTTGCCCACGCCTCCACCGCTGCCGGTACCGATTCCTCCGAACGCCCCAGGGCCGTTTGATAGCACGGCACCTGCAGCCTTGGGATCGCCCAACTGCGCCAGTTGCATCTGCGGCATCTTCAGGTCCGGCGGCCCGATCAGAGTTGGCGTCTCAGGCAGCTTGGGTGTTGGATTCACAATCTTCACGACCGGAGGCGTGAACTGCTCTTTGGCAAACCTGGGAATGGCGCCCTTGGAAGCCGGCGTGGGAGACCGATCACCCCCGCCACCCCCGCCGCCCGCCTTGTGCGACGAGGCTGGAAGGTCCGGAACGTAAGGAGAGATGTCAATTACCGTCGCCACCGTTTGGGCAGGCTTAGGCGGGTGAAGCCAGAGAGCAATGAAATACGGAAGCACGATCGCAGTAAGCGCGATCAAATGAACCAGTAGCGAGTTTACCCAGGACCCGGGTTCCTGCTTGAAGTCCTGCCAGATGTCCGGCACTTCCATCGACTTGGGCAGCAAGTGCAGACGCCGACCGAGCCGGAGCAACCCATAATGGGAGAGTTCAGGAAGCTGCTTGAGCGTGGCCGGCAGATCCCGGAACCACGGGCGCATTTCCGAAAGCGGCAGCCGCGCCTCGCCGCGATAGTATTCAGCCGGAACTGTAATGCGCGGCTCCCTCAGTCGCTCCCGGATTTGGCGAAGCAGAGAAGCAAGCGTACTCTCAGAGCTGACAAAAGCCGCGCGATATTCGAGGTCGGGAAAACGAGGTGTGGGTGTAGCAGCCGGCGCAATGGTGGCGCCGGTCTTGAGTTCCGTCATTGACATCGTCCCGGCATCCGACTGCAAAGTGAACCTCCGGAGGAGCTCAAAGGCTGTCCTCTGCGGAGATGTTGCGGGGCGGAACAAAGTTGCCTAGCGGCATTCATGAAACACACCCAGCGCACGCGCGGCTATTCTACCACAATCGGATGCCGACAATGGGAGAACGCGCCGCAGCAACCGCAGCATGCGTTCTGCACGACTCAGTCCGCTCTTACCATGGCTTTGTCCGCCGTGGACGATCGATCTGCCCTGGAGGCGACACAGCAAGTACGCAAGTGAAGGCGAACTCTGCCGCGCGCTCGCTCCCGCATTTCCCGGATCACCAAGAGTTGACCAACAAAATACTGCGTAGAACATCAACGTGCGAGAAACTGGTGTCTTGTTCAGATGATATCGATACCCGCTGAACCGGCTTGGACGGACGGCTTCGTGCCGGAATAGAACCACAAACCCGAAACCCGGGCGCGCTCGGTCGCAAGCGCCCTGTTTTCTCCACCGGGGCGGAAGCTCAGCCTCAGGATTAGGAAAGCTGGCTTTGACGGAGTTTGGCGACCGAGATACGGGCGATTTATGGCGAGTTTGAGGATGGTACGAACCCATTATACCTAAGTGACTTGACGACAATGGCTTAGGGGCTAAAAATGGCCCTTATTTCGAAACTTTCGAGGGGGGCGAACCCAATTTGATAAGTCGATTTACAACAGGCAGTTACGACAAAATAGCTCGTTTTCTCGAAATTTTTCGCCGACGGTCAAGACAACTGTCCCTCTTCGGCAGCATCGGCGCCTCGGCACGTCCCCAACTCGGCCCACCCTTATCTTAGCTAAATCACCGCAACAACGATCCGTACACTCGATTTGACGTAGGGGCGGGCCTTGTGCCCGGCCATTTCGAAGGGGCTCGGTCATTCGGGCGGGCACAAGGCCCCCCACTACATCAAACTGATTAATGAGACACCACCTCGCCAGGTCTGACGGCAAGGTACAAAAGTACCAGAGTACCCTGCGACCATAGTACTGTCACCCTAAACAGGTGTCCTGCCGAACGTACTGCTTGAGCCGCTTACTATCGAGCGGCTCGTCTGTGAAAAGGAAAGAGGGGATGCAAACCAATGCCTAAAAAGCTCGTGGCACTCACGGTTTTGGCTTTCTCGGCCTCCCTGGCTTTTGGCCAGAGACCAAGGATGTCCCGGGACCTGCAGGTGACAAATTCATCGACACCCGTTGACGTGATTGTTCAGTTTCAACACGTCCCAACGCAATTCCAGCGTCAAAGAGTTTTCTCGAGGGGCGGAATGCTCCGGAGAGAGCTGAAATTCATTAAGGCGGGCGCGTTCCGGATGCCGGCTAGCGCCGTCAGCGTCCTCGCGCAAGATCCCGAGGTGGCTTACATCTCGCCCGATCGTCCTGTCAGCGTGATGATGGATAACAGCGCGGCCGCGGTGAACGCGTCGGTTGCCTGGCAGTCCTACAGCCTGGACGGGAGCGGCGTGGGCGTGGCGGTGATCGATAGCGGCGTTTCGAGCGTTCCGGACCTGAAAAACCGTATCGTCTACAGCCAAAGCTTTGTGCCCGGGGATTCCGACACCCAAGATCAGTTCGGGCACGGAGAGCACGTGGCCGGCAGCATCGCGGGGAACGGGGCTTCTTCGATCTGTCAGGGTTGCTTCCGGCAGTTCAAGGGAATCGCCCCAGGCGCCAACATCATTAACCTCCGGGCGCTCGACGCGAATGGAGCCGCAACCGACAGCGCGCTGATCGCTGCCATCGACGAGGCCATCGCCCTCCAGAGTACCTACAACATCCGGGTGATCAATCTTTCGGCAGGTCGGCCCGTTTTTGAGAGCTACACCCAGGACCCGCTGTGCCAGGCTGTCGAGGCCGCATGGAAGGCGGGCATTGTGGTGGTGGTTGCCGCCGGCAACGATGGCCGCGACAACTCCTTCGGGACGGAGGGTTACGGCACCATCTTTGCGCCGGGGAACGATCCTTACGTGATCACGGTCGGCGCCATGAATAGCGTGGGGACGCCGCAGCGCAGCGACGATATCATGGCCAGCTACAGCTCCAAGGGTCCAAGCCAGATTGACCTGTTCGCCAAGCCAGACCTCGTGGCCCCCGGCAACCTGGTGGTGTCGGATCTCGCGCCACCAGGGGTCTCCACATCGACGGGCGCCTCATTCATTCCCACGTTGACGACCTCGTATCCGCAGGACCTCGTTTTGCTCAGCTACTACATGCAGACATTCGGAAGCGGAAACTCCAGCAGATATGTGCAGATGAGCGGCACCAGCATGGCGACACCGGTCGTCAGCGGCGCCGTAACTCTCCTGATCCAACAGAATCCACAGCTCACTCCCGACCAGGTGAAGGCCCGGCTGATGAAGACGGCCTATAAGTCGTTTCCATCGAGCACCAGCGTCACCGATGCAAGCACAGCAACTACATACACCGACTACTACGACATCTTTACAGTGGGTGCCGGCTATCTCGACATCGCTGCCGCACTCTCGAACTCCGACCTCGCTCAGGGCACAGCCATGTCGCCCTCCGTGTCTATCAATCAGCAGACTACCACAGCCACTCTCGCCTTTGACCCATCGTCGGTTTGGGCGCAGCCAGCCCTATGGTCAAACCCGGGGCAATGGGCCGCACAAAGCATTTGGGGCCCAGTTGAACTCAACGCCAGCGATGCTCTCTGGATCACTCCACCTTTAGCACAAGGGCAGGCAGTGTCCGGCCAGGGCAGCATTTGGGCTCAGAGCAGCATTTGGGCCCAGGGCAGCATTTGGGCTCAGGGCAGCATTTGGGCTCAGGGTAGCATTTGGGCTCAGAGCGTCATTTGGGCTCAAAGCGCTGTGGTCAACGATCCCAAGTAGCGCTTCGGTTCAAACTAGCGGACACAGGAACAGGTCAAGAACATGTCTACATCCCTTAAGGAACGAGCGGCACGGAGGAAAGAGATGCGCAAACAAGGGAGCCTTAAAGTGCTGGTTTGTGTCGGGGCCATGCTGGGGATATCAGCAGCTTCGAGCCACGCTAGCCTCAATCCCGAAAAGGCGATGACTCAGTACACGCACGATGTTTGGCAGACGCAGCAGGGACTGCCCCAGAACAACGTCCCGGCGATGGTCCAGACACACGACGGCTACATTTGGCTGGGCACGGAACTGGGCCTCGTTCGCTTCGACGGCGTACAGTTTACCGTGTTTGACGAAAGCAACACGCCGGAGATCAAGAGCAACGTCGTGGTTGCCCTGGCAGAGGATCACGAAGGCCGCCTTTGGATTGGAACTCAGGGTGGCGGACTGATGTGCTTGAAAGACGGAAGATTCACCGCCTACACGCATTCCGACGGACTGTCGAACGACTCGATCCTCGCCCTCCACGAAGACCGTGAGGGCAGCCTCTGGATCGGGACCGATGGCGGTGGTCTTGACCAGTTCAAGAACGGCCGGTTCAGTGTCTATCGTACGAACGAGGGCCTCGCCGATAATGCCGTGTTCTCCATTGCAGAGGACCGCCAGAAAAGCCTCTGGATCGGCACTCACAACGGGCTTAGCCGCTTGCGGAAAGGCGCTTTCACGACCTATACGACGACGGACGGGCTCGGGAACGCCTACATCAAGTCGGTGCTGGTGGACAAGAAGGGAATCCTCTGGGTTGCGACGAACGGCGGTGGTCTGAGCAAATTTGATGGAAGCCGCTTCAAGACTCTCACCAGCAAGGATGGCCTCAGCAGTAACGAGGTGTGGTCGCTCCGCGAAGATGCCGCCGGCACTTTGTGGGTCGGCACCAGCGCCGGGCTCGATCGCTTCCGAGACGGCCGCTTCGACGCCTATACATCGAAGGACGGCCTCTCGAGCGATGGAATCTATTCCATCTTGGAGGATCGCGAGGGCAGCCTTTGGGTCGGCACGATCGGCGGCGGCCTTAACCGGCTGAAAGACGGAAAGTTTACGACTTTTGCCGCGCAGGAGGGTCTTTCCAAGGATGTCGTTTTGCCAGTCTACGAGGGTCAGGACGGCAGCCTGTGGCTAGGCACTGCGGGCGGCGGCCTCAACCGCCTGAAAGACGGCAAAGTCACCAGCTATACCACCAAGGATGGCCTCTCCAATGACTTTGTTTTCTCCCTCGCGGGCGACCGGGAAGGGAACCTCTGGGTTGGCACCCGGTCCGGAGTGGATCGCTTCAAAGACGGCAAGTTTCACGCGCATACGACGAAGAACGGCCTGCCCACGAATATCGTCCTGGTGACTTACGTCGATCGTCAGGATCAACTTTGGGTGGGCACGCGGGGCGGTCTCTCGCGCCTTCAGAATGGGAAGTTCGTCACCTACACTCAAAGAGACGGTTTGTCGAACGGTTTCGTAACCTCCATCTATGAAGATCGCGAGGGAAAGCTTTGGGTTGGAACCGGCGGGGGAGGACTCAACCTCTTCAAAGACGGCAAATTCACCGCCTACACCTCTAAGCAGGGTCTTTCCAGCGACGTGGTCCTGGCGACTTATGAAGACGCCGAGGGAAACCTGTGGGTGGGTACCAACGGCGGAGGGCTCAATCGCTTCAAGGATGGGACGTTTACCGCCTATACTATGAGGCGCGGTCTCTTTGACGACGCCATCTTTCGAATTCTCGAAGATGACAACGGCAACCTGTGGATGAGCTCTGACCGTGGAATCTTTCGTGTCAGCAAAAAGCAGCTTAATGACTTCGCCGAGGGTAAGATCGGACGGCTCACCTGTGTGGCCTACGGCACCTCCGACGGACTGAAGAGCCCTGAATGCAACGGCGGATATCAGCCCGCCGGCTGGAAGACCCGGGATGGACGGCTTTGCTTCCCGACCATGAAAGGCGTGGCCATCGTCGATCCCAAGCTGGAATTCAATGTAGCCCACTTTCCGGTCGTGATCGAAAATGTTGCCGTTCGCGGACAGCTTCTCACCCCGAGGCTTGCGGCACAGGTTCCCGCTGGCAACGGACAATTGGACTTCTACTACACCGCGCTTAGCTTTCTGTCGCCGGACAAGATCAGGTTTCGGTATCAGCTTGAGGGATTTGATAAAGACTGGGTGGACGCGGGTGCACGCCGCGCTGCGTATTACACGAACCTACCGCCTGGCCACTATCGCTTTCGCGTAGCGGCCTCGAGCGGAGACGGTGCTTGGAATCAGCAGTCCGCCTCCTGCGAGGTCTTCCTGGCCCCGCGCTTTTACCAGGCAAGCTGGTTTCAGGTTCTGTGCTCGCTGCTGGGACTCACCGTGCTCGTTGGCAGCTACCGCCTGCGGATTCGGACCCTGGCTCGCCGCGAAGAACAGCTCGCGCTGCGCGTGGACGAGCGCACCCAGGAGCTTCAGCAGGAGATCGTCGAACGCAAGCGCGTGGAACTCGACCTGGAAGCCGCCAGGGTAGCCGCCGAGGCAGCAAGCCGTGCCAAGAGCGAGTTTCTGGCCAACATGAGCCATGAGATTCGAACGCCGATGAACGGCATCCTGGGCATGGCCGAGCTGGTGATGGATACCCGCCTCAGTCCCGAACAGTGTGAATACCTTGGCATGATGAAGGATTCAGCGGGCTCGCTGCTGGACATCATCAATGACATTCTTGACTTCTCGAAGATTGAGGCAGGGAAGCTGGAGATTTCTCCCATCGAGTTCAATATTCGCGAGTGTCTGGAAAGCACGATTGCCATATTGGCTTCTTCCGCGCAGAAAAAGGGCCTCGAACTGCTCTGCGAGGTGAACGCCGATGTGCCGGAAATCATGATTGGTGACCCGGTCCGGCTGCGGCAGGTTGCCCTGAACCTGCTCGGAAATGCGGTCAAGTTCACCGGGCAAGGCGAGGTGGTGCTGCGTGTGGAGTCGGAAGTCCTCGGCTCAAACAAGGCTCGCCTGAACTGTTCGGTGTGCGACACGGGTATTGGAATTCCACAGGAGAAGCAGCAGCGAATCTTCGAAGCTTTCTCCCAGGCTGACAACTCCACCACACGCCGATTCGGAGGCACTGGGCTTGGTCTCACTATTTCCTCTCGTCTGGTGCAGATGATGGGCGGCAGAATCGGTGTGGAGAGCGAGCCCGGACGGGGCAGCAGATTCTACTTTACAGTCGAGCTGCCGATTGTCGAAGGTGCCGTTGCCAGCTCTCAGCCGGAGGAGCTCGCCCGACTTGAGGGTGCACGCGTGCTGGTGGTGGATGACAATGCAACCAGCCGCCGCATTGTAAAGAATATGGTGGAGAATTGGGGCATGAAGGCCCAGCTCGCCGCCAACGCGGAGGTAGCCCTCGAAATGTTGGATTGGGCTGTTCGAGAGGACCGTCCATTTTCAGCGGTTCTGATCGATGCCCACATGCCGGAGATGGATGGGTTCGCCTTGATCGAAGAAATAAAGCACCAACCGGAGCTGGCCACTTCCACCGTCATGTTGCTGCCGGCCGGCGTGCAGAGTGAAGACGCAACTCGATGCCAGAAAATAGGTGTGGGCGCGTTCGTCGCCAAACCCATTCGGCAATCGCAATTGCGCGAGGCGATTCAGCGGGCGCTTGCCGCTCAGCCCAAACCTGACGTGCTCCCCGCCGGAGTGGCCCGCCAGCTCTCAGAAGGGCCACAGTCACGCCTTCGCGTCCTGCTTGCCGAAGATAACCCGGTGAACCAGAGGCTCGCACTGCGCCTGCTTCAAAAACGCGGTCACGCGGTGGCGCTGGTGGCCAACGGCCGCGAAGCACTGGCGGCGCTTGAGAATGGGGACTTCGATGTGGCCCTAATGGATCTGCAAATGCCCGAAATGGACGGGTTCGAGGCCACCGCCGCCATTCGAGCCCGAGAGGGAGCAGCGGGCAAGCACCTTCCCATCATCGCGGTCACCATGAACGGCGACCGCCAGCAATGCATCGACGCGGGAATGGACGGATACATCGCCAAGCCCATCGCCCCCGCCGAACTCTTTCAGACGATGGCGGCCGTTTCCGTACCGAAGTTCGGACATCGGCATGTGAATTAGGCTTCCAAACAGCGACAGAAGTACCTCCGCATCCAACTGCAGCGGTGGTCTCTGACCGCCGCAGGCACGGTGCCGTCTTTGAGCCTCAGCCGGTCGGAAGCGTAAATTCACCATCTAAACCGCCTGCTGCGTCTGGAAGTGGACAGCCTCACACCGTCCTCAGACTCACCGGTCGAAGCTCGAAGACTTCACTCGCCAACGCCCTCCACACACCGCTTTTCCATAATCTCTTCTGCAGATTACTTCTTGTTAATTACGATCTGTGGATACAGACACGACTGAAATACTGGAGAGAGCATCTGACAAAGAGTTATCATACGAACAGCCTGGGGCGTAGATTAGCAAACTAAACCGATCTGCTTCAACACTAAGTTGCCAGCGGACTGGCCGAGGAACGAATGCGGCAGCTTGACAAGTCCGGCTTGGCCTTAAGGGCCTCGCTCGCCATGGTGATTGCCGTGGCTCTCTCGGGATGCGGTGTAGGCGGCGGGCCGGCGTCCAATCCCGCGCCCCGTCCCTTACTCACCGTAGCTCCTTCATCGATCTATTTCGAGACCGTTCGAGTGGGCAGCAGTTCCGCCAGGACGATCACCATGACGAACAGCGGCACGGGCACCCTCGCGGTTACGCAGGCGACGCTGAGCGGGTCGCCTTTTGCGTTGACTGGTCTCGCGCTGCCCGTTAACCTTGCCCCGGGTCAAAGCTCCGCCTTCAGCGTCGCCTTCGCACCCACCAGCAGCGGCGCTGTTTCAGGCAGCCTTTCCCTCATCACCAATGCGCCGGTGCCTAGCACCACCGTCGAACTCTCAGGCAGCGGTATCCTTTATCAATTGACGTCAGCGGCGAGCAGTCTCAATTTCGGCAACGTCGCGGTTGCCTCAACCAGCACCAAGACGGTTTCATTCACCAATACGGGCACAGCCGCGGTGACTCTCTCGGGAATCAGCGTCGCGCCGGCTGAGTTCAGTTTTACCGGACCGAATGCGGCAGCGATCTTGCAGCCGGGCCAGAGCGCCAGTGTCGCGGTGACATTTTCTCCCACCGCCACCGGAGCCGCTTCAGGCACCCTATCCATTAGCAGCGACGCTTCGGGTTCGCCGTTAAAGGTCGCGCTCGAGGGTACCGGTGTTACTTACCAGCTTGGGGTGAACCCCAGCAGCGTGAATTTCGGAAATGTCACGGTGGCCTCTGCCAGCACCGAGGCGCTTACCATGACGAACACCGGCACCGCTAGCGTGACGGTTCTTCAGGCGAGCGTGACGGGGACGGGTTTCAGCCTCGGCCTCGGGGCATTAAGCCTGCCGCTCACGCTCGCTCCGGGCCAGAGCGTGGCTCTCAATGTGACCTTTGCTCCGTCCACCTCGGGCTCCGCGACGGGCTCCGTCTCCATTACCAGCAGCGCCTCGGTCTCGATGGTAACGGTTGCGCTTTCCGGCGCAGGAATTACTTACCAGCTCAGCTCAAGCTCCAGCAGTCTTAATTTCGGCGATGTCGCGGTTTCGGCCAAAAACGCGCAGACGATGACGCTCACCAACACCGGGACAGGCAGCGTAACCGTCTCTCAGGTTACTGTCGCCGGAATAGGATTCACGACCACAGGCCTCACCCTGCCCGCCACCCTGGCGCCGGGCCAGAGTGCGGCTCTCACGGTCGACTTCGCTCCAACCCAGACCGGACCGGCCACCGGCGCCATTTCAGTGGTCAGCAACGCTTCGGGTTCGCCGCTGGTGATTTCGCTCGCAGCCACAGGTGTCACTTACCAGCTCGCACCCAGCTCAAGCAGTCTCGCCTTCGGTGACCTTACGGTTGGGTCCACCAGCACGCAAACGGTTACGCTCACCAACACCGGGACCGCGAGCGTGACCATTTCCCAACTCACTCTTTCGGGGGCGGGATTCACTCCTAAGGGTCCGGCCTTGCCGGTAACGTTGACGGCAGGCCAGAGTACGAGCCTCTCCATCACTTTTTCGCCTGCAAGCACGGGATCTGCGTCCGGTACGATCTCCGTCATCAGTAGCGCCTCAGACTCTCCGCTTGTCATCGCCTTCTCGGGAACGGGCCAAACCTATCAACTGACCTCAACCCCCGCCAGCATCGACTTCGGAGACGTGACCGTCGGCGACAACGCTATTCTGCCCGCGATTCTCACGAGTTCAGGAACCGGTGACGTTACAATTTCTCAAGTTACCACGACAGGCCCGGGCTTCAGCGTCACCAATCCCGGCCTTCCCTTGGTGGTCGGTGCAGGGCGGTCGACCAGCCTCAGCGTCACCTTTGCCCCTACCGTGGGCGGCAGCGCCACAGGAACGCTTACCGTAACGAGCACCGCCACGGGCTCTCCGCTTACGGAAACCCTTTCAGGCACGGGTACCCACGCGGTTGATCTCAGTTGGACAGCGAGCACTTCTTCGGGCGTGACGGGATACAATGTCTATCGCTCGAACACAAGCGACGGCCAATTCAGCGTGATCAACACGAGCCCCGTTGTCGGTACTTCGTTCGAGGATTCAAATGTCACCGCCGGGCAAACCTACTACTACAAGACCACAGCGATTGGTGCTGGAGGCGTAGAGAGCGACTTCTCCAACGTCGCGTCAGCGAAGGTCCCAACGCCGTGAGGCGGACCCACAGTAGTCTTTCAAGCCCGACAGTCTCCCGGCTCTTTCGGGCTCGCGCTACTGCGGGCGGCGCAGGTTCAGGGGGTCTGCGCTGCGGCTACTTACCATGTGCAAAGAGCCGGTCACACTCCGTCTTGACGATCTGATAGCACTCGCAAACCCTCGCTTCGAGGCGCTCCCGATCGAGAATCGTGATGTGGCCTCGAGCGTAACGGATTAATCCCGCATCTTGCAGCCGGCCGGCCGCCACCGTGACACTTTCCCTGCGTCCGCCCAGCATGTTAGCGATGAATTCCTGGCTCATGCGCAGTTCGTCGGACTCCCCTCGATCGCGGCTTAGCAATAGCCACCGGCACAGACGTTGCTCCACGGAATGCAGCCGGTTACAAACAGCCGTCTGCGAGATCTGCGTCATCAGAGCCTGGGTGTAACGCAACAACACTTGTTGGAACGGCCCTCCGCGCCCGAATTCCTCCTGAAGCAGTTTGGCCCTCATCTTGAAGGCTCCACCGGCAATTTGTATTACGGCCCGGTTGCGCGTGGTATCCCCACCCAGGAATACAGCAACCCCAACCATCCCGTCGTTTCCGGTCAGACCCATCTCGGCGGTTAAGCCATTCTCCATGGTGTACAGCAGAGAGACAACGCACTGGGTGGGAAAGTAAACGGACTGCAGGCTTCCTCCCGACTCGTAGACGACGTCGCCGAGAGAGAAAGTCACGGGCTCGAGATCCGGAAGAAGCCGCTTGTATTCTCCAGTCGGAAGAGCCGCGAGGAGCCGGTTTGCCCTCGGGGCGCGAGCTTCCGTGAATCCGGGCACGAGCCATTACCTCCTCATAGTTGTCGGGAAAGCGAACTAATTCTATCACTATGTGCGTTACCGCACAGACGCCATTACGTCGCGGCGATTAATCTCTTCGGTCTTAAAGGGGCGATTGATAACTCATTTTATCGTTGCAAACGCCTCGCACCCAGTCACGGTTCAATTGCGCAATTCACCCGCGTGGCATGAGATCGACGATTGGGCCCTCACTGTTATAAGTCGAACAGACACGGCCCGGGAATGGCTGTGCGCCACCTGGGAAATGCAAATTGGAAGTCTCAGGTTCAAAACTTGGCGGCCCTGGTCTTCCCATCCTCCGCAAGAAGGAGTTCATAATGCAAAGCGTCCTCTATGCATCAATCCGCAGAGCGGCCCTATCGCTTATCGTTCTTATGGCGGCGATGCCTTCGGAAGGTCAGCAGCCGTCTGCGCCGGCAAAAGCCCATAATGCAAGTTACTATGCCTTCCGCAATGCGGCCACCAATCCGCCGGAGAAACCCACCACGCCTGTCTTTAAGCTGAGCAGGGATTATCCGCACAGCATTCCCGATGCCTGTCAGGATTGCTCCTGGCTGGATGTGAAGGTGAACTTCACCCCGCGCTTTACCAACCCGAAGTCGCCGACATGGCACGGGCAGAACTGGGACGTTTACATGAATGCCATTCTGGACTATGTGAAGCAGGGCCAGGACCCCAACCTGGCCAACGAAACCGGTTGGAAGGTGGAGGTAGGCGGCAAGACGCGGTGGTTCAATGTACCCTGGATGGCCTACGACCCAACCGCGGGCCGCGAGTATGTGCATGGAACCACCAACGAGCGCACGGCAACCTTGCGCGATCTGGTGAACCACAACCCCCATGCGCTTGCGACATTCGCGGGCGAAACCGAAGCGTGCAAGAAGGACTATCCGTGGGGCTTTGAAAGCTGGTCGGTCGGCTATTACAACGAGTACGGTGGCTATGCGCTGGGCCGGGCTATTCCCGCCACCGGCGTTCCGCAGATGAGCGAGTACATGGGCAGCGCGATCCCGGCGGGTCTGCCGTTCCCTACCGGCACGGTGGTGGTCAAGATCCTGACCTCGAATGTGCCTCCGGATTGTGTTCCGTTTCTGCAGGGCTCTCCCGCGTGGCAGATCGACCGTCACAAGCTGACCGCGAAGGAGGGATACTCGTGCGATCGCGAGGTGCAGATCTCACACGTTGTGCAGGTCGATGTCGCGGTGGTCGATCCGCGTTCGCCGATACGCTGGGTCTACGGCACCTTCGCCTACGATGGCCGGGCGCCGGGCAGCAGCTTCTGGGAGCATTTGGTTCCCGTCGGACTGCAGTGGGGCTCGGACCCGTGGACCTTCCCCGCGGTGCCGGAGTCCGTCAGCCTGCCCTTGCAGCAAAGCGTGATCAATTCCGACATCCAGACCTTCCAGCATCTCGGCTGCAAGGACCGTCTGGCTGGGCCGGTCGATAACCCGGCGTCGTCCTGCACATCATGCCACGCCAGCGCCTATGCCGCGCCCCACAATGCCATCGATACGATGGGCGTCAACGTACCGCCGAGCTTCGGATTCACCGGGATGTGCAAAGTGTATTCGCTGGATAACACCTCGTACTTTGAGAACCAGAACGCTCCGCAGCGTTTTCCCGGCGGACGCTTTCCGGATGCTTTCACCATGGACACCTCGCTGCAACTGGCCGTGGCCTTCACGCAGTATGCAAACTTCTACACGAACCACCAGCCCGATGCATGCACCAATCCCAACCAGATCACTCCCCGGAAGTCCAGGTTAAAATCGACAAAAATGCACACGTTGGTGGTGCCCCAAGAGGAGAAATGAAAGGCATATCGCGCCGCAAGTTCATGGCCCTGGCAACGGCTGCGGCTGCCGCCGCGACCGGCAACGCTGAGGGAACGCCCTACCCGATACCTTCGCCCGCTGAGCCGCTGGGCACGCCGGCGAACTCGACGACGCCCGCGGCCTCTGACGAGGAGTTCGTGCCCGACATCGTCTTGGATTGCGCCTTCCTAACCAAGGTGCTCGACGGCCGCAAGGTAAGATTGCGGGCCTACAACGGGATGGTCCCGGGCCCCATGATCGTCACCACCGCGGGGCGCACTCTGAAGATCCGTGTTACCAACTCGCTCCCCCCGGATCCCGACCCCACCTGGGACGGGGATATGAATGTTCCGCATGAGATGAACCACACCAATCTGCATCTGCATGGCCTGGACATCGCCCCGCACATCTTCGAACCGCTGGGAACCGCGGATGTGGCTGCGCCCATCGTCTCGATCGCGCCGGGTCAATATAAGGATTACCCGTTCGTCATTCCGCCTGACCAGTCGCCGGGGCTGAACTGGTATCACCCGCACTCGCATGGCTCGACGGCCATCCAGGCCGTCTCCGGCATGGCGGGCGGGCTCATCATCAAAGGCGCGATCGACGAGGTGCCTGAGATTAAGGCGGCGAAGGACTATCCGCTGGTGGTGCAGGACATCGGGCTGTTTCCGACCGACAAGGTCGGCGTCGACTACAGTGACAGCTATGAGCCGGAACAGAACGCGATCTGGCAGACCTTTGGCGGCAATGTCACCCTCTACAATCCGCAGACCGGCAAGGCAGATCCGACCCAATTAAAGTGTGGCTTCACGACAGGAGACTATGCGCTGCGCTACTACTTGGTGAACGGGGAGCCGTATTTCAAGGAGACGCACAACCAGGCGTCGCCGACCAACCCCACGCCAACCCAAATGACCCCGCCGCTATTCAAGATGCAGCCTGGTGAGGTGGCGCGGTTCCGGTTGCTCAATGCCTGCTCCGACCTGATGATGCCGGTGCAGGTGGAACAACACGCGATGTATCTGCTGGCGATGGATGGCAACAACTTCGACTCACCCGAGGTCTTGGGTTGGAACAATAATGTCCCGCAGGTAACTCTGGGACCGGCCAACCGCGCCGAGTTCCTGATCAAGGCCGGCAAGCCCGGCAAGTACCAGATTCTGCAACTGGCGCAGTCGGCTCAGTTCCTCCAGGCCGTGCAGAAGACCATCGCCGTTATCGAGGTTGCCGGCACGCCCGTGAACATGCAGATTCCACGCAATCTGCCTCCCATCACGCGCAATCCTCCCATCACCGAAAGCGAGATCAAGAAAAGGCGATACTTCGTGTTCTCCTCGGCGTTTCCCGGCGTGCGCAACCCCGTGGTGGGTATCGATTTCTATATCAACAATCAGCTCTACGACGAATTCGCCGTGCCCACCACGGTGTTTCTCAATGAGTGCGAGGAGTGGCACATCGTGGTGCCGAGCGGCGAGCACGGAGGGACGGAGGGCCATCCCTTCCATATTCACGTCAACGATTTCGAGGTGAAATCCATTGCGGGCATCGAGCAGCGGCGGGGACTGATCCAGGACACCATCTGGGTTCAGCAGAACACCGCATCGGTAATCCGCATGCGCTTCAAGGAATGGACGGGAAAGTCTGTCTTCCACTGCCACATCCTTCCCCATGAAGACACCGGAATGATGCAGAACTTTCTGATTCTCGAGAAGCCG
>DATJYK010000211.1:0-2786 GCA_035578005.1 Terriglobia bacterium
GGTGTTCCAAACCGGCCAGTCTGGTTCGGCCCGGGGCAGCGTGGTGCGGCCTCCTTTGGCTTGGCGGGACCGGCCCGCGTGGACACGCCGGACGTCGCTGTGGCAGCCCCGGGCAACAAACACGCTTGAATTGCCAGCGAATGTCAACGGCGGAGACAAAATGTGCCAGATGGCGGCGTAAAAGTGTACCAGTCTGGTTGATTAAAGAGGGCAAAGAAGCCCTGGTAGTTCGATCCGCGGTGTGAGCCGCTCGGAGGGTAGCGGAGGGCGGCTCACACCGCGGATCGAGGCGTCAGATTTTTCTGTCAGTGTCTCCATCAGTTGATGTCTTGGCGGGGGCATTTGGCCCCTGAGCGGATCGTCGCTGGGCCTTTTTACTGGTGGCGAGGCGATAGCTTTCACCGTTCATTTCCAAGATGTGGACATGGTGGGTAAGCCGGTCGAGCAGCGCGCCGGTCAGCCGCTCCGAGCCGAAGACCGAAGTCCATTCATCGAAGGGCAGGTTGGAAGTGATCAGCGTCGCCCCGCGCTCATAGCGCTGGCTGAGCACTTCGAAGAACAGTTCCGATCCCACCGCGGTGAATGGCACGTAGCCCAACTCATCAACGATCAGCAGCCGGACGGCGTTGAGGTGTTTCTGTAGCGCCCGCAGGCGGCGTTCGTCGCGCGCCTCCATGAGCTCATGCACCAGCGCCGCCGCCGTGGTGAAGGCGACGCTGTAATTTTTCTGGCAGGCGGCCAGCCCCAAGGCCAGACCGACATGGGTTTTACCGGTGCCGCTCGGGCCGAGGGCGATGCAGTTCTGGCGCATCTCGATCCACTCGCAGCGCGCCAGTTCCAGCACCAGCGCCTTATTGAGCGAGGGCTGCGCGGTAAAGTCGAAGGTATCCAGGCTTTTGGTTTGGGGAAAGTGTGCCTGGCGGATGCGGCGCTCGATGTTGCGGCGTTCACGGTCAATGCGTTCGAGTTCGCAAAGACGCAGCAGATAGCGCGGATAATCGGCGCGATCCTGCGCCGCCTCGGTCGCCACCTTGTCGTACTCGCGGGCAAACGTCGGCAGCTTCAGGGCCTTCAGGTGGTTGGCAAGCAGGATTTGCGGCGTCACGATCGTTAGTGTTTGGGCGTCCTGGGTCAGGCTCATGCGGGAATTCCTTGTGTCTCGGGGGAAAGGCCGGCGCCGGCAATCAGCGCCAGGTATGCGCGCGGATCGGTGGCGCCGACGCTGGCCACAGGCAGGTACGGGTAGAGGGTCAGATCCAGCCGTGCCGGCCGGTTCTCCAGCCTGGCCAGCAGCAACATCTTCACCGCATCGAAGCTGATGGCGCCGAGCCCCAGCGCCTGGGTCACGGCCTGTTCCACCTGGTGCTGCTGAAAATTCTCCATCAGCCGCAGCACCTGGATAAACTCGCGCCGGCCGGGGGTGCCCATGCGCGCCTCCAGCAACCGGCGCAGGCGGTGGAAGCATTCACCAAGCTGCCAGCCATCCAGTGGGGCAGCCTGGTCCAGCGCCCTGGCCTTGTGCTCCAGCAGCGCCAGGTAATGCAGAGGGTTGTAGATAAAATCAGCAATCTCGTAGCTGCGGGGATGAATGGCGATGGTCTCGTCACGGCAGGCGATCTCGACCCGGTCGACATAGCCCTTGGCCAGAACCTCCTGGTGGCCATAGCGCGTCGGCACCGAGTAATCGTTGTTGCGGTAGCGCACCAGTGACAGTGAGGAGACACGCGTCGCCACCTTGTGACAGGAATCATACGGGCTCGCCGGCAACGGCATGAACGCCGCCAGATCCGACTGCATCCGCTCGCCAATCGTGCCGGTATGGCCGCGCAGAACTGCCGCACGCCGTTTGCGGCAAGCATCGATCAGTTGCGCGTTCAACGCCTCAAAGCTCGCCGCCACCGGCATCGGCGTCATGAAATTGCGCCGGACATAGCCGACCAGCCCCTCGACCTTGCCCTTGTCATTGCCCTTGCCGGGCCGGCCGAACCGGTCCGCGAACAAATAATGGCTTTGCAGCTCGGCAAACATTCGGCTGCGCAGCCGCTTGCCGCCCTGCACGATCTTGGCCACCGCGAGCTTGGTGTTGTCGTACAGGATCGACTGCGGCACGCCGCCGAAATGCGCGAAAGCCGCGACATGACCATCGCAAAATGCCTCCGCCGTCTCGGCCGGGTAGGCTTTGACGAAACCGTCATCCGAGTGCGGCAAATCCATGCAAAAATAATGGAACCGCACCTTCCGGCCCGCGATATACGCATCCGCCTCGCCGAAATCCGCCTGGGCGTGGCCGGGCCGATGGCTCAACGGCACAAACATCTCGCGCGAGCGCAAGCTCGCCGCCGCCACATACTCCCGCACGATTGTGTAGCCGCCGGTATAACCTTCCTCGGCCCGCAGCCGCTCAAAGATCCGCTGTGCCGTGTGCCGCTGCTTGGCATGGACGCTGCGGTCGCTCTCAAGAATGCCATCAATCCAGGCCATATGCGGCCCCAGCTTCTTCGACACCGGCCGCTCGCGCCGCCGGTAGCCAGGCGGCAGCGAAAACTGCAGCATCTTGGATATCGTGTTCCGGTGAACGCCAAACCGCCGCGCCGCCTCACGGTGGCTCAGCCCGTCAACCATCACAGCACGTCGCACAGCCGCATAGAGTTCCACTGTAAACATCCTTCCAGCCCCCCATGCCAACAATAGGCAGACAGGGGCTCAGCAGGACCGGTACACTTTTGCGCCGCCATAACGCCGCAAATCACCCGGTTCAGTGGTACACTTTGCCGCCGCTATTTATA